>NZ_JAIMDU010000001.1:0-154860 GCF_019794615.1 Streptococcus suis
ATTCAGAATAAAGAATGAGTGCTTGTATTTTTCTATGATGCGGAGCATTATTTTTATCTTTAAGTGCTTGCTTTAATTCTTCAACTTGTGTCTGGGTAAGTTCTTTTGTCATAATACTATTATAACGCTATTTTTGATTTTTGTTAAGTATTAATTTGAAATATAAAATATTTAAATTATTAATTTCACAAAAAGCTAAGTATAGTTTTAAGGGAGAAAGAACCAATGATTTAATATAATATAACAAGTCTTGAATAATTCATAAAAATAGATAAATTTCAAAAAAACTAGGTAACCGTAACAAATTCTTCTATTGTATTTGTAAATTAATTACCAACAATAGAGAGTATACGTTTACCTAGTTTTATTTATTAATTTTACTCCACTTCAACAATCCAACCTTCTGGTGCTTCAATATCACCAAACTGAATTCCTGTCAATTCTTCATAAAGTTTGCGGGTTACAGGACCAACCTCTGTTTCACTGTGGAACACATGTAATTTATCACCGATTTGGATACCACCAATTGGGGAAATAACAGCGGCGGTTCCACAGGCTCCTGCTTCAACAAAATCATCTAGTTCATCCACAAAGACTTCCCTTTCAATTGCTTTTAATCCCAATCGTTTTTCTGCTAAGTAAAGAAGAGAATACTTGGTAATTGAAGGTAGGATAGATGGTGAAACTGGCGTAACAAATTCATTTTCAGCTGTGATACCAAAGAAGTTAGCTGACCCAACTTCTTCAATTTTCGTGTGAGTAGCTGGATCCAGGTAGATAACATCTGAAAATCCTTGATTTTTTGCATACTTCCCTGGCAGTAATGAAGCCGCATAGTTCCCGCCAACTTTTGCCGCTCCTGTACCATTCGGGGCAGCACGGTCATATTCATCTTGAATAAGGAAATTGGTTGGAGCTAATCCACCTTTAAAGTAGTTTCCAACTGGCATAGCAAAGACAGTAAAGATATATTCGTCAGCTGGCTTAACCCCAATAATGTCACCAACACCAATCAAAAGCGGTCGTAGATATAACGTTCCGCCAGTTCCATATGGTGGGACATAATCAGCATTCGCTTTCACCACTTGCTTACAAGCTTCAATAAATAATTCTGTTGGAACTTGAGGCATAAGAAGTCGGTCAGCGGTTCGTTGCAAACGCTCAGCATTTTGATCTGGACGGAAAAGTTGCAACTTCCCTTCCTTAGTTCGATAGGCTTTAAGACCTTCAAATGCTTGTTGACCATAGTGTAGAGCAGGTGAACTTTCGGAAATATGTAATTCTGCATCCTCTGTCAATTCACCATTATTCCAATGACCGTCTTTGTAATAAGCAATAAAACGATAAGGTAATTTCATATAGGAAAATCCTAAATTCTCCCAGTCAATAGTTACTGTCATAGGTCATCTCCAATTTATTTTTTACTATTCTACTACTTTTGGTGATGAATTTCAAGAAAAATTCAGAAAATTTCGGCAATCTAAGAAATTAGACCGCAAAAATAAATTCTAGCTTTATGTCTGGCGAAATCGCCCTAAATAAATTGATGTAGTAACTCATTGCTGAACTCTGAATATCCTCATTATAGGTCTGCAGGACCTTTTCTTGTTCCTTGGATTTGAATTGTTCCGTTAGAACTGATCCAGTGTCTACTTCTTCTGTTAGCAAACTCAATATTTCACCACTTTTATCGTATAAAGTATAGGGAATTTCGCTCAATGCAAAGCCGACCACACGAAACTTGGGAATGCGGACTTGATAGTGATTGTCTCCTATTTGTTCAATCGAAACAGGATCCGTAATACCAAATTTTACCTTGTAACGCAAAATAATCAGCGCTGATTTTTCTGTAAAAGGCACTTCTTTGCCGAAAATTTCTGTACGGTTCTTTTCTGTAATGACCGTCTCAATCCCTGTTGTCAGAAAAACAAGCTCATTGACCTTCTCAACAGACTGTATTGTCGAGCTAATTGTGCGCTCAGAAGATTGATTTCCAGCTCCTCTACTATAGCCAACTGCCCACATGCCAAGCAAGGCTAAGAGCAGGCCAATCATGACCCAGAGATAGATTTTTATCCTAAAAAATGTTTTTATTGCTTTCATCCACTATCCTTTCTTGATAACTAAATCTTTCACTACTTTCTATCAATCAACATTGATTTTTAGTACACGGTCTACCGATGTGACCGTTGGATTGAGCCGGTATTTAAAGGCAGAAGATTCAAATAAGAGATAAAGTCCATCTTCCTCCGCAACAATTTGCTGCATATAAGGAGGCGCAGTCAAATCTTTTTCAATATCCTTTTCTTGATCCAGATGCCCAAGATTATCCAGATTATCAAAAGCAAAGAAGAGAAGTTTAGAATCATCCTTGCCATAGGACTGCGAAAAAATTATCTCCTTGTCCCCGACAGCCACGCCTTGAATTTTTTTCAAAGTATCAATCACGCGCTTGGGCTGATAACCGTCGTTGCCTTCTTTTTTCCGGAAGAGCAAACCTTGATTGTCCAAATCAAAAATTCCCAAATGACCCTTCTCATCCTTATCAAAATAACCAACAAGCAGATGATTGTCATAATAAGACATGTAGGATGATTTTTCAATATTGTCCAGATCATATTGTTGGTCAAACGTCACTTCTTTTTGAGATTTGCTGAAATCTTCTTGCTCCAAGGTTTCTAAGTCCAAAGCTGAAATCTGAGAACTACTGTCTTTATCCGTTGTTGTAATCCACAAACGCTCGTGTTGTGTATCATAGGCAATTCCGCCGACATGGCTAGTCGTTGGCAGAACAATCGTCTTGAGATAATCACCTGACTCACGGTTCAAGAACCAGAGGACGGAATTATGAGAATAACTCGCACTATAGGCAGAAATAATGACAAAATTCTCTGCAAAGCTCAGTCCCTGCGGTGTCATATCTTCCGTTTGGTCAGCATCTCCCTTGTCCTCACCTTTGGCTTGCACACTTTCTGTCTGAACAAGACCCGGAACCACGTAGGTCTCACGGTCCTTAGAAATAACGTTAAATAAATCTGGATAATATTCTTCCAATTCCGCAAAAAATTCATCCTGCTCCTTGCTCGCCGCGTTGGTATTGGTACCGTCCTCTTCATGATAATCCGTCCCATTAAAGAGCTTAAAACCATAAAACAACAAGAAACTAATCCCTACCACTGCCACTAGAGCTGTAAACAACTTTTTCATTATCTCACCTAAACCGCCTTCTTCCATCACACATGTCATCTTAGGCTGTACTTTCTAACACCAGTATAACAGAAAAAACTAGTCAATGGAGACAAGTGAATTCAAAAATCTGCAAATGACGATTGTTTTTGAAAAAAAAGTATCTCCATCACGAGACACTTCTTCATTTTTCTATACTGACTCTGTTTGAGTTTGAATCGCTCCAATTACAGCGTCCTTATCCTTGACAATCAGTTGTACTCTGGACTCGATGTCACGAATACCCATCTGAATATTGCGACTGAGCGCCATATCATCCAATTGTGGCTCAAAGAAAGTTTTGTACTCAGCTAGACGGATGTCTGTTTTAAAGATTGCTGCTGGAATCAGCACAAAGTGGTCAAAACTCATGTCCCCACCCAATGCTTGCTTGATCCAGTTCCACTCGTTGCGTGCCCAAGTCCAAACTTTTTCCTGTGCAAATTCTTTCCGTAACAAACTTCCATACCAAGCTGCCAAATCCTGCGGTTTCACGACATCCTTATTCTTCAAGACAGACAAAATCAAGTCCAGACTAGCGTCCTGTTTGGTTTCAACAATGGCAGCTAGCAAGTGCTGTTTCAAAACCGGATCATTACTGCCGGCATAAAGGTTGAGCAATTCTTCCACCAAACCATCAGTCTCAAACCGTTTGACTTGGTTAGCTAAGACATAAGGACGAATACCAGCTGGCATTTCTGCAATCCGGTCTTTATAGTCTTGATAAATAGCCTGTGCTTGCTCAATAACATCCGCATGGTCGGTGGCAATCATTTGTGAAAGAGCGTACTCACGAATCAACTCATCCTCATCCGTTTCGCCATCCTTCTTCTCAAAACCAAGGCGGTCATATTGTTTTACGAAGAGCTTCTGCACCAGTTTCTTAAATTGGTCATCAGCCACGGTTCCCTCATCGACAAAACGACGAATTCCTGCCACCAAATACAAGATGGCATCCAAAACAGCATAGTCTGTTTCATTTGTCAACGGTGCCATCAAGTCCACCAAAACTGCATTGGAAATCACACCAGCTTCTGCCAAGAGACGACGCTCATGTAAAACTTGCAATTTAGAAATCTTATCCAGCTGTTCCCAAGAATGTAATAAGTTATCAAACAAATTGCCTTGGTAATCCACCAGATAGTGGGCAGTATTGCCAGTATTCAAGCGCAAGGGTTGCGACTGCTTGCTAATCAGTTGACCGGCGTTGGCAATGCGGATTTCTGGTTCAACCAACGTATCTGGCACTTCTTCCCATGTCGCATTGAGCGGAATTTGCCACAAACGTCCCTTATCTTGGTGCTCTCCGATGAAGAATTGTTGCTGTGAAATGACCAATTCCTCCCCTTCGACAGCCAGTTTCACAACAGGATAACCCGGTTGTTCCAACCACGAATCCATAAAGGCTGCCACATCGCGACCGGATGCCTCAGAAAGAGCATTCCAGAGGTCACTACCCTGTGTATTTCCATATTGGTGGCGCTCAAAATATATTTTCAAGCCTGCGCGGAAGGCTTCATCACCTAGCCACTGGCGCAACATGTGCATCAAACGGCTTCCTTTAGCGTAGACAATCGCCGCATCAAAGAGCGTATTGACTTCGTCTGGATGATGAACTTCCACATGAACGGACTGCACACTATCTGTCGCGTCGCGTTTCAGAGCCGCCTGCACACCAGTCGTTTGGAAATCTTCAAAGATATTCCAAGTCGGTTCAATAGCATCAATCACCACGTATTCCATCATATTGGCAAAAGATTCATTCAACCACAAGTCATCCCACCACTTCATGGTCACTAAGTTACCAAACCATTGATGGGCTACTTCATGGGCAATGACCAGCGCAACCTGCTGACGGGCAGTAACGGTTGAATTTTCATCCACTAGCAAGTAAACTTCACGGTAGGTAATCAAGCCCCAGTTCTCCATTGCACCCGCTGAAAAGTCAGGCAAGGCAACGTGCAAACATTGAGGAATAGGATAAGCCACACCAAAATAATCTTCGTAAAATTCAATAACGCGTTTGGCAATGTCCAATGAAAAATCCAATTCGCTCAACTGATGAGCCTTGGTCGCATAGGAACCAATCACTGTTCCCTTGCTAGTTTTGACTGTCTTACCATGCAGGTCTCCCAAAGCAAAGGCCAACAAATAAGAGGACATGCGTGGAGTTGTTTCAAAGGTCCAAACCCCTGTTTCTTGGCGCTCTGCCACATTCTTTTCAGACATATTGGACAAGGCTATTTCACCCTCTTCTTGGTCAAATATTACCGAAAAATCAAATGTCGCTTTGGCCTCAGGCTCATCAATACACGGGAAAGCTTCACGAGCAAAATGACTCTCAAACTGGGTTGAAATAATTTCTTTAGTCTGACCATCAATCTTGTAATAAGACGGGTAGATCCCTGTCATGTTGTCGGTAATGGTTCCAGAAAACTCCATCTGAACAAGAACCTGCCCTACAACTGGACTATCAAAAGAAACAGCCTCTTTTTCCACATCCAATTCAAAGGCTACAGCCTGTTCTCCGACACGCACAGAAGAAATGGTTAAATTCTTCTGATGGAAGGACAGACGTTGCTGACATGCCTCTCCCTGAATGCTGACCTTACCAGTGAAAGTCTTGTCTATCCGACAAATATCTAAAAAGAGGTCATAATGTTCTGGAATAAAAAAATCAATAAAACGATCTACACTCATCTTCTTTTCCTTTCTTATTCTTAAAACCTATATTCACAGCTCAGTATACCTTGCTTGTGAATACAGGTTCTTACTTTTTAACATGATTGGCACGGCTAATCCTTAATCGTCGCCGCGAAAACTTCCTGCTCGGAAATAGTATCGTTAACGAAGGAGCCATTGCTGGTCCGTTCAGACAAGGATAAGTCCGCAAGATTTTTCTCGATAACTTGACCCGTTGTAGAGGTGATGACGAGTATCTGCTGGTCTGTCGTCTCTACTTCTGAAGTAAACAAATCGAGGACCGCACCGCTATTTTCCGTGTAAATAGGACCCGCCACAAAGACACGGTGTGGTTTAGCCTTGAGTTCGCGAAGCACCTGCAAACCACGCTTGGCACGACTGGTCACAGGGATTTCCTCCGTCGCCATCCGCTTCAAGCTACCACGCTGGGTCAGAATATAGACGGAGCTGGTATTGCTGATAAAGGCCGCAGCCACCACATCCCCATCCTTGAGGTTGACCGCCTTGACACCAGCTGCCTTGGCACCGATGATTGGCACTTCTTCGATGTTAAATCGCAGAGCGTAGCCTTTCTCAGTGATGAGCATGATATCATCCAAAACTACAGGCGATACAGTAATAACCACATCTTCGGCATCTTTGAGTTTGGCATACTTGGTTGACTTAGACTTGTAAGTCCGCCATGGAGCAAACTCCTTCCGCTCTACACGTTTAATTTGGCCAAATTTAGTTACCGCGAAATAAGTCCCCTCATCAAAATTCTCAACCAATTCAGCAAAGATAACCTCTTCATCGGTATCAAAGTTCATCAAGGTCTGGCTCAGGTGTTCACCAATGTCCTTCCAACGAATATCTGTCAACTCATGAACAGGTCGGTAGATGACATTTCCAAGATTAGTAAAGAGCAAGAGGTGCTGAGTTGTCTTTGCATTCTGCAAGAAAATCAGCTGATCATCATCTCGCTTGCCCATTTCTTCTAGCGTTGAGGCATTGAAAGAACGAGGACTTGTCCGTTTGATGTAACCTGCCTTTGTCACGCTCACAAAGGTTTCTTCTTCGACAATAAGGCTTGCAGTATCAATCTCAATCGTTTCTGCCTGAACCTGCAATTCACTCAACCGAGGGTTACCAAACTGCTTCTTGACCTCACGCAGTTCCTTCTTCATGAGATTGAACATGGTCCGCTCATCGCCAATAATGGCTGCCAAGGTCTGAATTTGCTCGCGTAGGGCTGCTTCTTCATTTTCCAAGGTCACAATGTCGGTATTGGTCAAGCGGTAGAGTTGCAAGGTTACGATAGCTTCTGCCTGTTCCTCGCTGAAGTCATAGCTGATTTTCAGATTTTCCTTGGCGTCAGCCTTGTTTTCAGATGCACGGATAAGAGCAATAACTTCATCTAAGATGGAAATGACACGAATTAAACCCTCAACTATGTGAAGACGTTTCTCTGCCTTCTCCTTGTCGAACTTAGAACGAGCAATGATAATCTCACGGCGATGGGCAATATAGCTAGACAGTATCTTCTGCAAGCCGACCTGACGCGGTGTGAAATTATCAATCGCCACCATGTTGAAGTTGTAATTAATTTGCAGGTCGGTGTATTTGTAGAGATAGTTGAGAATGGTTTGCTCATCGCTGTCTTTTTTCAGCTCAATGGCAATCCGCAGACCTGTACGGTCTGACTCGTCACGTACCTCAGCAATTCCAGGCACCTTGTTGTTGACACGGACATCATCAATCTTTTTAACCAGAACAGCCTTATTTACTTCGTACGGAATCTCCGTCACAATGATCTGTTTCTTTCCACCCTTCAGTTGTTCAATGTCACAACGGCTACGGACTACGACACGGCCCTTTCCAGTTTCATAGGCTTTCTTGATTTCGTCAGCCCCTTGGATAATGGCACCTGTTGGAAAGTCTGGTCCAGGCAAGAACTCCATTAGCTTTTCTAACTTAGCAGTCGGATGATCAATCATGTAAACAACGGCATCGATGACCTCCGCCAGATTATGCGGCGGGATGTCAGTCGCGTACCCAGCTGAAATTCCTGTCGCCCCATTAACCAAGAGATTGGGGAAGGCAGCTGGTAGCACAGTTGGTTCTTTTTCCGTATCGTCAAAGTTCCAGGCAAATGGTACTGTCTTTTTCTCGATGTCGGCCAGCAAATAACCTGCCATTTCCGACAGGCGAGCCTCGGTGTAACGCATCGCCGCAGGTGGATCGCCGTCCATGGAACCGTTGTTTCCGTGCATCTCCACCAAAATCTCGCGATTTTTCCAGTCCTGACTCATGCGGACCATGGCATCATAAATAGAGGAATCCCCGTGCGGGTGGAAATTCCCCATGATATTTCCGACTGACTTGGCGGACTTGCGGTAGCCCTTGTCAAACGTATTGCCGTCCTTATTCATGGAATAAAGAATCCGACGTTGCACGGGCTTTAAACCGTCACGAATGTCCGGCAAAGCCCGCTCCTGAATAATGTATTTGGAGTAGCGACCAAAACGCTCTCCCATGATGTCCTCAAGGGACATGTTTTGAATGTTAGACATAAATTAAGATACAAAGGGACGATTCGGTCCCGCATTCAGTTAAACAAGCTAACTGAACATTCCTTTCTTTCACATTGTTTTGAAAAGAGAAAAATTTACCTCGACTTACTTCACAAACTTCCTCTTATACTTGATATGACTGGCAATATTGCCTTCTACATCCTTCTCATCCCACAGTTGCAGTTCCCACGGATAGTAAAAATTGCTCTTATTCTTGAAATAGATATGAATACCAACATAGCCGTCTTTATCACGCAGATACCAGTTTTTCAGACCATATTGTTCCTGCCAGTCATCCAGACGCTCCATGACCTCAGCAATTTCCTCAGAAGTTAGAATCATACGAGCACCGAAAATATCATTGAGAATGGAGTTGACAGGATAGCCCTCGCTTCTCTCCTTAAAACGCTCAATCTTATCCAAAATCGATTCCGATGTTTTGACACGATAAAAATAGGCAATATCCTTGACATCGGCACGCATCAAGTAGTCATTGATAGATTCGTGTAAGTTGAGCCGATAAGCCAGAATAGGTTGAGTTGGAACCTTTGCAAAGGTATGTTTGAGATTGACCTTTTCAACCTTACCAGTTTCTAAATAATCCTTTGAATACTCCAGATGAATACGGTTAATTTCACTTATTAAGCGTTCAACTTTCTCTAACATCTTCTTTCTCCTTTTGAAAATAGCAGAGCTACTCATCCACTTTCCACTGGCTTGCTTGCCAGCTTCTAAAGTCATCGACATCTGTTTTGATTAATTTCAAACAGGCATTAAGGACAAAGGCATCGTCAAGTAGACCTGCTCCAAGGATGAAATCTGGTAAGGCATCAATAGGACTGAAAAAATAAATCAAAGCACCTATAATTGCGAGGATTGTCCCTTTGGGTAACTTGCTGTAATCTCTACGGATATAGCTTCGCACCATGGAAATCAAGCCTGGAATAGCCGCAAACTTATCTCCACCAAAAGGCATACGAGACAGTTTCCGTTCCGTGCTATGTAAAAAATGTTCTAATTTTCCTTGCTCAGATAGCAAGTTTTCTGCATGTTGCCGAGTTTTGTAAGATTGCCAAATCTTCAATGCTTGGTCAAATTTCTCTTCCAACTCCTGTTTATTTTTAAATGGCTTGCGCTTTCGAGCCCATTCAGACAACCGTTTTTGAAAACCGTCAGTTAATTTTACTCTTAGTGGCATAAAACACCTCACATCATTTGTTTATGCTAGATTTACAAATCCTCAAGGTTTGAGTGATTTTCATTTAGATTTTAATAGATTCAATCGCGATAAAATCTGAGCCTCATCCAAACTTAAAACAACAAACAATGTCGATGTATAAATATCATCATACCATCGTTCACACTCTTCTTCTGTCATACTATTATGGTATTGCTTGCTATTGTTATGTCGTAAACCAAACTGATTATACATTTCAAAAAGTTTGTCAACAGCTGAAATTTTCCCATTGTTTATTTTCAAGACTTCTTTCAATTCTTCAGAAGAATTAAGTTCATTTCTTAAAGGTTCAAGATATTTCGCTAAAGATATCAAAATTTCTCTCTTACGTTCAACATTGCCTTTATTAGCAAAATGATTATATTCTAAAACTTTTATAGCTTCATGAATATTAGTTTCAGAAATGATTTGAGATACCTGCGAAGCATACACATTCTTTTCAACGATGATTTGGTTACCATTTTCTAATTCAATAAATTCATGGTTAATAGAATTTAGAAAACTTTCAATATTTTCTCGAATAGCATATATATCATTTTTATAATAGGGATTAAATGGACTTACGATTGGTAAGATGTCATTTAAAATTTCAGAAAAAATTAAAAGTCTCTCTAATTCATTATCTGCTTGTGATAAACAAAATTCTAGGAATTTATCAAGACTTATAAATGTTTTACGATTTCTATAACTTAGAAATTTATCTACTAATTCCTCAAACAATCCATTTGATGAAAGAAGTTGTAAAAGATTTTTGTATTCTACACTTGGATCAAACTGCATATTATTAAGTATTTCAAAATAGTTTTTTCTAACCATAAGTTCTACACCTATTTACTAAAAGCTGTCGCTTCCTCCAATGTAAACTTAACATTGTCTTCAATCCACTTACGGCGTGGCTCGACCTTGTCCCCCATAAGGACAGATACACGGCGTTCCGCACGCGCCAAATCTTCAATCGTCACACGAATCAAGGTTCGAGTCTCAGGGTTCATAGTCGTTTCCCAGAGCTGATCAGCATTCATTTCACCAAGACCTTTATAGCGTTGGAGGGTAGAGCCTTTGCCAAAATCCTTGCGGAGATCTTCTAGCTCTCCATCAGACCAAGCGTAGGCAATCTTTTCTGTCTTCCCTTTTCCTTTAGACATCTTATATAAAGGAGGCAATGCAATATAAACTCGCCCTGCTTCTACTAAGGGTCTCATATAGCGATAAAAGAATGTTAACAAAAGCGTTTGAATATGGGCACCATCTGTATCCGCATCGGTCATAATAATAATCTTATCATAGTTAACATCTTCCAGCGTAAAGTCTGATCCAACACCTGCACCAATTGTATAAATCATGGTGTTGATTTCTTCGTTTTTGAGGATGTCCGCCATTTTTGCCTTGGCGGTATTGATAACCTTACCACGCAAAGGTAGGATGGCTTGAAACTTGCGGTCACGGCCTTGTTTGGCAGAGCCTCCGGCTGAATCTCCCTCGACCAGATAGAGTTCGTTTTTGGCTGGATTTTTAGACTGGGCTGGAGTTAGCTTACCTGACAGAAGACCCTTATCCTTCTTATTTTTCTTACCGTTTCGGGATTCGTCACGTGCCTTACGCGCAGCCTCGCGGGCGTCACGCGCCTTAATGGCTTTACGAACTAGATTTGAAGCTAATTCACCATTTTCCAAAAGGAAGAACGTTAATTTCTCTGAAACGATTCCATCTACAATTGGACGGGCAAGCGGGCTTCCAAGTTTATCTTTAGTTTGACCTTCAAATTGAAGATGTTCTTCCGGGACGAGAACTGACAAGACAGCTGACAAGCCTTCACGGTAGTCAGAGCCTTCCAAGTTCTTGTCCTTTTCCTTGAGCAAGTTGGTCTTGCGGGCATAGTCGTTCATAGCCTTGGTAATAGCAAGTTTCAATCCTGTCTCATGAGTACCACCATCCTTGGTACGAACATTGTTTACAAATGAGAGTATGTTATCTGAATAGCCATCATTGTACTGCATGGCTACTTGTACTTGAAAACCAGATTCTTCACCTTCAAAATAGAGGACTGGTGTCAGAGTTTCCTTGTCTTCATTTAAATAAGATACAAAATCCTGAACACCATTTTCGTAGTGATACTCTTCTTTTTCACCAGTGCGCTCATCTTTCAAGGTCATCGTCACTTGCTTGAGCAAGAAGGCAGATTCCTTCAACCGCTCTGCAATGGTATTAAATTTAAAATCAATTGTAGAGAAAATGGTACCGTCAGGCATAAAGGTAACTTTGGTACCTGTTTTTGATTTTGGTGCACTACCAATTTTTTTCAAGGTAGTAACAGGCTTACCTCCCTGCTCAAAGCGTTGTTTATAAACTGCACCATCACGGGTAATTTCCACATCTAACCAACTAGATAGGGCATTGACCACAGAAGAACCAACCCCATGCAGACCACCTGACGTTTTATACCCACCCTGGCCAAACTTACCACCTGCATGGAGAACGGTGAAGATGACTTCAACCGTTGGCTTGCCTGTAGCATGCATACCAACTGGCATACCGCGACCACAGTCTGTTACGGATAAACTTCCATCTTTATGAATCGTTACTTCAATTCTATTCCCGAATCCAGACAATGCTTCATCTACCGCATTATCGACAATCTCCCAAACCATATGGTGTAGACCGTTGCCGTCTGTTGATCCGATATACATGCCGGGACGTTTACGAACAGCATCTAACCCTTCCAAGACCTGAATGGCATCATCGTTATAATTATTAATATCAATCTCTTTCTTAGCCAAATTTGACCTCCATACTTATCATCTTTTCTATATTACAAGTTTTTTTGTATTTTTGCAAAATATTTCTGTTCTTTTCCGGTGCAACAAGATAATTCGTGTCCAATTCAAAATTCTTGATAAAAAATATGCTATAATGAAACTATGTTAAAGATTGTATTACTATTCATTACTGCCTACTTATTAGGCTCAATTCCATCTGGTCTTTGGATTGGTCAAGCGTTTTTTAATATCAATATTCGTGACCATGGATCTGGCAATACGGGAACAACTAATACATTTCGGATTCTGGGACCAAAAGCAGGGACAGTTGTATTTATTGTCGATTTCTTAAAAGGAACCTTAGCAGCCCTTTTACCTATTCTCTTCCATGTGCAAGACATTTCACCAATCGTTTTCGGTCTTCTAGCTGTTCTAGGACATACCTTCCCTATTTTTGCTCAATTTAAGGGTGGTAAGGCTGTTGCTACGTCTGCAGGAATGCTTTTGGGAGTTGCACCTGCATTTTGCCTCTATCTAGTAATCATTTTCACAGTATCTCTTTATTTGACGTCTATGGTCTCTTTCTCCAGTGTCTTTTCAGCCGCCTTAGCCATTTTGGGAGTCTTAGTGTTTCCAGCATTTGGATTCCTCTTTAATGAATATGACTGGTTATTTACACTGATTATTGTCTTTCTCGGACTCTTTGTGATTATCCGTCATAAAGAAAATATCAATCGAATTCTTCGTAAAGAAGAAAATCTGGTTCCCTTTGGATTAAACCTAACGAAACAAAAGAAAAAATAGCTTCATCAAATACCCCTTACACCCTTATTAGGAACCTCGACCTAGTAAGGGTTTTATAGTCATTTTAATTAGCTTTCATACATCGTCACTTTCGCCTTGCCGTACTCTAGTACAGCCTGCGCCTCAGTTCCTTGTCTGAAAGCTAATTCATTCGACTATATTATGGAAAAACATAGTCGTCTGAATTAATACACTATGAAAGTGACTAGTTTCGCAAGTCATATTTCCAACCTAGAAAAACCTCAAGGCTACTCTAGCTACCTGCACCAAAATTTCAAGCTCCAAAAGCTCTTCATTCGACTAAACAACAATTAAAACCAGCCTCACACTACCCAATCAAAGGAAATCTATCATCCCAAAATACTGGTAGAATCTTGAACACCACTCTTGGGTTTAACGTATTAAACTTTTTTGTAGATTTGAACATTCATTTTTGTTATACTAATTGTATGAAAACATTAACGCTTGGAAAACTATTAGGATTACCAAATTTTCATCATTTTTATTCGGTTCCTGTGAAGAGACTTGAGCACACCACAGACAATTATATACTTGTTTTTAAACAGGATAAGGAGCCTGTTTTTGTCGACTTAAAAAGTGAGACCGGAAAGACTAAGGAAGCTAGATTTGCTAGTCATTTTCAGAATGATCATCTGTTAATCGGTTTGGGAGCAATTCCTGTTTCTGCATGGTCTACCTGTCAAGTCCTTGAAGTAATGAAAAATACTAATCAACGAGGAGTCAGTCTCTCGCATTTGATGGAAAGCCATGGACAATTACCTATTTTTAAGTCAATAGCAGAGCGATATCGATCACGTGAACAAGCAACAGTTTATGATCCCTACCGCTACTCATACACTGTTGATGATAAATCTACTATTAAAGACAATCAATTAAAAGTCATTCCTAGAAAAGAATATGAAAAAATAAAAGATTTTCATCCCTTTTTGAAAACAAGAAATGGAAATGTTTATGCTGTTCCCTGCCTCTATCAAGACATAAAACGAAAGCAAGTAACTAAGATTTATATCATGGGATGGTATTTTTACGAAAAACAACTAAAAATATCCTGGAAACCCTCCCACTCTCGAAAAAGTCGCTGGCGTTCCTCACTTGTTTCTGTTGATAAACTGTCGGACCGCTACTTCTTCCAAGGTGAATTGTACAAGAAAGGCTCCTATCCAGTTTTTCTAGACCAGCTAACAATAAAAAATAAGGCTTACCAACAACGTCTAGACGACGAGTTTGCAGCCTTTATAAGTATCATTGAAAATCAAAAACAAAAAGCGCAGCTCCGTTTGAAATAAGGTATCGATGGACAGCTCTTATTTCCGACGATTGTCTTTTAATTTCACAGCTACGCGAAATTGGCGATCTGGATGGTTCTCTGTGTTAGACATTTGAATACGATCCTCAAGAATATCTCCATGTCCAAAGTAAATCAATCGGCTGATCAAAGAATTTTTATCAGATGGAATATAACCTAATTTGGTACCCTGATAAAAGATTGCCACCGCTTCAGAATCATATGGGTTAGAAGGCTCCTCTACTAATTCCACTGGTGTTCCTGGTTTTAGTTGATCAATCACATCAAGCCCATCATAATAGGCAAATGAAAATCTTGTACATTGCGTGTTGGTTCAAAAGAAGTAAAAGTCATGTGTTAACCTCCAAAATTTTCTTATGGTTGGTAGACAATTTGATAATTAGCATTGATAATAACCCCATTCTGATAGACAGTATACCGACTGTCGTCATCCCCCTCTATAACATTGTATGGGATAGATTCTGTGCGGGTGTAATTTCCCTCAATCACATGCCAGTTATTTTCACCTAAAATAGCGTTTGCGTATTCAATCGTCTTGGGACCACTTTCCAGCTGAATCCCAGTTTCAGTATTCTTTAACGGATCAATACCACTATCAGCTGATTGAGATAGACGATAATAGACTTCCATTGAATCTGCAGACGCCGAGCTTATCACTATCATTCTATCACGTGTGGAGTCAGATGTATCTGTACCAGTTGTTAGGTAGGTTGCACTCAATTGAGTTCCTCCCGGAACCATCAGTAATGTTACATCTCCAATTTTTGCATCTACATAGCCTGTTTCAAATACCCCGTCCATAATTTTTCCGCGTCCAAGCAAAGCACGATTTTCTGTGACCAAGCCCTTGCTATTAAATATCAAGGAATCTCCTTGGGCATTCTGCCAAGTACCAAGAATACTGTCGTAATTTCCCTGCATCAAAGCATCTATATCTATCGAAATTGGAAGAATGTCTTTCTGACTGGTAGATGAGTTACTCGTGCTTGAGGATTGGCTTGTTGATGAAGCAGTGTTTGACGATGTCGTAGACGTCTGACTGGCATTGCAAGCTGAAAGTACAAAAGCTGTAATCACACCCAGAATCATACATAAAATTCTCTTTGACATGCCGTCCTCCTATTCTCTGTGAATAGTAAATCCAGTTGCCTGTTTGGTTGCCATAATAGTCATATCAGAAATCTGAACGTGTGCAGGTTGATTGGCAACAAATAGAGTACATTGTGCAATATCGCTAGCTTGCAAAGCATCAATCCCTTGATAAACCGTCGCTGCTCTCTCCTTATCTCCATGAAAACGAACTTGGCTAAAATCAGTCTCAACAATACCTGGTTGTAAGGTAGTTACCTTGATATTTTTATCAATCGTATCAATACGAATACCGTCTGAAAGCACCTTGACAGCTGATTTGGTTGCAGCGTAGACAGCAGCTCCTGCATAGGCATAAATACCGGCCGTTGATCCAATATTGATAATATGGCCTTCATTGTTGCTAACCATCTGTGGCAATAATTGTCGAGTGACTGTTAAAAGGCCTTTAATGTTGGTATCAATCATCGTCATCATATCTGTCAAATCATAATCTTGGAATTTGTCCAATCCCAATGCCAGGCCAGCATTGTTTACCAAAATATGAATTTGTCCAACTTCTTCTAAGATTTTTTGACAATTTATGATTGTTTGCTCCATATTCGTAATATCAAATGAATAAATGGATACTCGGACATGGAATTGCTTTTCAATATCCTGTTTAATTTCTTCTAGTTTGCCAAATCTGCGTCCGGTAATAACCAGATGATCTCCGCTTTCTGCAAAAGCATATGCGATTGCTTTACCAATTCCGCTACTTGCACCTGTAATCAATACATTTCGTTTCATCATTCCTTCTCCTATTTCTATATTATACTACTTTTTTGAATAGAATGGAAAAACACAGAGTACAAAATAAGATCCCCTATCGACAGGGGACCTTATTCTTTAGGAAGGAAACACACTTATTTTAGACCATCTTTGGAATAATGGCCATCTACTTTAAAATCAAAACCAACTGAGACAGGGAATTGAATAGTAGAATTTGGTTTATTAAATAATAATTTTACATTAGAATTTGCATATTCTTCTGGTAAATCGATATAGAAGTGACCTTTGCTATCTTTCAGCATAGCTTGACCAGGCCAAGCTCCCAAAGGCATTTGAATTGGATTACCATAATAGGCATAGACATTTGCAGCACTCCATCCACCAGGATTTTCAAAGGAAATACGAGTAAAGCCTTCGGCAACTGGTTCTGGTAAAACGGCTCTATGGCTACCGTCTATTTCATAGACTTGGCCAAGTTCCAAATCATAGCCAGGTTTATTTTGTGCTGGGAATTGAACTTTCGTATCAGGATTATTGAAAATTACTTTACCACCTGCAAATTCTTCACCAAGTTCAATATAATATCCGTACTCATCTTGACTCATTTCTTTACCTGGCCAATTTCCAACGAGTGGTACACCTTTATTATCATAAACATAGGCGTAGACCTTAGACCAACCTTGTGAGTTGTTGAAGTAAACACGGTTGGCAATTTGTTGCTCAATGTCTGGGACTTTTGTACCGACTTCAACCACTTGTGTTACTGGCTCTTTGCTAACTGTTTCACTGATTTTTGTCTTAGAAACAAGTTGATCACCAATGTACTCTGAACGGTAAGTTATTGTCTTCACTCCGTCTTGACCTTCAATGCGAGTTACTTTCTGTCCTTTTTCAAGTTCAGGATTGTCTACATACTCTGTTTCAAATGGGATTGGAAGCTCTTCACTTTCTTCTTTGAACTCACTAGCAGGTTGTTCGGCAACTAAACCATCTTTAGAATATGTTCCGCCTGATTTAAATTCAAAACCAACGGATTGTGGATACTGCGCTCCTTTGTTGTTAGAAAAGAGTACTTTAACGCCATCAGTCTCGTATGATGTTGGAAGAGTGATGGCGAAAAGACCTGTACCATCTTTTTCCATCTTAGTTCCTGGCCATGCGCCCAACAATTTATCACCTTTGGCATTATACATATAAACAAAGACATCTGTCCATTTATCTGGATTTTCAAAGCGTATGGTTGTTTGGGTGGCTGGTTCTTCTGTTGGTTCACTAGGTACATCTGTTACTTTCTTCGTGATAGTATATACTTTCGTCACTAATTCACCAGCTGAATCTTTTGCTGATAGCGTCAAGCTCAACGATTCACCATTTTTCAGATCTTGTCCTAGTGTCAAGTTGTCCCCATCATTAAAGGAAACTGCATCACCATCATTCATCTGATAGGTCGCATCCGTTACGTGACTAGCTTGTAAAATCAACTCAATAGCATCTGTAATAGTAATCTCAGTTGTTGTTTGATCTTTTAATCCAATCACTGCAGGTTCAGTAATTTGTTTCTCAACAACTTTTACAAAGCCATCACGAGAATATAGACTATTTGTTTTTACTTCAAATCCCACACTCTGAGGATACTGAGCACCTTGATTGTTAGTGAACAATACCTTAGCGCCTTTGCTGATAAATGAATTTGGAACGGTAATCGTGTAATAGCCCGTTGCACTATCTTTACTCATAGCAGTTCCAGGCCATTTGTTCAGGAGAACGGTATCTGTCCCGCTATACATATAGGCATATACTTGATTCCAATTTTCAGGATTGTCAAAATAGATGGTTGTATTGGCATTCGGATCCTCTTTTGTAAAGCGATAAACGGATTGAACTGTCTGACCTTTAGTGTTTTTAGCAGATAATGTAACCGTTACTGTTTCACCAAATTGCACTTGACTTCCGATTGTAATGACCTTTCCATTTTCAAATTTAATTGGAGCGCCATTATTGACAGAATAGGTAGCCTCACTCGTATTGGAAGTTTGTAATGTAAGATTTAAGGTATCTGTCAAGAAAGTATGGCTACCTTCTTGATATCCTTGAACTGACAAGGATGCTAAATTATCAAAACTTTCACCATTTGTTAATACTAATACTGATCGTCTCGCAATAGAACCGCTTAACCGTCCGTTCGAAACAGTGTAGGTTTTACCAGAAATTTGGTCTTTATAGGTTCCATTCGCCAATTTAGTCTCAGTATTTAAGCTTTTCTCACTGTCGGAAAGGTTTGCAATTACTGCGCCTTGAGTGCCTCGTTCAATCATGGCAACGGTTGTATCACCATTCGGGTTACGAATATATTCTGATTGACCAACCATAGCATTATGGAATTTGTTTACTGCTACAATCGTAGGGTCTTTATAAAGATTGCTACCCGCATCACCGATTTTAGTTTGTTCAGGGAAACGGACACCATTACCGCCACCAACTGGACGTGAGAAGAATAGAGGTGTACCTTTGGCGCGTGCAGTAATCATTGCCCAGCCAAGTTTCAAATCTTCATCGCTCATCCAAGCTGATTCGGATTCACTATCCGTTTTTCCGTTTGCATATGTATCGTGAGATTCGACCCAAAGTACGAGTTTAGATGGATCGACTCCTGCTCTGTAATTTCCAAGATTCCCAGCATTGGCATTTCGATTGCGGAGCATTTCTCGGATAGAGTGTCCGTATTCGGATGCAGTAATGCTCATCAAGTTCGCATAATCTGCATCACGTGAAATATTATCTTGTAATATTTCACCATATTGAAATTCAGTACCGTTGTTCAAGATAACATTCCAGAAATTACTACCAAATTCGTTAGGATATTCTCCTGGTAATTCGATATGTTTTGCAGCATCATAACGAAATCCATCCGCTCCATCAGCAACTGCATTTTTTAAGAATTTCAACAAATACTGTTGTACTTCTGGATTTTGTGTATTCCATTCCCAGAGCTGAAGCAGAGCGTTTTGAGTTACATCCCAACGACTCCCCCAGTTTTCAATTAAAGTATTTCCATGAGTCCATTTTGTAATGGATTTAACTTCTGAAGAGATCGCATTATAATCAGAAGTAGTATGATTCAGTACTGCATCAACTATAATTTTTATACCATACTGCTCTGCGACACGATTCATCTCGATAAATTCAGCTTCAGTCCCAAGCTGATAGTTACCAATCGTATAGGCGGTTGGTTGATAATGATAATACCATTGCTCTGTAAATTTCTTATCTCCACCATTCCCAACAACTACAGCATTAATTGGGGATGTTTGAACACTTGTATAGCCTGCTTCTTTAATGGCTGCCATATTTTCTTTGATAGCATTAAACGACCAACACCAAGCATGCAAGATAGTCCCATCTTTCATTGAAACTTGCTGGTTGGAGCTGGCAACGATTGTTTCACCATTTACTGTAGTGTTTGTGAATACCTGTTCAATTCCAGCAAACATGGATAAAATCAGGGTAATACTAACCCCTTTTTTTACCAATTTGGATAGTTTTCTCTTACTTTGACTTTGATAAGCCATATAAACCTCCTAAAAAATAATAAGAAAACGTTTGCATTTTCTTGAAAATATATATCTACAGTTGATGACTTCGAACCTAGCAATCAACTGTAGAGGAATGAATACTCTCCTTTCTTTCAAAATTAATTCATTTTGCCAAATGCAAACGGTTGCAAAATGATAGTATCATATTTGTAGGTTAATTTCAAACAGCTAAAAAATCATGAAAAACCGCTCTGTATACGGTTTTACTGGCAATTTATGCTACTTTATGAAAAATTTTGTTACCGATAACTATTTTGGGATAAACAAAAAACTCATTGAACGTCAACGAGTTTTTGTATGTCATCAGAAAAAATTAAAAAATTGCATGAGTCGCATATTGAACTGAACCTGTCTTGCATAATAAATATTGCCGCCATTTACATATAATTTTCCACCACTAAGTAATGCCAAAGGATGATAATAGGTATAGGTTTCTCCTGTTGTATTACCCAAACTAGGAGCAACAACAGTCTTCGAATATTCTTTTGCCAAGGCTAGCGTATGTTCTCCACCATGTTCTGCGATATAGTCAATATAGGCCGGCCCAAAATTATAGGCTTGAACAGCGGCCCAAACTTCTACCCCTTTTTCTTCTGCCAGTCGCAAATTTTCAGTGAGATAGATTACACCTTGACGAATGCTTTCTTTACTATCTGTAATTGTATTCGTATAACCAGTTGCGGACTCACTAGATTGCATGACATCAGCTTCTAATCCTTTTGTTTCTGTATAAATCATGGCCAAAACCAATTCTTCATTGGCAGGTGTATCATTTTCAGCTAGTACTTCTTGTACCATTGATTGATAGGCCATTACTTGCTTGACAGCGTGATAGGTTTGGAAACCTTTATAGCCAAGAAAAATCAATAAAAGAATCACTAGAATGCGTCTCAGTTTTTTCATTTACTTACTCTTTATATCTTCAATATTTTTGATGAGAATCGAATAGGTTCCGTTATCATTTTGAATAAATTCAACAGATTCAGCATCCTCATAGATTGCGTTAGGTACAATCAACTCAATGCCATTTGATAAAGAAAGCTTTTGGTTTTCAAATTTCTTAAGTTGACGACTACTATCAATCTCATCAAATGAAATCTTATCCGGTATGATCTCTTTCAGTTGATCAACGAAATTTAAGCGTGCGGTCAGGTTGTTATCGAATAACTGATCAGCCAATTTTTCAGGTGAAAGCTCATTATCTTCTTCCAAATTGTTAAAAATAGCTGACTTGACTTTCGATTGAAATTGAAAATCGCCTTGATGGAAATTGTCAGCAATCTTCTGTGCAGTTTGCTCTACTGCTTTGATTGATTTCTTTGCAGAAATAGCTGGTGTAACTTGCAGAAGATTATCTGAGAAATAATTGAGGAAGGCTCCATTATGCTTGATTCGCTTTTCAATCAAGTGGTACTTGTTAGATTGAAGATTGACAATCAAGGCTTCATCAGGTGCAGAGCCTGCTCCAGGTAAATTATTCTGGGTGATTTTTAAAGGACTTCCACTTTCCAGACCAACGTGGGCGAGATTTTCACGTAGTGAGATTCTCAAAAAGGCAAAATGTTCAACGCCATTTCGCTCAAACTCGATGAAAATGAGGTCATTGGTTTTTAAATTTTCAGAAATGGAAAATTCTTCTTTCCAGAGATTGGCGATCTTTACTGAATTCGACAACAAATCAGCCTTTAGATAATCTAGAAAGGGATTCTCAGAATTGAATTGACCTGTTTTAGCCTCATCGGAAAAAACACGTTCAATTTTTTTGCGCAAATATTCTTCTATTTTGGGGCTAACAGTCAAAAGCTGGTCGGCAAGGACCAGCTCTGTATCATCAGGACTAAATTGATGTATGATGGCTTTTTTTACAAATATATCCATTATAAACCTTCGTAAAGTGGGAATTGATCTGTCAAAGCACGCACTTCTTGACGGACTTCCTCAAGAGCGGTTTCATTTTCTGCATTTTCAAGTGCTTTGATAGTTAGTTGTGCAACCTTGCGAGCTTCCTCTACTCCAAAACCGCGAGCAGTAATGGCCGCAGAGCCAATACGGATACCGCTTGTTTTGAATGGTGAGAGTTTTTCGTAAGGAATTGAGTTTTTATTGAGAGTAATATTTACTTCATCCAAGAGATGCTGAGCAACTTTACCATTTTCAACAACTTTGGTCACGTCAACAAGGAAGAGATGGTTGTCTGTTCCTCCTGTGATGACTTTAAAGTTTGGGTTAGCAAGGAAGACTTCGGCCATGGCCTTGCTGTTTTCAATCACTTTCTGAGCATAGTCTTTGAAAGCTGGGTCCAAAACTTCTTTGAAAGACACAGCTTTGGCAGCGATGACATGTTCTAGTGGACCACCTTGAATTCCAGGGAAAATAGCTGAGTTGATTTTCTTGATGAGCTCTTCATCATTGGTCAAAATCAAACCACCACGAGGTCCACGAAGAGTTTTATGTGTTGTTGTAGTAGTGATATGAGCATGCGGAACCGGGTTTGGATGGAGGCCAGCAGCTACTAGTCCAGCAATATGTGCCATATCCACCATCAATTTTGCACCAACTGCATCAGCAATCTCACGGAATTTAGCAAAGTCAATTGTACGGGCATAGGCTGAAGCACCTGCTACAATCAATTTTGGTTGTACTTCTTTTGCTTGCTCTAAAATCGCATCATAATCAAGCAAGCCAGTTTCTTCGTCGACATTGTAAGCGACAAAGTTATAAGTTTGTCCTGAGAAGCTAACGGATGCACCGTGAGTCAAGTGACCACCTGCTGCTAAGTCCATTCCCATAACAGTGTCTCCTGGCTCAATCAAGGCCATGTAGGCAGCACAATTGGCCTGGCTTCCTGAGTGTGGCTGAACATTAGCAAATTTTGCACCGAAGATTTCTTTAGCACGTTCAATAGCTAAACTTTCAACTACGTCAACGCATTCCGTACCGCCATAGTAACGACGACCTGGATAGCCTTCTGCGTATTTATTGGTCAAAATAGAACCTTGAGCAGCCATAACAGCCTTTGATACAACGTTTTCAGACGCAATCAATTCAATATTGTTTTGTTGGCGATTTTCCTCTGCCTTGATAGCATTCCAAACTTCTTTATCGAAGTCTTTAAAGTCAACTTTATCAAAAATCATATGCGGTACTCCTTTATTAGTGCTTGATGTAATGGTTATGCGACTTGTCAGATTGGCATCCCTAGTGTTATCAAAAAACTTATAATTGGTTTTCTTAGATATAAATGATGGTTTAAATATGTGAATAGACCCATTCATCTACTCAAATCATTCTTCAATCCTCGAATTCAATTTCAGGTATTTCTTTTTGAATGAGCTCACGACTTATTGCACCTTGACGCAAAATTCGCGCTTTCTGTCCAGAAAGGTCCAAAATCGTTGAATCAATGCCTGTCAAGGATTGGTCGTCCTCAATGCCAGGTAAATCAACTGAAAATTGTGCCTGGATGTCCGAAAACTTCTTGCCACTTTCATTTCCTGAAATATTGGCGGACGGTCCAATAAGTGGACCAGTCTCAGAAATCAATTGTAAGGTTTTTACGTGATTAGGTACACGAAATCCAACGGTATCCAGTCCAGAATTAACCCAAAAAGGAACATTATCATTCGCTTTTAGGATAATCGTTAGTGGTCCTGGCATAAACCTATTATACAGTTTTTCCAGAAAAAAGGGAGTATTTTGACTGAAAAAATATATATCGTTCAGATTTGAGACATTTAAGTTCATTGCCTTGTCCCTAGGGCGCTGTTTCAACTGATAGACACGATTGACCGCCTCTTCATTCAAGGCTTGGGCAAACAGTCCGTAGACTGTCTCAGTGGGAAGAACGACAGCCCCTCCACTAGTTAGAATTTTTCGGAGTTTCTCCATTGTCATCCGCTACGACCTTTCTATCCTGTCCAAATTGGTCTTTGAGGACTCGAATTCGCTTTTTTGGAAAATGCAGAGCAAGTAAGTCGGTTAGGTCTTGTCCTTGTTTATAGCCAATTTCAAAGTAGAGTTTCCCATTTTTCTTCAAAAATGACCCTGCTTGCTCCGCAATTTGTCTATAAATAGCCAGACCATCTTCTTCCGCAAATAAGGCCAGATGTGGCTCAGAAGTCAATACATTGAGTCCAACTTCATCTGTGTCATCTGGTGAGATGTAGGGCGGATTGGAAACGATGATGTCAAATTGCCCTTTCACTGCTTGCAAGACATCCGATTCTAGAAAGTGAACAGAGACTTGGTTGGTTCTTGCATTTTCCTGAGCCACTGCTAGGGCATCCTTTGAAATATCAACCGCAACCACTTCCCAATCAGGTCTAGCTTTTGCAAGGGAAATAGCTATGGCACCGCTTCCTGTACCGATATCTAAGATTCGCAAACCTGCTCTGCTATTTTCCTGCAAAATCAAATCGACTAATTCTTCCGTTTCAGGTCTTGGAATCAAGACTCGCTCATCTACCGCGAACTCCAAGCCATGAAAATCAGCCTTGCCGATAATGTACTGGGCAGGTCGGTGCTGGGAAAGTTGCTGAAAAATAGTATCAATCTCTTCTTTGTCGGCCGATGTGACTTCTTGACGGAGGAGTAAAAGAAATTCCGTAAAGTTCAGTCCCTTTAAGCCACGAAAGGTGAAGGACAGGGATTCTGCCTCTTCACCAATTGCGACTAATTGTTCTTCGTATGCTGCAAATAATTGAGCGTAATTCATTATTTGTTAAGCTCTTCTAGTTTTTGCGTCTGATCGTAGAGAACAAGGGCATCTACGACTTCGTCCATCTTACCTGACAAGATAGTATCCAGCTTTTGCAAGGTCAAGCCGATACGGTGGTCTGTCACACGGTTTTGTGGGAAGTTGTAAGTACGGATACGCTCTGAACGGTCACCAGTACCAATGGTTGATTTACGCTCTGCATCCTGCTCATCTTGGGCAATCTGTGCAAAATGGTCCGCAACACGGGCACGGATGATCTTCATGGCCTTTTCACGGTTTTTCTGCTGGGTCCGTTCTTCTTGCATTTCTACCTTGATATTGGTTGGCAAGTGAACGATACGCACGGCAGTTGCAACCTTGTTGACGTTCTGTCCACCAGCACCAGATGCGTGGTAAATATCGACACGAAGATCTTTTGGATCGATGTCATATTCCACTTCTTCAACTTCTGGCATGATGAGGACAGTTGCTGTTGAGGTGTGGACACGACCTTGGCTTTCTGTCACAGGGACACGTTGAACACGGTGAGCTCCTGATTCATACTTGAGTTTTGAATAAACGGATTGACCAGAGACCATGGCAACCACTTCCTTGATACCGCCGACACCATTGTAAGAAGCCTCCATGACTTCAAAACGCCAGCCTTGACCTTCTGCATACTTTTGATACATGGTCAAAAGGTCTCCAGCAAATAGGGCAGCTTCATCACCACCTGCGGCACCACGGATTTCCAAGATGATGTTTTTGTCATCGTTAGGGTCTTTTGGTAAAAGAAGGATTTTCAGCTTTTCTTCGTAAGCCTCTTTGTCAGCTTTAGCTTGTTTGAGTTCTTCCTTAGCCATTTCCTCCAAGTCAGCATCCCCAGAAGATTCTTTAATCATCTCTTCTGCATCGACAATGTTTTGAAGTACAGTCTTATATTCGCGGTAGGCTGTTACTGTATCACGAGTCGCAGCTTCTTCCTTAGATAACTCCATAAAACGCTTGGTATCGCTGACCACATCAGGGTCAGACAACAATTCACCAAGTTCCTCATAGCGGTCCTCCACCGCCTGTAATTGATCGTAGATGTTCATAACTATAAGATATTAAGGGCGTTAAACGAACAAAGCAAAAATAGGAGTTTTGACGAAGGACGAAAGCGTCCTAGGAAAAACTATCTTTTTTGCACAGTTCGTAGCCCGTATTCAATTCCTTTCTAAATATTTGACCGAACACACTTCCAGTTAGCTTGTAGGGCATGTTCAGTTCCTTTCTGTAATATGTAGGTCATGAAACAGGCACCGTTCGTAGCCCGTATTCAGTTCCTTTCTAAAAAATTGGGAAGAACACACTAATTGTTAGCTTGTAGGGCGTGTTCAGTTCCATTAAGATACAAAGCCTGTTAAGCAAGCACAGTCAAAATAGGAATTTTGACCAAGTGTTACAAACA
Organism: Streptococcus suis; assembly: GCF_019794615.1. GTDB lineage: Bacteria > Bacillota > Bacilli > Lactobacillales > Streptococcaceae > Streptococcus > Streptococcus suis_AI. The sequence goes on from NZ_JAIMDU010000001.1 coordinate 26,207, forward strand.
CTTGGAGAAATTATCTTTTTGACACAGCTTGTAGGGCGTGTTCATTTCCTTTCTGTTATTTGTAGGTCATGAAAATTGGCACAGAGTCATAGGCAAAATCAATTCTATACAGATGCTCAGTTTACAGCCGCTTCTCATTTTATTTTCAAAAATTAGGGTAATTCTTTAATTTCTGGTGAAAAATAATGTTTGCGACAGACAGGAATGTAGGTTTCATTGCCACCAATTTGGATTTGTTCTCCTTCATAAGTAGGTTTTCCATCCTGCGTTCTCAAAACCATTGTCGCTTTTTTAGAACAATACTGGCAGATTGTTTTGATTTCATCTAATTTATCAGCCAATAAGAGCAAGTGTTTGGAACCTTCAAACAGTTCATTTCGGAAATCATTTTTAAGACCGAAAGCCATAACAGGTACATCCAATTCATCTACAACACGCGCAAGAGCATATACATGATGACGTCGAAGAAATTGAGCTTCATCAATCAGAACACAATAAGGCCGGGGTTCCATTTTTTCGATAAAAGCAAAAATATCCATCTCATCGTCAATAGCTACTGCTTCACGTCGCATGCCAATTCGACTGGATACAACACCAAAGGCATCACGGGTATCAAGCGCAGATGTCATGATAACAACAGGTTTTCCTTGTTCTTCATAGTTGTGGGCAACCTTGAGAATTTCAATAGTCTTACCTGAGTTCATTGTCCCATATTTATAATATAATTGAGCCACTTTTCTCTTTCCAATCTTAAAATTTCACTCCTTTCATTCTATCATAAATTGGAGTTTATGGGAAATAGAAAAAAAGTACTTCCTATTTAATGAAAAAGTGCGAAACAAACTTTTTATTCATTCAAAAAAAATCATTCAGAAGCAAAATAATATTATTAAACTCTTTTTAATTACTTTATTGAATAAATAACCTCAATTCTATGGTATACTAGCTTTATAATGAAAGAAATTAAGGAGTTTTTTATGCCATTTGTACGTATTGATTTGTTTGAAGGACGCACAGAAGAACAAAAGATTGCTCTTGCACGTGAAGTAACTGAGGTTGTATCTCGTAATACCAACGCACCAAAAGAAGCCATTCATGTTTTCATCAATGATATGCCTGAAGGGACTTACTACCCACAAGGTGAAATGAAACGTAAATAAGAGAAAACACTCTTGCAACAAAATGAATTGCTCCCTGTCAAGTGGACAATGAAATAATAAAAGATTAGGCAACGGCCTTGTTCCTCATTTCAAGAGGGGCAAGGCCGTTATTGCGCTCTTGAAAGCGTTGATGATTGTAAAAGTAGATGTAGTTATCAATGTCTGATACTAGCTCCACAAAGGTCTTATACTTCTTCAAATCGTAGCACTCCGTCTTAAAGTGTCAAAAGAAACATAATTCTAAGAGCTTCATCTTCAGTTCGGGCTACCTCACTAAGGTAGCCTAATATTTATCTCGTGTAATACAATTTCTCACGACTTTGGGTACTAAATAAAATACAATTAATATGTTTAAGATTGTATAGAAAGTGGTAAAACTCCAAACTCGATTAGCTTTTAAATCTTCAATATATTGGTATCGTTCTGTGAAAAAGGAGTAAAATCCATAGATTTCAATAAAGATTAAGCCACTGATGATTCCGACAAGAAACAAAGCACCTGAATCTTTCACAATCTGTTAAAGGACAAGCAACATCAGTCCTATTACGACGATAATTAAAAGCCTTTATAAAATTTGCTCCAACATTTTCACCTCTTTCTAGGATAGCTGCATACGGTAATAGTTGGCTTGTTCCTGCTCAAGTTCATCTAGTTGAGCAACCAAATAAAGGTATTCTGCCTTCGTCACCTCATCTAAGCTTGGAAAATCAACCTCACGACTTGTGATGATGAGTTCCAGGTGTCCAGTGATTTCACGCTTTGAAAAACTATAATCAAGGTTCTCATCTTCATATTGTTCCTTTAAGGTTTGGTAGTTGGCTCTATCCTCTGGACTCGTAAAGCTTTGTGCCAACCATTCTTCTTGTTGATAACGCATTTCTTCTACTATTTGGGCCGGAGCTGATTCTCCTTTTCTGGTTTCTTGACTTCATTTTACCGCGTTCAAAATTATTTGTCAGCCTTTATCAAATGTTATATATCCCAAGCTTTTTTCAATCTCTCCATACAATCAGGTATATCTTCCAACTCAATTTTACTAAATCCCAAAAATAAATGTTCATGAGGACACTCTGCTTCTTCTTGCCAAAACTGCATCGTATCATATACTTTAACACCCTCATCAAGTGCACGTTTTATCATTTCATACTGATTGATTTTCGTTGGAAAACTGACCAAAAAATATTGTCCACTTACATTATGGGAAACCCTGATAGGCACTTGAAAAGTATCAAACCCATTTTGAAACGCCTCATATCTTTTTTTAAAAATATGGCTCATTTTTCTAACCAATCGATCATAATCGCCACTACTCAATACATTAGCTAGTGCAATCTGATTAATAAGATTCACAGTACTGTTGTGTAACCTAAATCGTTCTAAAAAGCCTTCAGTAAATTGTTTAGGTAGAACAATATAACTCATTCTAAAAGATGGCGATAAAATTTTTGAGAAGGTCCCTAGATAAATAACTCGATCAGGATAATCTATTGATTTTAATGCCGGAACAGGTTTCTCATAATAACGTAATTCACTATCATAATCATCTTCAATAACAAACGAATCGTTCTGTTCAGCAAATTCTAACAGCTTTTGACGTCTAGAAATTGGCATAATCATCCCCAATGGAAATTGATGCGATGGAGTCGTATAAATCATATCAATATTAACTGCATTAGAAAGTTTACTTATGTCTAATCCTTTTACGTCGACCTTTCCCGTACTAATATTACAAGAATTCTTTATAAAAATCTCTCTTGCTTTTGGATAACTTGGCTCCTCCATCAGTACATTTTTATTTTTACCTAAAAACTGACATAAATAATCTAAAGATTGTTGTAAGCCACTTGTGATAATAACCTGTCTAGGGTGACAAACAACACCTCTTATTCGCTCTAAATAACGACAAATTTCTTTTCTGAGGACTACATCACCTTGAAAAGGTTGTAAACTTGACAATCTTTCTGCTAATTCAAGTTGTTCAAGTGCAGTTATATAGTGCTTCTTCCATACTTTTTTTGGAAAAAGATTACTTGTATGGCTACTGTTAGTCAAGTCATAAACAATATTCTCTTGTCTCAATATTTCCTCATCCATGTAGTTTTCATCAAATGGATTTTTCTCTCTGCTAGAACATAGCACCTTCGGAAGTCTTAAAACATAAAATCCCGCATTTTTTCTACTTTCAATATATCCTTCAAGCGTTAATTGAAGATAGGCTCTATCAACAGTATTCCTACTGACATCTAGCATTTTAGCTAATGTTCTTGTTCCTAAGATTCTTTCATTTGGCGATAGGTAACCATTTATAATATCTAACTTTATCTGACTATAAATTTGCTCATATAATGGACGATGCTCCTTGCCTTTTTTAAGGTTTATCATAACTCCTCCCTCCAAAGTGGCACCTAAAAATTTTCTATTACTGGTACTTTTTATTATACCACTTATCTATTAAAATTTTAAAAAAGGAGGTTAAATAACAATGTCTATTCTTAAAGATATGGGAAATACACCTTTGGTAAAGTTAAAAAATCCATTTGGTGATAATTTTGCTCAGGTTTATTTGAAAATGGAAGAATTCAATCCAGGTGGTAGTATAAAATCTCGTGTTGCATTGCAAATGATAGAAGATGCAGAAACATCCGGTGTTTTGAAATCTGGAGACACTCTGATAGAGCCAACTGGGGGCAATACAGGCATTGGACTAGCTGTGGCCAGTTCATTAAAAGGTTATCAATTAGTTTTAACAACCCCAGATCACTTTAGTGCTGAAAAAATTGAAGTTTTAAAAAAATATGGTGCCAAAGTTGTTCTTGCTGATCATAGATTAGGCAATGATTGTCATATTCAGAAAGCTAAAGAATTGTTAAAAGATAATCCCGATTGGATTTGTTTAAACCAATTTGAAAATCCTTCAAATCCTAAAACACATTATCTATACAGGATATCAAGTCATAGATAATAATCTTATTATCTATTTTAATGATTTGAATAAAAATATGTTAAGCGAAATTCAATATTTATCAAAAAATAACACTTTTAAGTCATCCATTCTAAATGGTAATAGCATAACTGTTGAAAAAAATGGTTTTCTGTCACCTCTTAAACTACATTTTCTTAAAAATAATCGAATCATTAATGAAATGATTATACATGTTCAATAGATACAAGGAGAAAAATATCATGAAGTCTAACCGTTCAAATTCAAACATCCATATATTTCTAATCTTTGTTGCTATATGTTTTCTAGCAACAGGAGGTATATTTGTTAAATTAAGTTCCCTACCACCAATAAATACTGGTTTTTACCGTGTACTTTTTTCTATTCCTATGTTACTCCCCTTTATTAAAAAAGAAGATGTACAATTAAGTAAAAAAAATATTTTAACTATTGTATTAGCTGGAGCATTTTTAGCAGGAGACCTAGCACTATGGAATATTTCTTTCTCATATACAAGTGTCGCAAATGCAAATTTACTTGCTAACTTAACTCCTTTTACAGTAATTCCTTTCAGCTACTTTTTCTTTAAAGAAAAAATGACTAAACGTTTTTTTCTAGGAAGTATAATCACTTTTTTTGGTGTCATAATTTTAATGGGAAATAAACTGACCCTAACTTCAGATAGATTATTAGGTGATATCCTAAGTCTCAGCACCTCTGTGTTCTATGCAATGTTCATGCTTACAGTGTATAAACTAAGAGATAATATTAAAAGCAATGTTATTATGTTCATTAGTGCTTTCGGAAGCTTGCTTGTCCTTGGAATTGTAATTATATTTACTGAAGGATTCTATTTTCCACATAACTTCTCTGATCTCTGGCCACTTTTGGCGCTTGCACTAATTTCACAAATTCTAGGTCAAGGGTTACTGGCTTATTGTCTTGGAAAGGTAAATGCAAGTCTGTCATCACTGATTACATTATCTCAACCTGTTGTAGCCGCAGTCTACGCATGGATTATATTTCAAGAAAGATTAAATACACAATCAATTATTGCGATTTTAATTACTTTAGTTGGTGTTTATTTGGCTAAAACACAGACCAAACAATGAAAAGGAGCTCAAAAACAATCAATTACTTATGCTTGTTTTTTCTGACCACTATTCACTCCGTTACTTTTAAATCAAGTAATATATCTTGGTTCTTTGGCAGATGATGGGTATTTCGATTAAATTGTTCCAAAGCTGCATCTATCTCCTCAATCTCTACTTCTTTTTCAACCAAGAGAGCCAAAACATCATACTTAGCCTTTACAAGCTGATAGTCATCTTCCTTGGAAAAATTTTCTCTACTTCTACTTTTCCTACTTGTAGCTTATCTTTTTTAATACTTTACCAGCCCTTCTGTCTTTTCTTGGTCATCTATAATATGGTCAATGGCATTACTGATCCGTTGATTCGTTCCCACGTCTGATTTCAAATCAAGAGCGACTGTATATTGGTTATCACCTACAATCATCAAAGAAACCGTCTCTGGTAAGGGCTCACTAGGACCTCGTGTAGTCATTTTTAAGTCAAATCCTCTAAAGCTGGCAAGTGCTCTGACTTCCTTGGTCTCTGAGCGGTTATAGGTAATGAGTTTTCGCAGGTAGTCCCCTGCTTCTGCACGATTATCCATTACTTGATTGTCAAATCGAATGACATAAACTTGCTACTTTGTTGCCAAAGATTTAGCAATATCTTACTTAATAATTTTTCAATAATTGGGAGGAGCTTGTTCTTATAGCTCCTTACTACACTTCGTCCAGCAACTACTCTCCTCTAGCCTCTCGGCACCAGCTTCTTTGTACTTCCGAACCCAATTTAATAGTGTTTCCTTTGAGATACCATGGTTCCTAGCTAACCAACTAATTGATTCCCCTACTTTCAAGTGAATTAGAATTATTTCTAGTTTCTCAGAAACAGACTTTAGACTTCTTTTGGACATATTAAATCTCCCCTAATAGTTTCTAGTGAAAAAATTTTATTTTTCACTGTCCACTATAAGGGGAGCATATCAAAATGTTTGTATCCAGCTTATTTCTTATCGTCTTCATCCATGCTGAGAACGCTTAGGAAGGCTTCTTGTGGAACTTCGACAGAGCCGATGGCTTTCATCCGTTTTTTACCGGCTTTTTGTTTTTCTAGGAGTTTGCGTTTACGGGAAACGTCACCACCATAACACTTGGCCAAAACGTTCTTCCGAAGAGCCTTGATGTCGCTACGGGCAACGATTTTTTGACCGATAGCAGCTTGGATTGGCACTTCAAACTGTTGACGAGGGATGATTTTCTTGAGTTTGTCCACGATGATTTTCCCACGTTCGTAAGCAAATTCCTTGTGGACGATAAAGCTGAGGGCATCTACCTTGTCGCCGTTCAAGAGAATATCCATTTTCACTAACTTAGATGAACGGTACTCAGAAATTTCATAGTCAAAGCTAGCGTATCCACGAGTAGATGACTTGAGTTTATCAAAGAAATCAAAGACAATCTCCGCAAGTGGAATTTGGTAGATAACATTGACACGGTTATCATCGATATAATCCATGGTCACAAAGTCACCACGTTTGCGTTGGGCCAATTCCATCACCGCACCGACGTATTCCTGTGGTACCATGATTTGTGCCTTAACATAAGGCTCCTCAATACTTGCAATTTTTGTAGGATCTGGGAATTCTGACGGGTTGGCTACATCAATCATCTCACCATCTGTCATATTGACGTGGTAAACTACCGACGGTGCAGTCATGATGAGGTCAATGTTAAATTCACGCTCTATCCGTTCTTGAATAACATCCATGTGCAAGAGACCTAAGAAGCCACAACGAAAACCAAAGCCGAGGGCCTGCGATGTTTCAGGTTCGAACTGCAAGCTGGCATCATTGAGCTGGAGCTTTTCCAAGGCTTCACGGAGGTCATTGTACTTGTTGGAATCAATTGGATAGATCCCAGCGAAGACCATTGGGTTCATCTGCTTGTAGCCTGAGAGTGGCTCGCTGGCAGGATTTTCTGCCAAAGTCACTGTATCACCGACACGGGTATCAGCCACAGTCTTGATAGAAGCTGCGATATAGCCAACATCTCCAACTGCTAGGAAATCACGACCAATGGCTTTTGGTGTGAAAATTCCAACTTCTGTCACATCAAAGGTCTTGCCATTGCTCATCATCTGGATGGTATCGCCTGGCTTCACGACACCATTGACAATACGAACTTGGAGGATAACCCCGCGATAGGGATCATAGACAGAGTCAAAAATTAAGGCCTGCAATGGGGCTTCAACATCACCTGTTGGAGCGGGAACTTTCTCTACGATTTGTTCAAGAATCTCTTCAATACCAATTCCCGATTTAGCTGAAGCGGGAACCGCTTCCGAAGCGTCCAAACCGATGACATCTTCAATTTCTTGACGAACACGCTCAGGATCGGCAGCTGGTAGATCAATCTTATTAATAACTGGCAAGATTTCAAGATCATTATCCAGAGCCAAATAAACATTTGCAAGTGTTTGTGCTTCAATGCCTTGGGCTGCATCAACTACCAGAATTGCTCCTTCACAGGCAGCAAGCGAACGAGAAACTTCATAGGTAAAGTCAACGTGTCCTGGAGTGTCTATCAAATGAAAGATATAGGTTTCTCCATCTTTGGCGGTATAGTTAAGCTCGATTGCATTTAGCTTAATGGTTATGCCGCGTTCACGTTCCAAATCCATGCTATCTAACAATTGAGCCTGCATTTCACGACTAGAAACTGTTTCTGTCTTTTCGAGTATGCGGTCGGCCAAGGTTGATTTCCCATGGTCAATGTGGGCAATAATGGAGAAATTACGGATTTTCTCCTGTCGTTTTTTTAATTCTTCTAAATTCATGTTTCATCCTCTACAAGGGTATAATACTCTTCATTATATCAGATTTAGCTAGAACTTTCCATAAGAAAAACACCTAGAAATCCAGGTGCCAGCTCTGCTATTGTCCTAACCATAAAGAAATTTCACGTTCGGCTGCTTCTGAGCAATCTGATCCATGTACGACATTCTCTACCATTCCACCAACCGGTGCAGTGGCAAAGTCCCCTCGAATAGTTCCTGGAAGTGCATTGACCGGATTAGTAGCACCCATCATATCTCTCCATGATTTGATAACTTCTGGACCTTCCAAAATCCCAGCAATGACAGGACCACTAGTCATATATTGAACCAATTGCGGAAAGAAAGGTTTGTCAGTCAAATGATCATAATGTTGCGCAATTAATGCTTCTGTTGCAGTCAGCATCTTCAAATCACGAATCTTGAATCCTCTACGTTCAATACGTGTAAGAATTTGTCCTGCCAATCCTCGCTCAAGCGCATCCGGTTTGATAATGAAGAATGTTCGTTCCATGGCTTTTCTCCTCGTCTATAAATTAGATATTTTTCAAGATTGCATCCCAAGCCTGATCATAGCCATGACGAGTTTCAGAAGAAAACACGACAAATTGATCCTTCTTATCAAAGTCCAACTTTTTCTTGATCATTGATTCGTGTTTGTTCCACTTGCCACGCGGTATTTTATCAGCCTTCGTTGCCACAATAATAACAGGAATGTCATAATATTTCAAGAAATCATACATCTGAACGTCATCAGCTGAAGGCTCATGGCGCATATCCACTAGGCTAACAACAACCCGTAAATTCTCTCTTGTTGTCAAATATTCTTCAATCATTTTGCCCCACTTGGCACGCTCCGTTTTTGAAACTTTTGCATAACCATAACCTGGAACATCAACAAAACGAATTTTATCATCTATGTTATAAAAATTAAGTTGTTGAGTTTTTCCAGGCTTTCCTGATGTACGAGCAAGATTTTTTCTACCTAAGAGGGTATTAATAAAGGAAGACTTCCCAACGTTTGATCGTCCAGCAAGGGCGATTTCCGGAAGATCGTCTTCTGGATATTGGGCTTTCGAAACCGCACTAAGCAAAATTTCAGCATTATGTGTATTGATTTCCATTTTGTACCTTTCATAAATAAAGGGAGAAAGTCAAAACCTATCACCCCTTATTGTACTTATTTAAGCAGTTTCTAGCAAAGGTTTTTCCTTACCATCTACTGCATCTTTTGTAACACGAACACGTTTTACATTCTCTTGACTAGGAACTTCAAACATCACATCCATCATGGTTTCTTCAATAATCGAACGTAGTCCCCGTGCACCTGTTTTCCGTTCAATAGCCTTTTTGGCAATTTCCTCCAAGGCATCCTGGTCAAATTCTAACTCCACATTATCGTAGGATAAAAGAGTTTGGTACTGTTTTACCAAAGCATTCTTCGGCTCAGTCAAAATACGAATCAAATCCTCTGTCGTTAATTGGTCTAAGGCTGCAAAAACAGGTAATCGTCCAATCAACTCAGGAATAATACCAAATTTTTGAATATCATCAGCAATGATATGTTGCATGTATGATTCTTTTTCATCAATAGCACGATTGTTTTGACCAAAACCAATGATTTTCTCTCCTAATCGTTGCTTAACAATTTCCTCGATACCATCAAAGGCACCGCCAACGATGAAAAGAATGTTTTTCGTATCGACGTGAATCATTTCTTGATTAGGGTGTTTTCGTCCACCTTGTGGAGGAACACTAGCAACGGTTCCTTCAATAATTTTTAAGAGAGCTTGTTGGACACCTTCACCCGAGACGTCACGGGTAATGGACACATTTTCACCTTTTTTGGCAATTTTATCAATTTCATCCACATAGATGATACCTCTTTCAGCGCGGTCAATGTTAAAATCTGCTGCCTGCAATAATTTTAGTAAAATATTCTCAACATCTTCACCCACATAACCAGCCTCAGTCAGCGCAGTTGCATCAGCAATCGCGAAAGGAACATTCAGACTCTTAGCTAAGGTTTGTGCTAAGAATGTTTTTCCGGATCCAGTTGGACCAATCATCAAGATATTGGATTTTTGCAAATCAACATCATTTTCATCACGACTATCTTGGAAATTAATACGTTTGTAGTGATTATAAACAGCAACTGCCAATGCACGTTTAGCACGATCTTGTCCAATGACATAATTGTTTAAAATATTGAGTAATTCTTGTGGCTTTGGTGTGTCTGCCAAATCTGTCAGTACTTCTTCAGCTAATTCTTCACGAATGATTTCTTGAGCTAACTCAACACACTCATTACAAATGAAAACATTATTTCCTGCAATAATTTTTTTAACTTCTTCTTGATTTTTACCACAAAATGAGCAATAGATAAGCTCTTGTGTATGCTTAACAGCCATGTGTTTCCTCTTTCATATCTCTTATCTGAATAAAAAGCCATAAATTGCATGAATACTATTAACCAAATTGGTAAAAGCATTCAGTAAAAATAAAATGGCCAGACCAAAACGTTTCTTTCTAAAGGCTTGAACAGCACAAAGAACGCATATTCCGCAGAGCAACGCTGTAAATAAACCGAATAAACTTCTCTCCATGCCTAACTTTCTCTTCTTTCGTAGGTTTTTATAGTAAAATCAAATGGATTCGCCTCATCTTTTAATCGGAGTGTTTTCTTCTGTAGGCAAAATTGTTCCATCGGAAAATCTTTCGGAAAGAAAGTATCTCCATCAAATTGACCATGAATATCTGTCACAATCAATTGGTCGATATATGCCGCAAATGCCATAAAAATCTGACTCCCACCAAGTACAAATAAAGTCTGCTCTTGATGTGCATACCAATCCAACACTTCCTCCACACTATGAACAACTGTAACCCGATCATTTTCCGCTACATATGATTGATCCTTTGTCAAAACGATAGTGTGACGATTTGGAAGTGCACGCTTGCCCATACCATCAAAAGTTATACGTCCCATCACCATCGTGTGACCAGTTGTCGTTTCTTTAAAATGAGCGAAGTCAGCGGGCAAGTACCAAGGTAGTTTATCGCCTTTTCCAATCAATCCATTTTCATCTTGAGCCCAAATAGCAACAATCTTTTTTGTCATTTTCTCTCACTTTCCGTCCTATCATTCTATCAAAAATTCACAAAAAATGCACTTTCCAAGTAGGTCTAGTGCAAATTTTTATAGCTCTAAAAATGTAGCAGTACTCAAAGAATACTTGGAGAGTGAAACAGTCTTAGTATAGACTGTTTCAGCCCGAGCTTAAAATTAAAGAAGCGAGGTGGAGGTTGGAGATATAGGCTGTTGGAAAACAGCCTACAACTTAAATAGCAAGATCAAACTTCAATTGAGGTTTAACCGGTTCATAGTCCACCAACTCAAAATCTTCTGCTTTAATATCAAAAAAGTTTGTTCCGTCAGGGACGTTGAGCACTAAACGAGGCTCAACTTCTGAAGGAGTCCTACGTAACAATTCTTCAGCTTGTTCAAACTGATTGTCATAGATATGAAGGTTGTTGATGAAATAGAAAAACTTCCCAACCTTCCAGCCAAAATGTTTAGCAATCATCATCTGAAGGGCTACATACTGCATCGCATTGATATGATGGGCAACCAACATATCATTTGAGCGTTGAGTAAGAGTTGCGTCCAGATAAATGTCCCCATCCACTCGTCGAACGTCAAACATGGTCTGAAAGGCACATGGCAAGAGACCAGCAGATTGGTCAAAAGCCTCATAGTCCCATAACGAAATGACATTGCGGCGATTCCAAGGATTTTCTTCCAATTGTTTGAGAATCTTGGAAATGATGTCATGCTTCTTAACAATAGCACCATAGCGTTCGCCAATCGTGCCGGTTCCTTCCACTTCCCAGTCATTCCAATACTGGACACCGTACTTTTCTTGTAAAACAGACAAGTCATTAGTCTGGTCTTGGTAAATCCAGAGAATTTCCTTTATGGCTGATTTAATAGGGATTGGCCGTAAGGTCGTGATAGGGAACTCGCCCTTTGCTAAATCATACTCCGCAAAGGCACCTGTAAAGTACTTGGAATTGGCTACATTTCCATCCTTGTAACGGGGGCGAGCATTTTCTGAAAAAACGCCCTCTTCCATAATCTTACGAATGTTTTCTTTAAAAATACTATCTGCTTTTGTCATAGTTTTAGTATAGCAAAATCTAGCAAAAAACTCCAGTTTTGAACTGGAGTCCTCATTTATAGAGGAAGGGGTAGAAATTGAGCTGAAATAGACCAGAAAGGGAAGTTACTAAGCTGAGCAATATAAAATACAAAACAACCAAGACAGTACTCAATAATATCTGGCGAATATTTTTAGTGTAAATAGCCGTTGGTAAACTGGCTAGACCTAAAAAGGGAATGATGAAAAATGTTAGTTTGAAATTCACATTTACAATATCAAACCATTGACCTATTGGTAAAAATAGCATGACAATGAGAAATGTTGCAAGGCTGTAGAAAACTAAATTTAAGCATTTTAATTGTATAAGAAACTCCTTCTAGGGGCCAAATATAAAGTAGCCAATACCGAATATCAAAGGAAACGAGATAATTAAAAAGATACTAATTAAACCTGTCCACAATTTTTTATAGTAGATAGATAGTATAAGAATTAGAGTACCCAGCAGAGGGAGAATCAACATGGTTGCTACGTTTCCCCAGCTAGACGGGAAAAACCAGTCTCGAATCCAGTAATCAAGGAAAAAGGCAGATAACAAATCAATAAACCAAGAGTGGTCAGATAGTTGATTATCTTTGACATGTTTACCTGTTTCATAAGGTGACACTCCTTTCTTTTTACACTTTCATTGTACGCTTAAACACTACATTTTTCAATATATGTATATAAGAAAATTGTAACAGCGGATTAAAAAAAGCAGAGTTTCCTCTGCTTCTAACAATTATTATTTTAATACAAGTGATGCTGCGCCTAATACACCTGCATCATTGCCTCGTGTTGCCAATACGATTTGTGTACTTTCCTTAATTTGTGGGAAGCTATTTTCGGCAAATACATTACGTACACCATCTAATAGGAATTCACCTGCAGCTGAAACACCACCACCAAGAACAATGTAGGCTGGATTTAAAACAGCTGCAATATTTGCACAAGCAACACCTAGGTATTCTGAGAAGTGACGGTAGACAATCAAAGCCAAATCGTCACCTTCTTTAGCTAAGTCGAACACATCTTTTGCAGTAACTTCTTCTCCGTCGTCAATCAATTGTTTCAGTTTGGCATCACCTGCGTATTCTTCAGCATAACGGCGTGTCAAATTCACAATACCTGTTGCTGAAACAACAGTTTCCAAACAACCTTTTTTACCACAAGTACATGCAAATGGTGCATCAAAGTCAACTGTGATATGGCCCAATTCACCACCAGCACCTTTGACTCCACGAATCAAGTTTCCAGCAGCAATGACACCGCCACCGACACCTGTACCAAGAGTCATGAAGACAACATTCGGATTGTTATTTCCTGCACCAACCCATTGTTCACCAAGAGCCGCTACATTGGCATCATTGTCAATGTAAAAAGGTAAGCCGAGGGCAGATTCAAACTGATCTTTAACCAATTGCAAGGTTTTCCAATTGAGGTTGTAGGCACCGATAACAGTACCAGCTTCGCTATCAACGACACCTGGAGACCCCATACCAACACCAAGAAAATCTTCTTTCGTTAAACCATGTGTTTCAAAACGATGTTTGATGCTGTCAATGATATCAGGAACAATGTGGCTTCCCTCATCTAAAATATTTGTTTTGATAGACCATTTTTCTTGAATTTCACCTTCGGTAGTCAAAATCGCCAATTTAACAGAAGTTCCCCCAAGGTCAATTCCGATGATTTTTTTAGACATAAGATACTCCTAAAATCTGTTTTTTACAATTATACCACAATGCAAACATTTGCGTAAAGCCTTTTCATGGATAAAATAATCCTTTGTTCAGGATTATCATTCCTATTCAATAGCTTTTATTCCAAAGAACTGTGTTTAAAATATTTTAAAAATAAGAAGCTCTATCGAAAAAGATAGAGCAAGATAATGAATTGAATATGCAAAATAAATCGACCCACGGAAAATAGCATCACAGTCGCAAATTGACTGCCTTCTTTGGTACCATTATACAAAAATAAGGTCGAGATAAAGGTAAATCCTAATGCAAATCCGAGCATTTGCAAATCATGATAGGATTGAGCATAAAAATAAAGGGTTATGGCTAGTAAAACCATAGACAAGACTGTCAAAACAAGTCTGAGCCCATTCATCTTTCTTGTTTTAAAATAACTAAATAAGGCTGCAACCAAGGTAACTAGCAGATAAATGACCATATAGGAAATGACAAGAATTTTCATCTAGCCCTCCAATTCACTTAAGTATTCATAACGCTCATATTTTTCCAATAGAGAATCATTTTTCTCATCCAACTCCTTTTGTAAGTCGGACAATTTTGTAAAATCACTTCCGCAAGTGAGCATTTCCGATTCAATCACCTGGATTCGATCTTCTAAACTAGTGATTTCATCTTCAATACTTGCCCATTCCTGCTTTTCAAAATAGGACATCCGCTTCTTGCTTGCCTTGACCTTTTCTGTTTTTTCCTTTGGCATTTCAAGCGAAATAGCAGAGCTGGAAGCCAGAAAGGCCTTCTCATCCAGATAGTCTGTGTAGTTGCCAAAGAAGGTTTCGATACCGCTATCTTCGAATGCCAAAATTTTATTGGCTACCTTATCTAGGAAATACCGATCATGGCTAACGGTAATCACTGGACCAGAAAAACCTTGTAAGAAATGTTCGAGTACTGTCAAGGTTGCAATATCCAAATCATTTGTTGGTTCATCTAAGAGAAGTACATTTGGTCGTTGCAAAAGAATTTTGAGTAAATAAAGCCGCTTCTTCTCCCCGCCTGACAACTTTTCGATCAGAGTGCCATGCATATTCCGCGGAAAGAGAAATTGTTCTAGGAGCTCCGCAATTGAGACCATGCCAGAACTTGTCTTAGCTTCTTCAGCCACTTCTTGCAAGAAATTGATAACACGTTTGCTTTCATCTAATCCTTTGATAGTTTGCGAGAAATAGCCGATTCGGATGGTTTCCCCAATGTCCACTTTTCCGCTATCTGCTTGTAACTCACCAGCAATCAGATTCAAAAGGGTGGATTTTCCTTTACCATTGTCTCCGACAATCCCAATGCGATCCTTATTTTGAATGAGTAAATTAAAGTCTGATAAAATGGGCTTATCTGGATACGAAAAGCTGACATGATCAAAGTTGATGACTTTTTTACCAATACGTGAGGTTTCAAAATTTAATTCCAACTCACTGTCATCTATTGACTGAGCTAAATCACCCTTTAGGTCATGAAAACGATTGATACGAGCTTGTTGCTTTGTTGCTCGCGCTTGTGGCTGTCTTCGCATCCATGCTAGTTCTTGCTTGTACAATTGCTCTTTCTTATGGCGAAGAGCTGCGTCACGCTCATCCTGTTCAGCTTTTAAGCGCACATAATCTTGGTAATTTCCCTGATATTCAGTTAAATTTGCACGGTCTAGCTCAAAAATCCGTGTTGCAACATTGTCCAAGAAATAGCGATCATGGGTAATAAAGAGGACAGACTTTTTGGTATTTTTTAAAAACGTTGTTAACCACTCAATCGTATCAATATCTAAGTGGTTGGTAGGTTCATCGAGTAATAAAAGGTCTGCATGACCAAGAAGGACTTGGGCCAATTGAACACGTCTACGCAAACCACCTGAGAGTTCAGAAACAGTCTTCTTTAACTCAGTAAGGCCTAATTTTGAAAGAACCGTTTTGACCTGACTTTCGATTTCCCAAGCATTTAATGCATCCATTTCAGTCATTACAATTTCTAACTTTGATTGACTTGCTTCATCATAATTCGACATGAGCATCTCGTACTCACGAATCAACTGCATTTCGCGTAAATCCGAAGATAAAACCGTATCTAAAACTGTTTTACTCTCATCAAAAACAGGCTCCTGAGTCAAATATGAAATTTTATATGTATTTTTTGTACGAAATGGAGATACATCCCCATCAAATCCAATTCGACCTGATAAGACATCCAAGAGAGTTGTTTTTCCAGTTCCATTGACCCCGATTATCCCAATGCGATCTCCTTGGTGAATAATGAAAGAAAGGTCAGAAAAGACCGTCTTATCTCCTACTGACTTGGTAAGATGTTCAACGATAAAATCACTCATTATCTAAGATTCCTTTCACAAATGTCATAATTTCTGCAGATGAATTAGCTAAGTTCCCCTCAACGATTTGGAATTCAATTTCTTTTAATAACTCACCTAGAACTGGCCCTGGTTTAAGACCAAATGCTTGCATGAGATGACCACCATTAACAACAATTTCGTGTCTATCATGTATTGTTAAAGATTGGTCAACTCTTTCTATTGCTTTGAAATCTGTAGAGAAACCTTGAGCTTGACGCAATTCCTCAACCAAATAGAGTAATTCTTTGCCATACTTGAAACAAATTTGTTTTGTGACAGTTCCTGCATGCCGCATGTGGTATATTTCTACTAATTGAATAACCGTCCGTTGAAAATCATTACTGGTCTTCCATTTTTTCAGGAAAGATTTGATATTTTCAATTTCCAAGCAAACAAAAAGCATGGCCCAAGCTTGTTCAGAAGTTGAAAATCGGAAAGCCTCATCTAAACGAGTTAACATGGTCTCTAACTGTTCACCTTTTCCTGCCAAATCAGGCAAGAACTGATAAGCCTTAGAATCTATCATCGCACGCAAGCCATTTCGCCAATAATCAGCGACTAGGAGCTTATCAAATTCGATAAAACTCCGTTCTACAGATATTTTTTCCAAGAGCGGTGCAGTATCTACCATTGCTTTAAAAGTCTTTTCCTCAATTTTAAAGTTCAGTGTTGCTGCGAAACGAAAGCCCCGCATGATTCGTAAGGCATCCTCATTAAAACGTTCAGACGGAATACCAACAGCCCGAAGTGTATGATTTTCTAGGTCAGAAAGCCCTTGAAATAGGTCAATGATTGTTGACTCCTCATCAAGAGCGAACGCATTCACAGTGAAATCACGGCGTTTCAAATCTTCTTCCAGGGAGCGCACAAAAGAAACCTGACTCGGTCGACGGAAGTCAACATAGTCCTCTTCCGTCCGAAAGGTGGTAATTTCATACTCTTTTTGTCCTTCCAAAACCAAGACTGTTCCATGTTCAATGCCAACGTCAAATGTGCGTGGAAAAATTTGCTTAGTCTCTTGCGGATAACTGGATGTGGCAATATCGACATCATGAATAGGCCTTCCAAGAATCGCGTCACGAACAGACCCTCCTACAAAATAGGCCTCATATCCAGCTGATTTAATTTTCTCTAAAATCGGCAAAGCCTCCTGAAACTCAGAAGGCAGATTGGTTAATTTCATAATAAGTGTTCCAAACCATAAACGAGTTGTGAGCGATGAACAACCTCTTTAATGCCAAGGTTAACACCACTCATAAAAGAAATACGATCGTATGAATCATGTCGAATTGTCAGACCCTCACCTTGTGCACCAAAGATGACCTGTTGGTGAGCGACCAATCCTGGTAAGCGAACGGAATGAATGCGGAACCCATCGAATGCTGCACCACGAGCTCCAGCAATTAATTCTTCTTCATCTGCAGCACCCTGAAGTAGGGTTGGCCGTACTTGAGAAATCAGCTCGGCTGTTTTTACAGCTGTACCACTTGGTGCATCTTTCTTCTTATCATGGTGAAGTTCAATAATTTCAAGATTAGGGAAATACTTAGCTGCTTGAGCGGCAAATTGCATTAACAAGATCGCTCCGATTGCAAAGTTTGGTGCAATCAATCCACCTAAACCTTTTTCAGCAGACAAAGCTGTCAATTCTTCAATTTCTTCCGAAGTAAATCCAGTCGTCCCAACGACAGGTGCGAACCCATTTTCTAAAGCAAAACGAGTATTTTCGTAAGCAAATTTTGGTGTTGTAAAGTCAACCCAAACATCCGCTTCCACACCCGCAACTTCTTCCTTGGTTTTGAAAACAGGAACACCATCAACTTCGGTCTCAGTTGCAAATGGGTCTACTAAGGCAGCCAACGAGAGGTCTGCGTCACCATTGACCATTTCTACGGCTGTTGATCCCATTTTCCCTTTAAAACCAGCAATAATCACATTAATTGTCATAAGAACTCCTATTCAATAATGGGTGAAATACCAAAAGCAATGGCACCTTCGCCTAAATGAGTACCAATTACAGAACCAAATGTGACGATTGGTAATTCGCTAGTAACCCCAGCTTCTTCCAACAAAGCCTTGAAATTATCTGCTTTTTCAGGAGCATTTGCATGAATAATAGCTAATTGATAGTGTCCATCCGCAGTTTTTTCCTGTAAAATTTCAAGAAGTCGTTTCACAGCCTTTTTCTCTGTACGAACTTTTTCGTATACTTCAATCTTTCCTTCGGAAGTAAAATAAAGAATTGGTTTGATACTCAAAAGATTTCCCAGAATCGCTGCAGCATTCGACAAGCGTCCCCCTTTTACCAAATGATCTAAATCATCTACCATAATAAAAGCAGAGGTTTGTTCAATTTGACAGTTAAGTTTTTCACAAATCGTCTCAAAATCCTGACCTGCATCAGCCCATCTGAGAACATTCTCTACCATCATGCCAAGCGGTGCAGAAGTAATTTTTGAATCTGGGAATGCAATGGTTAGTTTTTCAAATTCATCAACCAAATACTGAATATTTTGATAAAAACCTGAAATTCCTGATGATAAAAACAGACCAATTGCATGAGTAAATCCTTGTTCCGATACTTGAGACAGGACTTCTTCCAATTTCATCAAACTTGGCTGACTCGTCTTTGGTAATTCTGCTGAAGCAGCCATTTTTTGATAGAATTCTGTTGCTGTTAAATTCTGTCCTTCTATATAAGACTCCCCATCAATCGTAACAGGAATGGGTAGAACAAAGACACGCTCATCAGAAATAATCGTTTCGCTTAAAACAGCCGAGCTGTCCGTAATAACTGCTATTTTCATTTAAATCTCCAAATTCACACCGGGTGCATCAAATGCAATCTCGGTTACATCATATGTCATTCTCTTTAAGATATCCAAAAGTGGTTCAACCAAGACACGCTTATCTTCGTTTGTAAATTCAGTTGGTTCTTCAACGAAACGGTTTTGCAAGTGAACAGCTTGGCTCATCGCTCCAGAAATAACATGTTGATTCAATACAATCATAAATCGGAGAATGGTAATCATGGATGTTTTATTTTCCTCACGACTATGCTTGAGCAATTGAAAATCAACGTTCAATTTTGTCACTGGGACTCCATTTTCTTTTTCCCATTCGTGATTACGAGCATCAAAATGATATTGATTAACAAATTCTTTTTCGCGAATAATTTCCATCTTTTTTCTCCAATACACAGTAATAGAATTATTATACCATAGTTTGTGGTGAAAATGAAAAAAACCTTGCCAACAGACAAGGTTTTTATATTCTTATTTAGGTTGACGTAGTGCTCCGTAAAGGACACCTGAAACTACTGCACCGATTGCAACATAAGCAAGGTATAGAAGTGGATTAGATGTAAGAGCAATCACGAAGATACCACCGTGTGGAGCCATCAATTGAATGCCTGACAAACCAACCAAGGCACCTGCAAGGGCAGAACCTGCGATAAAGCTTGGGATTGCACGAGCTGGGTCAGCAGCACCAAACGGAATCGCACCTTCAGTGATGAATGAAAGACCCATAACGATGTTTGTCAAACCTGAATTGCGCTCTTCTTGTGTAAATTTGTCTTTGAAAAGAAGTGTTGCAACGAATACTGCCAATGGTGGAACCATACCACCAGCCATAACGGCAGCCATTGCAACTGAACCACCATTTGCGACAGTTGCTGCAAGTGTACCAGTACCAAATACATACGCTGCTTTATTGACAGGTCCACCCATGTCAACTGCCATCATTCCACCAAGAACAAGTCCAAGTAGAACAGCTGAACTACCTTCAAGACCAGATAGGAAGTTGTTCATACCTGTGTTGATAGCTGCCATAGGAATATTGACGAAGAACATCAAGAAACCTGTGATTGCTGTACCTAAAAGTGGCAAGAGTAAGATAGCATTCAAACCTTGAAGGGATTTTGGAAGGTTGCGCAAAGCGTTGCGAAGAACGAGCACTACACCACCAGCAAGGAAACCACCGACAAGGGCACCCAAGAAACCAGATGATACACCAGCAAGAGCAAGGGTTTCTTCACCACCAGCTGCATAAGAAATTTTACCGAAAGCAAGACCACTGTTGGCAATAGCA
Organism: Streptococcus suis; assembly: GCF_019794615.1. GTDB lineage: Bacteria > Bacillota > Bacilli > Lactobacillales > Streptococcaceae > Streptococcus > Streptococcus suis_AI. The sequence goes on from NZ_JAIMDU010000001.1 coordinate 46,596, forward strand.
CCAGCTACAAAACCTGCAACCAAACCTGGTTTTTCAGCGATTGAGTAAGCAATGTAACCTGCAAGAAGTGGTAACATGAAGCCGAAGGCTGCTCCACCAATCTTCATAAACATGGAGGCTAATTCATTGTAAGAACCAAGACTACTTAAGCTATCATTAGGAACACCAAGTAAGTTATCGACTAAGAAGGCTAAAGCAATCAGGATACCACCACCGATAACGAATGGCAACATTTGAGATACACCGCTCATCAAGTGCTTATAGAAAGCTTTACCAAGACTAAGTTTTTCTGAAGATTCCACAGTAGCTACTCCTTCTGATGCTGTATAAGCTGATGCTTTACCTTCCAAGATAAGGTTAATCAATTCTTTTGGCTGTTTGATACCAGCTGCAACTGGGCGAGATACCAATGGCTTACCATTGAAACGCGGCATATCGACAGCCTTATCTGCTGCGATGATGACACCTGCAGCATTCTTGATATCTTCAGCGGTTAGTTTATTTCCAACACCTGAAGCACCGTTGGTTTCAACCTTGATGTCAACACCCATCTCAGCAGCTTGTTTCTTAAGTGCTTCTTCTGCCATGTAAGTGTGAGCAATACCTGTTGTACATGCTGTAACTGCAACGATAAATGGACGGTCACCACTTGGTGCTGCAACCACTTCTTCAACTGCCTTATCTGCGGCTTCAGCGGTATCGAAGACTGCAATGACTTCTTCAGGATTTGTTGCCGCCCGAAGTCTATCAGCAAATCCAGCTTTCATCAAGTATTTAGACAATTCAGCAAGAGCTGCCAAGTGGGTATCGTTAGCACCTTCTGGAGCTGCAATCATGAAGAACAAGTCGGTTGGTTGACCGTCAAGACTTGCATAATCAACACCCTTGTTTGATTTTGCAAAGAGAACAGTCGCTTCTTTTACAGCAGCATTCTTAGCGTGTGGCATTGCGATACCGTCCCCAAGACCTGTTGTAGTCTGTGCTTCACGATTTAGGATTCCTGTTTTAAAAACTTCAAAATCAGTAACATATCCCTTATTTACCAAGCTGGTAATCATTTCATCGATAACTGCTTCCTTGCTTGTCGCTTGCAAATCAAGCAACATGACATCTTTTCTCAAAACGTCTTGAATTTTCATAGTGTTTCTACCTCAACTTTTTCATAAGTTTCCTTAATAAATTCGATACTTGCCAGATCATCTGAAAAGGCTGTTGCCGTACCGCAAGCAACTCCCCATTTAAGGGCTTCGATTGGGTCTTGTGAGCGAACGTATTCACCTGTAAAACCTGCCACCATGGAATCTCCAGCTCCGACAGAGTTTTTCACTGTACCCTTGATTGGTTTAGCAAAGTAAGTAGCTGCTGGAGTGACCAACAAAGCACCATCACCAGCCATAGAAATGATCACATTCTGAGCCCCCATATCTAAGATTTTCTTAGCATAGGTCTCGATGTCGGTAGTGCCATTCAATTCGACATTGAAGATTGCTTCAAGTTCATGGTTGTTTGGCTTGACCAATAGTGGTTGGTGTGCCAGTGAGTCAAGAAGTGTTTGACCTTCAAAGTCACAGACAACCTGTGCCCCTGTTTCCCTCACCGCTGGAATTAATCGGTTATATACTTCGTTACCAAGGCTTGCCGGTGCAGAACCTGCAAATACTACAATGTCGTCTTTGGTAAGACCTGCAAGAATCATCTCTAATTCTGCCAACTGTAAATCTGTCACGACTGGTCCCAATCCATTGATTTCAGTTTCTTGATCAGCCTTGATTTTTACATTTATCCTTGTATCTTGATCTACTTGAACAAAATCAGTTTCAATCCCTTCGGCTACCAATCCATCCTCAATAAATTGACCTGTAAAGCCTCCAAGAAAGCCAGTTGCTGTATTGGAATACCCTAAACGCTTTAAGACACGACTAACATTAATTCCTTTACCACCAGCATACTTATCATCGCTCTCCATACGATTGACACTGCCTGTTTCAACATGCTCTAAACGAACAATATAGTCAATAGCTGGATTGAGCGTAACTGTATAAATCATACCTCGATAACCCTCGTTTTCTCTTTTATGATGTCCAACAAACTGCTTTCTGATGTTTGGCAGATAATGTTGGCTTTTTCGATTGCAGCAACCTTCACAAAGGAAAATTGTCCAATTTTAGATGCATCCACAAGTACATAACTTTCTTTTGCGTTATCAATAACAGTCCTTTTTATCGTTGCCTCTTCAACATCTGGTGTTGTCAAGTAGTGTTTGTCAATACCATTCATACCAAGAAATGCCTTGTCAAAATTGAGTTGCCGTATTTGATCTATTGCTACCGCACCAACGGAAGCATCTGTTGATTGCTTGACAAACCCACCAATAATAATGGTTTTTATCTTGCGTTCAACCAACTTAACCGCGTGATGAATCGAATTTGTCACAACTGTAAGATTCTCTTGATGAAGATAGTCAATCAGCAATCCTGTAGTGGTTCCGGCGTCTAAAAAGATTACATCGCCATCTCCAATTAGCTGAACTGCTCGTTCAGCAATCTCTCGTTTTTCTTGAACGTTTTTGACAGATTTTTCCAGCATCGATTCTTCTAACTGTAAATTGCCTGTTGATTCAGCTCCTCCGTGCACACGTCTCAGTTTCCCCTCATTCTCTAATTCATCTAAATCCCTACGAACAGTGGACTCAGACGTTTCGAGAATGTCAACCAACTCTTCCAAACGAACATACTGTTGTGCTTGTATTCGCTCTAAGATGAGTTGTTTTCGTTCTGATTTGAGTATGTTTAACACCTCCTGCAATCGTTTACAAAATCTATTATACACGAAAAATTTATCCTGTCAATCATTTTCTATCAAATTCCGTCAAAAAACTTCAATTTGGGAATTTGGGGATTTGGGAAAAACTTCAATTATAAAATTTTTATAAAATTCACGAACTATAAATCAATGAATATAAAAAGGAACCTAGCTTCAACTATCTAGAAGATAAGTAAATGTTGGAAATATGGAGAACTGTGTTGGCGTCATTAAGCCGACGATGTTACTCTGTCACTTTCCCATTTCAAGGTAGCAGGGTGAAAAGCTGCACTTAATCTTTTCACTCATCAAGGCACTTGACAGGGATATTTTTTCATTTTCAAAGAGTATAAATGGTTCCTATTATTTTATTATAACGAAAAAACCGATCCATCAAACGATGAATCAGTCTTATACTTTTTCTCTATATCATTAAATATTAAACAGAAGATCTACTATTCGGCAGTGGCAATGTTACGTATCATTTCTTTCATCATTTCCATCTCTTCTTTTCTGCCAATAGCCATTCGAATATGGTTGGACAATTTTCCACTTGGATAATACTTAAAATTCCACTCTTTTTCCAAGGCATATTGATGCAATTCTTGAGCCCATGGTGCAGAAAAAGTTACAAAGTTGGTTTGACTTGCCAGAACACAACAGTTTGGCATTGTTTCCAAAAATTCAATAAATGTTGCACGACTACTTTTTATTTCCTGGATTTTTTCTTGAACCAAGACAGTATATCCAAGGGCCATTGTCCCTATTTTAGCTGTCAGGTTTGGCACACTGTAAGGAGGAATAACCCGATCTAATTCAAAAATAAGTTGCTCGTCCGCAACTGCAAATCCAAGGCGGACACCTGCTAAACCAAAGGCTTTTGATAAGGTTCGAAGAACAATCAGATTCTTATATTGGTTTATGCGGTTAACAAAACTAGTTGTGTCAGAAAATTCTATGTAGGCTTCATCAATCACGACTAAGCCATCAAAATTGCGTATGAGTTCTTCGACCTCTTTTTCATCAAATGCCACTGAGGAAGGATTATTCGGATTAGAAAACATAATCATTTTCGCTCCTACACTGTTTGCATAAGCTAGTATATCATCAGCTTTCAGGCGAAGTGTTACTCCGTCACTAGGCAATTCATATTGTTTGAATCGGCTACCATGTAACTGATTGTAAACTTCGTACATAAAGAAATCAGGATCAATAGTTAAAAAGACTTCATCCACTTTCAGAACCCCTGTAATCAGCATATGGATGATGAAATCTGATCCAACCCCAACCGTCAATTGCTGAGGCTGCACCCCAAGATAGGCCGCATAAGTCTCAATCAATTCAGCATACCGATTATCTCCGTAGAAAGATAACTCACCAGCTGTAACAGCCTCTAAGGCCTCCTGTAAGAGAAAAGACCAATCAATCAGTCGATTCTCATTATCACCTAAATTGTACTTTGCCTGACCTGGCAATTTATAGGGCTCTAAATTTTCTATATCAGTTCTAAATAAGTTCATTTTTCTCCTACTTTCTATTGTTTTGAACCTATCACATACTTGGGTTCGTTAAAAAGCCTCAGGCCCTGAAAGAAAATTCTCGACAGTTACTATGATACTCTTCGAATAGTAGCAATGATAGATACAAACAAATAACTGATAAAATTTCCCTACTGAACCGTTCGTTTTTCTACAAGATGCATACGAATGTTTAAGGAAATACCACAGACAAAAATACCAACTATCAAACCAACCCAGTAAGCCTTAGGCCCTAAATCTGTCGTGCCTTCTAGTAAATATGCAATTGGAAACGTCAATGACCAAAAAGAAATGAGGCCAAGTAAAAATGGGACAGTTGTGTCTTTGTATCCGCGCAGAATTCCCTGAATCGGAGCTGTAAACGCATCTGCTAACTGGAAGAATAAAGCAAAAACTAAAAAATCTGCTGTTAATCGGATAAACTCAGGATCTTGACCATACCAACCCGCCACCATCTGCCGATTAAAATAGAGGAATGTTAGGGTTAAACCAGCAAATAAAATTGCAGTCAAACGACCGATAACAGCATACTGTCGCGCCGCTTGAGGCCGGTTTGCACCTATTTCATATGAAATCACAATCGGTAAGGCCATGGAAATACTAACTGGAAAAGCATATAACAAGGTCGCAAAATTCATCGCAGACTGGTGGGCAGCAATAACCTGAGAAGAAAATTTTGCCATTTGTAAACCGACAACTGCAAAAATAGCAACTTCAGCAAAGACTTGCAAACCAATTGGAAGACCCAATTTTAACCCAGCTTTTAAGAGAGAGGGTTGAACAGGGCTCCATTGCCACAGTTGATACGAAACGATACGCTTATTTTTAAGCATGACTAAGATAATGACTGCTAGGACAGCCCAATAAGCTAAAGCAGTTCCCAACCCAGCTCCTGCCCCGCCCAAAGTCGGAAATCCAAGCTTACCATAAATAAATAGATAATTGAATAAGCTATTAAAGGGAACTAGCAATAACATTAAATTCATGGACAAGCGTGTCATCCCTAATGCATCAAAAAATGAACGACAGACACTAAAGAGTAAAAGAGGCAAAATTCCAATTGAAATATAGTTAAGATACGATTTTGCTATAGACTCTACCTCAGCGTCCAAGTGCAAGAGACCAAGAACCGGAGCCGCAGCAAACTTTACCAATACAAACAAGATGACTGCCAAACCAAGAGCTAGATAAACAAATTGGTGGAATTCCTCTCTTATTTTATCACGGTTTCCCCGCCCTAAGTGATGACCAATAATAGGTACCATAGCGGAAACAATTCCTGTTAGAAAAGAGAAAAACGGATTCCAAAGACTTGTTGCCATAGAAACTCCTGCCAAATCAAGGGTCCGATATTGACCAGTCATCATAGTATCAATAAAAGATGCAGAAAAATTTGCAAACTGATAGATGAGAATGGGGAGAAAAATCTTTAAAAATAGAAGAAACTTATCTTTTCGAGTGTGAGTTGGATACATAATGATTCCTTTTTCATTCTAAGGCACCTTTTAAATAAATACAATTGACTTGATTATCAAACTGTCAACGGGTACCTCTATTATTGTAACAGGACTGAAAGCATTCTGCAAACAAAGAAAGGACCTGCATTGCAAGTCCAATGGAATTATAAGGAATCACCGTTCCAAATTGAATTTTTTACTACAACATAATCCACATGTTTTAAGCTTGTGAGATCACGTCCACCAGCATAAGAAATAGAAGATTGCAAATCTTGCTCCATTTCAATCAGAGTATCTTTCAAGCGACCTTTAGCTGGCAATAAAATTTTCTTACCCTCAACGTTTTTATAAGCACCTTTTTGGTATTCAGAAGCAGAACCATAGTACTCTTTAAACTTCTCACCATCTACTTCAACTGTTTTTCCTGGGCTTTCGATATGTCCTGCAAAAAGCGAACCAATCATGACCATACTTGCCCCGAAACGGATGGATTTAGCAATATCTCCGTGGGTACGGATACCGCCGTCCGCAATGATTGGTCTACGAGCTGCTTTTGCACACCAACGTAGGGCAGCCAATTGCCAACCACCTGTACCAAAACCAGTTTTAACTTTAGTAATACATACCTTCCCTGGGCCGATACCAACTTTTGTGGCATCTGCACCAGCATTTTCCAATTCACGAACTGCTTCTGGTGTGCCAACATTTCCAGCAATCACAAATGTTTCTGGCAATTCTTTTTTAATATGCTGAATCATATTTATCACACTATCAGCATGACCATGAGCAATATCAATGGTAATAAACTCAGGAGCATCTGCTTTCAAACTGGATACAAAGTCATATTCATATTCTTTTACACCAACAGAGATAGAAGCTATCAAGCCCTGTTCATGCATGCGTTTGATAAATGGAAGACGGCCAGCTTCATCGAAACGGTGCATAATATAGAAATAACCATCCTTTGCTAACATCTCTGCAACATCTTCATCAATTATCGTCTGCATATTGGCCGGAACTACAGGTAACTTAAAGCTGTACTTTCCCAGAATTACACTCGTATCTGCCTCTGAACGACTATTGATAATACATTTATTTGGGATAAGCTGAATATCTTCGTAGTCAAAAATTGGAGTCTCGTTAATCATAATCGCACCTCTATTTTCATATAATTTTCAGAAAAAACAATAAATTTTCGTAATTAAATGAATTCATATGTATTATTATAGTTTATTGTTTGGTTTTTGTCAATAACAACTAAGAAAATTGGTTAATCATTCGTATATTCAGTTGCTTTTTATTTTTCTGATAAATAAGTATAGGGATTGTTCAGATTTTAAGAAAGATTTCTAGTATTTTCGAAAAAATATTCTGAATTTACCATTTATTTCTGTCTCAAAAACGAAAAAAATCTCCAAAAACTGAAGATTTTTTAATCAAATTCATATAATTGCGGATATTTGTGACACTCAGGATTCTTTGGATGGCATACTTCTCTTCCAAAATAAATCATCGCCTGATGAGCTGGAAGCCATCGTTCAGGTGGTAAAACCTCCATAACCCGCTTTTCTGTTTCCAAAGGTGTTGCAGATTTTTTCACAATATCATGGTGTTTGCAGATGCGTCCTACATGGGTATCGACAGCAAACGCTGGAATCCCAAATCCGACACTCAATACTACGTTAGCAGTTTTTCGGCCCACACCTGCTAGCGCCTCCAATTCCTCACGTGTTTGAGGAACTACCCCATCATGACGATCCATCAACTGCTGGGCACATTCTTTTAAGAACTTAGCCTTATTTCGATACAAACCCAAGCGAGAAATAAAGGGTTCAATATCCTCCACATTCGCAGCTGCCATTGCTTGAGGGGTTGGAAAAACAGCAAACAAACCTGGAGTAGCTTTATTTACAGCAGCATCAGTCGTTTGAGCAGAAAGTAGTACAGCGCACAACAATTCGAAATGGTTCCGAAAATCCAAACTAGGTTTGGCATCAGGATAGAGTGCAATAATTTCTTCAATAACTTTTCTAGCACGTTTTTTTGATAATACCATAAAACCATTATAACATACGATAAATGAGAAACGAAATCAGAATGCCTAAGGTGTTAACAACCTTTCGATGGAATTTTGACACTAACTATCTAAGCACCTTCCAGTATCTTTCGAACAGTGTGAATTTGTGAAATTGGAACTGCGACGAGTAAGGAATCACCCATAAAAAGTTGGCTATTTCCTTTCACAATCCTAGACTTTCCGTGATGAATTTGACTGGTAATCAAGCACGAATCCGGCAAACGTAACTCACTTACAAAGGTTTGATCCAAAGTTTCGTTGACAACAACCTCTATTAAGGTCATATTTTCTTGCTGTTCTACTTCTTCTGGCAGAATTTTTTCCAACATCGCTTCGTAGACGGGCGCGCCACCTAAGAGATCCATTATCACATAGGAACTTAAAGCCACCAACCCAATGACCATCAATTGATTCAAACTTCCTACCATTTCAGTTACTAAAATAATAGCAGTTAGAGGGGCTTTGGAAATCGCTGAAAAAAAGCCTGCCATCCCCAATACAATAAACAATAGCATCTGGTCCTGACTGATGAAACCAATATCAAGGAAGAACCGTGCAACAAATAGGCCGAGGAGACTTCCTAAGGTTAATATTGGCAAAAAGATCCCCCCTGGTAGACCTGAACCATAAGAAATCATACTCCATACAAATCGTATTAAAATCAAGATTGCTAATGTCAGTAGCCCTTGATCCAAATGTGGAAGCTCTAAAATCAAATGATGCCCGCCACCCAACAGGTTAGGGAAATAATAACCAATCGGTATGATGAACAAAAAGGCAAATACACTATAATACGGAGCTGGGAGAGGAATGATTTTTGCAAGCATGGTATAGACAACTTGTATGTTGAGGATAATAACTTCATATACATATCCAGCAAGTCCAAGGAAAATACCAAGTAAGATATAGATCCAATATTGGTCAAGAGGTAATAGCTGCAAATCTTCCGGCATGTGCAAAACAGGTGTTAGTCCAAAAACATGTAAGGAAATAAAGTTTGCAGTGATACTAGCAGCTAAGGCTGAGACCCAAACCAGCCGCGAAAACTGATGATAGACTTCCTCTACAACAAATAAAAGTCCAGCTATTGGGGCATTGAAAGCTGCTGCCAAACCAGCCGCAGCTCCACTAGCAATTAAACTCCTTCTTTCCATTTCACTGGATTTAAGAAGAATTGATACTCCTTTAGCTGTTACAGCACCTAGTTGAATACTGGGACCTTCACGACCCAGCATTAAGCCCGATGCAATGGATAAAACACCACCGATAAATTTTTTCCAAAGAACTGACCACCACCTTAAACCTATCAATCCTTTTAGTTCCGCTTCAACTTGAGGAATTCCGGAACCTTTTGCATTGGGTTCGTCCTTCATCAATTGGCCAACAAGTAAAGCTATAACCAGATAAAGCCCTCCAATAAGAAGTAAATAGATTGCATTGTCTGTTGCCAGAGAATAGAGGTGTGTAAAGACAACAAATAGTTTTTCAATGGCTAAGCGAAATAGAACAACCACTAAACCAGCCGCAATACCAACTATACTACCACGCAGAACCGAATAGAGGATTGATTGCGAAATAAAACTAACTTCTTTCCGGTGATTTTCCATTGGAATTTCCTTTCCATTCTTTCTATAGTATACACGCCAAAAAAATGGGAGCAATAAGTACTTAGTAAAGAACCTCACTCCCATTCAACTATTTATCTTGCTACCGGTCCAATCAAATTATTTACGATACATTTTAAATTGGAGGTACAAATCATTGTAAGTACCAAGTAGTTCTTTTCCTAAATTATCATAAACTTCCATCTGCTTCATCGTTTCCTCAGAAGGATAGAAAGCTTCATCACTTTGTGTTTCTTCATCCAGCATAGCCTTAGCTGCAGGAATTGGAGTGGAATAACCCACGTATTCTGCATTGCGCAGTGCATTTTCAGGACGGAGCATGAAACTCATAAAAGCATAGGCGCCATCAATGTTTTTAGCTGTTTTTGGAATGACCATGTTATCAAACCAAAGGTTCGATCCCTTCGATGGCACGACATAGTGAAGATGTTCATTTCCATCCAACATTTCACTGGCTTCACCTGAGAAAGACACTGCAATGGCTGCTGCATCTTGTATCATATAGCCCTTGATTTCGTCAGCAACAATAGCCTTGATATTTGGTGTCAGGTTGTAGAGATGTTCAGCTGCTTCTTCAATCTCTACAGGATTTTTAGAATTCAGGCTATAACCTAGGGATTGTAGGCCAAAGCCCATAACCTCACGCACGCCATCAATTAACATGATGTTGTCACGGTATTCGTCGGACCATAAGTCTTCCCACTCTTGAGGAGGATTTTCAACCATAGTATCGTTGTACACAATTCCCAAGGTTCCCCAGAAGTAAGGGATAGAATAGTCATTATTCTTATCAAAGCTCAATCCCATAAATTGAGGGTCAATATTCTCCAAACCTTCGATTTTAGACTTATCGAGTTTAACCAGCATATTTTCTTCTGTCATTTTGGAAATCATATATTCTGATGGAACTGCTAAATCGTAGGTTGTTCCGCCCTGCTTGATCTTAGTGTACATGGACTCATTGGAATCAAAAGTCTGATAATCAACCTGAATTCCTGTCTCGGCAGTAAATTCATCTAATAATTCAGGATCAATATAATCGCCCCAATTATAGATGACCAATTTGTCTGTCGTTCCTTGTGTCGAATCGGCTTCTAACTTGTAGCCGATTCCCCATAAAACAAGAATAATAGCTACAATACCTACAAAAAATGAATACAGTCGTTTCATTAGTTGGCCTCCTTTTCACGTGAAATGAAATAATAACCCACTACCAACAAGATAGAGAAAAGGAACACAACCGCTGACAAGGCATTGATTTCCAAAGAAATACCTTGTCGAGCCCTTGAGTAGATTTCAACCGAAAGATTTGAATAGCCATTTCCTGTTACGAAAAAGGTTACAGCAAAGTCATCCAAAGAGTAGGTAAAAGCCATGAAATAACCCGCGATAATTGCTGGCGTCAGATAAGGCAACATAATTTCTTTCAGCATTTGTGGCTGAGTTGCGCCCAAATCATATGCAGCTGAAATCATGTCCGCGTTCATTTCTTTCAAACGGGGTAAAACCATCAAGACGACGATTGGAATCGAAAAGGCAATATGACTGAGTAAGACAGAAACAAACCCCAATTGAAATCCAATCATGGTAAAGAGAATCAAGAAACTTGCCCCAATCATAACGTCAGGTGCCACCATCAAGATATTATTGATAGACAAGAGGGCATTTTGAAAACGAGGTTTTGCCTGATAAATATAAATAGCTCCAAATGTCCCTATAATGGTTGCAATCAAAGAACTTAAGAAAGCAAGTAAGAATGTCTGAGCTAAAATCAGCATCAGTCGGCTGTCACCAAGCATCGAAGAAAAATGATCCAAGGTAAAGCCAGTAAAACCATTCATATCTCCACCAGCATTAAAGGCATAGAAAATGAGATAAAAAATGGGTAAATAAAGCACGAGGAAGGCAATGGTTAAGTAGATATTTGCAAATTTCTTCATTATTTCTTCCTCTCTTTCGTCATCCACATAATCAAGAGCATGGCCAAAATCAAGACCACACCTATTGTTGAACCCATTCCCCAGTTTTGTGTGGTGAGGAAATGCTGCTCAATGGCTGTACCAAGTGTGATCACTCGATTACCACCAATCAAACGGGTCAACATAAAGAGGCTCAAACTTGGAATGAAAACCGCCTGAACACCAGAACGGACACCATTCATGGAAAGAGGAAAAATAACTTTTGTAAAGGTCTGCCAAGAAGTTGCCCCCAAATCACGACTAGCATTGATGAGGTTTTTATCCAAATCATCTAAGGCATTAAAGATCGGCAAAATCATAAAGGGGATCTCGATATAAGCTGCAACAGCAATGAAGGAGAAATCCGTGAAGAGAATTTGCTGGGCACCCAGACCAATAAATTCTAAGAACTGGTTAATAGAACCATGTTGACCAAAAATACCAATAAAGGCATAGGCTTTTAGCAAGAGATTGACCCAGGTCGGCAAGATAATCAACATCAGCCAAAGCTGTCTATGCTTGAGCTTGGTCAAGAAATAGGCAGTTGGGTAGGACACCAAAAGCGTTACCAGTGTAATAATACCTGCGTAAAAAATGGAGTTAAAACTCATTCGCAGATAGGTCATATTTGGCGAATTGAAGTAGGTTTGATAATTAGCCAGAGTGAAATTACCATGAATATCAAAGAAAGATTTGAAGATAATCAGGGCAACAGGTGCGAGTACAAAGAGAAAGACCCATAGGGCATAAGGAATTGCAAAGAGCCTAGAGGTTTTCTTCATTGCGTTCCTCCTCGATGGCATTGATCAAGCCATCTTCCACTTCTTCCACCTCAACATACTCTTCGATACGGGCGTCAAATTCTTCTTCAGTTTCATTGAGGCGCATGATATGAATATCTTCTGGCTCAAAACTGAGACCAATTACCTCACCCACAATGGCTTTACGAGTGGAATGAATCATCCATTCGTTGCCCAAATCATCGTAGGCTATAATTTCGTAGTGAACACCACGGAAGAGCTGTGTATCGACTTTAACCTGTAGTTTTCCTTCTTCAGGTAAGGTAATTCGTAAATCTTCTGGGCGAATAACTACCTCAACCTCCTCATTCGGTCGCATACCACCGTCGACAGCTTCAAACCGTTTGCCATTGAATTCTACAAGATAGTCTTCAATCATACGCCCCGGAAGAATGTTGGACTCACCGATAAAGGTTGCAACAAAATGGTTAATTGGCTCATCATAGATATCTACAGGTGTTCCAGATTGAACAATTTCACCCTCATTCATAACAAAAATCCAATCGCTCATGGCCAAGGCTTCTTCTTGATCATGCGTTACGAAAACGAAGGTGATTCCAAGGCGCTGTTGCAACTCACGCAATTCATACTGCATTTCAGTCCGAAGTTTTAAGTCTAAGGCAGATAAGGGTTCATCCAGCAAGACAACGCGAGGTTGATTGATAATGGCACGCGCGATGGCAACACGCTGCCGTTGTCCACCAGACAATTTCTGAATGGAACGTTTCTCATAGCCAGAGAGTCGAACCATCTGTAAGGCTTCTGTCACACGACGTTCAATTTCTGTCTTATCTACCTTACGCAATTTTAGAGGAAAAGCCACATTTTCAAAGACAGTCATATGAGGGAAAAGGGCATAAGACTGGAAAACGGTATGGACATCACGCTTGTTGGTTGGCACATCATTTATCCTTTGGCCATCCAAATAAATATCGCCTGAGCTTGCATCCAATAAGCCAGCGATAATATTCAAAATAGTTGATTTTCCAGAACCAGAGGCACCTAACAAAGTGTAAAATTTGCCCTCCTCTAATTCAAAACTAATGTCCTTTAAAACAGTTGTTCCACTATCTTCAAAAACTTTAGATACATGTTTAAATTCAATAATCGGCTTTTTCAATTCACATAAATTCCTTCTTTATATAGTAGCCAATTGGCTAAAGAGTTTCGGCAGGGTCGCCAATAATACGTACTTCACGCTCTAAGGTAATGCCTGAAGATTTTTCTACAGTTTCAATGACATGCTTAATGAGACTTTCATAATCATTTGCAGTCCCATTTTCAACATTTACCATAAATCCTGCATGTTTTTGAGAAACTTCTACACCACCTATACGATAGCCTTTCAAGCCTGCTTCCATTATCAGTTGACCAGCAAAATGGCCAAGTGGCCGTTTAAAGACTGAACCACAAGATGGTAATTCCAATGGCTGTTTTAACTCACGCAAATGGGTCAGACGGGCCATTTCTTGCTCGATAACTGTGTAATTACCAGGACGAAGAGCAAATTTTGCAGATAAAACAATTGCGCCATTTTCCTGTAAAATAGAAGTACGATAACCAAAGCGTAATTCACGATTATCTAAAGTTTCTACATAGCCAGCAGGCGTCAAAATTTGTGCAGATACTAAAATATGCGATACTTCACCACCATAAGCGCCAGCGTTCATATAGACAGCTCCACCGATGCTACCAGGTATTCCACAAGCAAACTCGAAACCGGTCAGTGAATGAAATAGCGCAACTCTAGTTGTCTCAATCAAGTTAGCTCCAGCCTCTGCTTCGATAGTATAGCCAGAAACAGTTACCGTATTTAATTTATCCATTCGGATAACAAAACCACGAATACCACCATCACGAACAATGACATTGCTTGAATTTCCAAGTACTTGCCAGGGAATCCCTTCACGTTTTGCAAATTCAATGACACGAACAATTTCATATCGGTTACGAGGAAATACCAAATAATCAACTGCCCCACCGACTTTTGTATATGTGTACTCTTTCAAAGGCTCATCAAAACGGATATCGATGCCTTCAAGTTCAACTCTTATTTTATTTTTCATATCCTTCTCTTTTCCAAGTTATATACGGAGAATATTATACCAAAAATTCGGATAAAAAACGAATAGAAAATAAAATATATTAAATTCAAGCCTTAAAAATAAAAAAGCCCAAAACTGGACTTTCATTTATAAAATAACTTGAGTTCCCTTTGTATCAACTGTTAGGGAATGGACAGAGCCATCTAGTTGCAGAGCTTCAATCGCCCCAATAAGTTTCGTTTCTTTCTCAGCAGGTGCCAATACCATCACGGTCGGACCAGCTCCAGAGAGATAGGTTGCATAAGCGCCAATTTCTTGCGCCAACTGCTTAATCGGACAAAACTCTTTAACAAGTAGTTGCCGATAGGGTTCATGAAACATATCTAACTGAATCAGTTGACCCGCTTTTTCAATATCTCCTGACATAAGGCTTGCAATTGCAACGTTTGCTATCGAACTAGCAGCAACTGCCTTTTTATAGCCCATTTGTGAAGGAAGAACACCTCGACTTTCACTTGTACGAAGTGGATAATTTGGAATAAAGGCAACAAAACTTGTTGGTGGAAAGTCAGTTACAACTGCTTGAACTTTTTTATTGACATAGCTTGAAATGACCAAATTTCCATAAATAGCTGGAGCTACATTATCTGGATGTCCTTCAATCTTTGTAGCCAATTGCAACTTTTCATCCTGGCTCAAGTTCAGTTTCCCTAACTGATTGGCCAGTTCGATACCTGCAACAATGACTGAACTAGATGAACCTAAGCCACGAGCTAAGGGAATATCGCTTTCCATTTTTAAACGATGTGGTTGTAGATGTTTTGCAACTGTCAGGGCAGTCCGGATGAGTAAATTATTTTGATCAGAGGGAACATGTTCTAATTGATGCTCAACAATCCACTCATTAGTAGGTTCTAGAACTTCAACCGAAAGATATTTTGAGAGTGCTACACCAAGAGAATCAAATCCTGGTCCAATATTTGCTGATGTCGCTGGAACAATAATTTTCATAGACTATTCCCCCAAAACCTTAAAGGTGTTAACGAGTGTGAAATCAGTCGCTTCTGCTAATTTTCTAGTCACTTGTTCCAACTGTGTTTTGTTCATCGCATGTGTAACAATTACAAGGCGAGCAGTGTCGTCCTTTGTACCTTTTTGTAGGATTTGTTTAAATGAAATTCCCTCAGAATGGAAGATCTCTGCAATTCGTAACATTTTTCCACTTGTGTCTGGAGTCAGAATTGAGAAATAGTATTCGCTTGTCACATCTTCTGGTATAGCTAATTGAAGCGGGCGAGAATATTCATTAAATAGTTTGCCTACAGTTTTATCTTTCATCCTGCGCACAATTCGAATGATATCAGCGGTCACACTAGTTGCAGTTGGCTTTTGCCCCGCACCTGGCCCATAATACATGGATTGGCCAATACCGATAGACTCAACAAAGACCGCATTCATTACTCCATTTACACTTGCTAACGGATGGTTCTTAGGTAAAAATGTTGGTGAGACTTCGGCCGCGATTCCTGAAGCTGTTTCTCGGATATCACCTACCAACTTGATGACATACCCCAGCTCTTGAGCTACTGCAACATCTTCTGGTGTAATTGTGGTAATTCCTTTATGTCCTACAGCATCAAAATCAACGGTCATCCCAAAACCAAACTGACTCAAGATAACTGCTTTATAGGCAGCATCAATTCCTTCTACGTCATTTGTTGGATCAGACTCAGCATAACCCAATTCTTGGGCTGTTTCCAATGCTTTCTCATATGTCCAACCTTCATCTACCATTTTGGTCAGCATAAAGTTTGACGTACCATTTAAGACACCCAAAATGCGGGTAATTTTATCCGCAGCAAATGAATTCACAAGCGTACGCAAGATAGGAATGCCCCCAGCTACTGCTGCCTCATAATAAAGTGCTAACCCTTTCTCTTCAGCAAGTGTACGCAACTCTGTACCATGAACGGCCAATAAATCTTTGTTAGCTGTTACAACATGTTTGCCAGCTTCTAAAGCACGAGTGATAAATGTTTTTGCTGGTTCAATTCGCCCCATCAATTCTACAACAAGAGCAATCTCTGCATCATCTAAAATATCATCAATATTGGTCACAAAATGAAATTGATGACCAGCAGCTACCAACCGGTCTTTTTCAGCCTCATCTTTTACCAATACCTTAGCAATTTCAATCGAATCCCCAGCAGCTTTTTCAATTTTTTCTTTATTTTCTTTCAATAGAAATGGTACACCACTTGCTACTGTACCGAATCCTAATAATCCTACCTTGATAGCCATGTTTTCTCCTTATTTAAATGTATTTCGACTATTATACCAAATATTCTGATAATTTTCCAAATAATTTGATATAATTAATTTATCTAGACTCAAAAGGAGAACAATCATGGCGCGTAGACGTAGAAAACAACCTCAACCATCCAAGAAATATATTCATTATATTTTTCTCTCTCTTCTTACAATTCTTGTACTAAGTTTGATATATCTTCTACTCCCCACCTTGATTCCTCGCTCTTCAAATGCTTCACAGACTACTGTTTCAAGCCAATCAAGCAGTCAAGCATCTACTCAAAATACTACTACAGCTGATTCCAATTCATCAACCCAAACAAGTTCTGTAAACTGGGTTAAAGTGGATGAGCCTGTCCAAATACCGATTCTCATGTACCATGCGATTCACGAAATGGCTCCTGAAGAGGAAGCAAATGCCAACTTAATCGTCTCACCAGCAGTTTTTGAAAGTCATTTGCAAGTTTTAGAAGAAAATGGCTACTACACTCTTACACCGGAAGAAGCCTATAAAGTTCTAACTGAAAATGTTCTTCCACAGGACAAAAAAGTCGTTTGGTTAACCTTTGATGATAGCCTTTGGGATTTTTATTCTTATGCCTATCCTCTTTTGGCAAAATACCACATGAAGGCGACTAACAATGTAATAACTGGTTTTACCGAAAATGGAATTGAAGGATATTTAACCCTTGATCAGATGAAAGAGATGCAAGCAAATGGGATGTCTTTCCAAGGACATACAGTCAATCATCCTGACTTAGAGGTAAGCAGCATTGATGATCAGATGAGCGAATTGAGCCAATCCAAAAATTATCTAGATAGCCAACTTAATCAAGAGACTATTGCAGTAGCTTATCCATCTGGTAGCTACTCACAAGATACCCTAAACATCAGTGAGCAAGCCGGTTATAAATTAGGTTTAACGACAAATAATGGCTTAGCTAGTCTAGCGGATGGCTTATTAAGTCTTAATCGTGTTCGCGTTCTCCCAACTACAAGTGCAGAAGGACTCCTAAATGAAATAACACCATAATATCCACTGATAGATACCATCCTTTTTTCAAACCATGTCCTTTCAAAGGGGCTTGGTTTTTTCTTTTAGTAATTGCAGATGATACACATTTTCTGAAAAAAAAAGAGGGAGTGGGAAAGAACTCGACCAGTCAAAAAAGAGTTCGTCTTCCCACCCCCGCACAGTTGATTAGGTCAGATTTGGAGTGTGAAACACGAACAAATCTGCCAATCAACCACTGCGCTGAGATGTTGACACGAACTCTGAGAAGCGAGGCTGAACTTTCTGCCTCATTTGAACTCATCTAATGATTGTTCCGATATGATCTTATCCAAAATGAAGCGTTCTTCATCCGATAATTCATAGCATGCTAGTAAATCTGGACGTCGCTCATAGGTTTTTCTAATACTTTGTTCCAGTCGCCACTTCCGAATATTTTCATGATGGCCACTCATCAACACATCAGGTACGACCATGCCACGATATTCATAGGGACGGGTATATTGTGGGTATTCCAATAAACCAGAAGAAAAACTATCATCTGTATGACTGGCTTCTTTCCCAATGACCTCTGGTATGAGACGAACAGTCGCATCTATCATGGTCATTGCCGCCAATTCTCCACCTGTCAAGACATAATCACCCAGTGAAATTTCATCAGTGACTAGTGTCTTGATACGCTCATCATAGCCCTCATAATGCCCACAGATAAAAATTAACTGGTCTTCTTTTGATAATTCTTCTGCATAGGCTTGATTAAATGTCCGACCAGCAGGATCCAATAAAATAACGCGAGGATTTGTCTGTTCAATCGCATCCATGGTATCAAAAATTGGTTGAGCCCTTAATAGCATCCCTTGCCCGCCACCATACGGCTCATCATCAACATGTCGCGCTTTCTCTGCTTTTTCTCGAAAATTATGGTAGTTTACTTCGAGAATTCCCTTCTCCCTCGCCTTTCCGACAATTGAGTGCTCTAAGGGGGCAAACATCTCAGGAAACAGCGTTAAAATATCAATTCTCATCGTCCAAACCCTCAAGTAATTCCACATCTACACGATTGTTTGGAATATCAATATTCAACACAACTGGTGGGATATATGGTAAAAGCAAATCTTTCTTGCCTTTTCGCTTAACCACCCAAACATCATTGGCACCTGGCTGAAGAATTTCCTTTATTTGACCAATAACTTGATCATTTTCATAGACATCTAAACCAATAATTTCATGATAGTAAAATTCACCATCTTCAAGATCTGTCAGTTTTTCTTCAGCGATTTTTAAACTGTACCCTTTATATTTTTCAATATCATTAATATGGTACATTCCCTTAAACTTGATAATATCAAAATTCTTTGCCTTGCGATGATTAGCAATTTCCACATCCATAACAAATCTGTCTTTTTCATCAAAAAGTGCTAGGACTGAACCTTTTTTAAACCGTTCCTCCGTGAAATCTGTTACGGATAAAACCCGCATTTCTCCTTGCAAACCTTGAGTATTAACAATTTTACCGACATTAAAATAATTCATGATAACTTCCTTTGTATTTCTATCCATATATTTTAACATGTAGCGGAAGAATGCACAAGGATTAGAAAAAGTACCGATTGAATCGATACTTTTCACTGTACACTATTATCCCCTATTTAGACTGGCTGAACTGGCTTTGATAGAGGTTATAATAGAAACCTTTGTCAGCCAAAAGACTTTCATGATTACCTTGTTCGATAATCTGTCCATCTTTCAAGACCAAAATCTTATCAGCTTCCTGAATGGTTGATAAGCGATGGGCGATGACGAAACTTGTCCGCCCCTTCATCAATCGTTTCATAGCCTTTTGAATCAAAAGTTCCAAGCGAGTATCAACTGAGGAAGTCGCTTCATCAAGGATAAGAATGGCTGGGTCCGCCAACAAGGCACGCGCAATGGTCAAAAGCTGTTTCTGACCTTGGGAAATATTGCTGGATTCCTGGTTCATTTCCATATTATAACTGCCAGGCAGGGTACGAATAAAATGGTCAACGTTGGCGGCTTTAGCAGCTTCTACAATTTCCTCATCCGTCGCATCCAAACGTCCAAAACGTAAGTTTTCCTTAATCGTCCCCTCGTAAAGCCAAGCATCCTGCAAGACCATGCCAAATTGACTACGGTAGGATTGACGAGAAATATTCCGAATATCCTGACCATCAACCTTGATAGCACCTGAAGTGACATCATAGAAACGCATGAGAAGGTTGATGAGGGTTGTTTTACCAGCCCCTGTTGGTCCTACGATAGCCACCATTTCTCCTGGCTTAACATCAAGATTAAAGTTACGAATAAGTGGCTTGTCTTCTGAATAGCCAAATTCAACCTGTTCAAAGCTAACTTGTCCGGTCAAACCAGCTGTCAACTCTAGCGCATTGGCGTCTTCTTCGTCAAGTTCATCTAAGACTGAAAAGATGCGTTCAAGGGAAGATTTGGCAGACTGCAACTGTGGAGCCAACTGGGTCAAGGTTTGGACGGGCTGAGAAATCTGCCAAACGTATTGGACGAAGGCCTGCATGTTACCAACCGTTAGTTTACCTGCTAGGACTTTCAAACCAGCAAGCAAGGCTACGACGACATAGGCAATATTAGAAAAACCGTGAACTAAAGGCATGAGTAAACCAGATACGAAACTGGCTTTGAAGCCGACTTCTTGCAAATCCGAAGTAATCTGGCGAAATTCTTCTGTAGAGATTTCCTCTCGTCCATAGAGTTTGAGGACGTTGAAACCTGTTAGGTTTTCCTGAACAAAACCGTTCAATCGTCCCAATGCATCCGCCTGTTGTTTAAAGTAGGGCTGGGACTTGCCCATGACAAACTTGGAACCCAAATAGGTCACTGGAACCAAGGTTACGACTACGAGAGCCAGGGATATATCCAACCAAAAACACATAAAAATGGCTAAAGAAAGGGTTAGTACAGCATTGACGAGCTGAAGAAAACTTTGCTGCAAGGCATTTGAGACTGTCTCCACATCACTTGTAAATCGACCTAATAGGTCACCATACTGGTGTTTATCAAAATAGGAAACGGGAATTTTGTTAATCTTGTGACTCAAATCCTGCCGCAGTTCCTTGGTTGCTCCCTGTACCGCCTTAGTCATGAAATAGGTAGAACCATAGGCACCGATTTCATATAGAAGGGCACGGAGGGCATATAGCGCAAGCATGATGGCAATATAGGAAACATTGATATGGGCCCCTTCTACTCCATTTGCAATATCTAACAGATTTTTAGTCAATTCTGTGATGATCAGTCCCAAAACGAAGGGTTCCAGAGCATTCATCACTGCGCTAATGGTTTTTAGAAAAACAGCCAAAAATACTGAAGATTGATAATGACGTAAATAGTCCCAAACACGGATAAATACTGATCTATTCTTCATAATTCCTCCTATTCTTCTGTCAAGGATTGACGGTTGAGCTGAGAATTCGCGATTTCACGATAAATCTCGTTGGTCTCCATCAATTCATTGTGGGTGCCACGGCCAACGATTTCACCTTCGTTCAGCACGATAATCTGGTCAGCATCCATAATGGTTCCAACACGTTGGGCAACAATCAGCACTGTCGCATTTTCCGTTACTTCCTTCAAACGACTCCGCAAAATTGCGTCCGTCTTATAATCCAAGGCTGAGAAGGAATCATCAAAAATGTAAATATCCGGCTGCTTCACAATAGCACGCGCAATCGAAAGACGTTGTTTCTGCCCACCAGACAAATTGCTTCCGCCCTCAGCAAGATGGGTGTCAAACTTCTCTTCCTTCCTCTCGATAAACTCCATAGCCTGAGCCACATCCGTCGCATCATGAAGTTCAGCAAGACTAGCATCCATCTTACCGTACTTTAAGTTTTCCGCGATAGTTCCGGTAAATAGCAGAGCTTTCTGCGGAATAAAACCAATCTTGCTGCGGAGTGCCTTTAGATTGTAGCGTCTGACATCCACACCGTCCACCAAGATACGACCAAGTGTCACATCATAGAAACGTGGAATCAAGTTGACCAAGGAAGACTTACCAGAACCTGTTGAACCAATAAAGGCAATGGTTTCCCCAGGCTTAGCCTTAAATGAAATATTGTGGAGAACAGGCGATTCCGTTTCACCAGGATAGGCAAAAGTTACATTTTCAAATTCCAAATAACCACGAGTGTCTGTTTCAGTAATACCTTCTTCATTCTTAGAAATGGAAATGGGCATGTCCAAGACTTCCTGAATCCGTTGGCTTGATACGGACATACGTGGATACATGTTAAACAAGTTGGCAAAGAGCAAGAATGAGAATAGCGCGTGGAAACTATATTCGATAAAGGCTACCAAATCACCGATTTGCAGACTGCCCTCTTGTAGAGGGGTCAAAGCAAACCAAACGATTGCCACAATCATAGCAATGATAATCTGCACAAACAAGGGCTCCGTCAACCCAGTAAGGTTGAAAAGCTTTTTAGACGTTTCTGTATATTGTTCATTGACATCTGAAAAACGCTCTTCTTGAAACTCCTCACGCGTAAATGCACGAATGACACGAAGTCCCATTAAGTTCTCACGAACATACTGGTTGATTGTATCCAACCGTTTTTGTTGTTTTTCGGATAAGGGGCGTGTTTTAGTCGCAACATAATAGATAACGAAAATAAGGAAGGGAATAGCGACCGCCACTGTCCATGCTAAACTTGGACTCGTAACCAAGGTCATCACAACGCTGGCTACCATCATCAACGGAGTAATAATTCCCAATTTCAAAACCATCTCAGAGAATTGCATCAAAACAAAGGCGTCATTTGTCATACGAGCAACTAGGGAAGAAACACCAATTTGCTCATATTCATGATGGGAATAGTCTTGAATTTTCTCATACAGATCATTCCGAATATCTTTTACGATAGTTGTCGTTAACTTCCCTGCTGCATAGGCCAAAATCACACGACCAGCAATTCCTAATAAGACAATAAGCCCCATCATCCCAGCCCAGAAATAGAGCTGACTGGCATCATTTTTGGTAATACCTTGGTCAATCATTCTTGCCAAAAATGTAGGCAAGCCTAAGTTTACTACAACAAATAAAATAGCTCCCAACAAATCTAATGCTAACCATTTTGGATATTTTTTCAAATAAGTCCAAATCAGATTCATCTTTTCATCCTTTCTATATGTTAAAAGGGGCAAGGCCCCTGACTGTAAATTTAAAAGCCACCAAAAGGTGACTTTCTATTCTTTCTCGTCGATCACTAAACGAACTTTTTTATCACTTGTAGGGACAGAATAAACAATCGTTCTGATTGCAGAAATGGTACGTCCTTTTTTACCGATGACACGGCCGATGTCCGATTGATCTAAATCCAAATGGTATTCTAAGAATTCAGGTGTATCAACGATTTTAATCGTCAAGTTTTCAGGCTGTGAAATCAAAGGTTTCACAATCGCAATAATGAGATTTTCAATCATGTCCATAAGTGTTCTCGCTTACTGTTCTTATTTAGAGAATTTTTGTTCGTGGAATTTTTTCAATACGCCAGCGTTTGAAAGAAGAGCACGAACAGTGTCAGATGGTTGTGCACCTTTTGCCAACCACTCAAGTACACGTTCTTCTTTAAGAGTTACTGAGTTTTCAGCCAAAAGTGGGTTGTAAGTACCAACTGTTTCAATGAAACGACCATCACGTGGTGCACGTGAGTCTGCAACGTTAATACGGTAGAAAGGTTTCTTTTTAGAACCCATACGAGTCAAACGGATTTTTACTGCCATTTTTTAATGTCTCTTTTCTTTTAATTTTTCTTATTCGGTGAAATAGCAGAGCTATTTAGCACATGTTCTATTATAACACACTTTAACAGAGTGTCAAGAAAAAAACTTGACACTTTTTAAAAATTTTATTGCCATTTTTATTGCTCCAGCAGATCCGCTAATTCTCTCAGTTGACTTGCTAAATTCGGGCGGTCAAAAAGCAAATTATAGACTCCATCTTCACTCAATACACCGCAAGGAATACCATCAAAATAACCTTTATTGGATAAATCAAGATCTTCCATATAGGTCTGGCTTTGATAATAATCTAGCAACCGTAAATAACTTGATTGTGCCTGATTGAGTTGGGTAACACTATCAGCAAGGGACTTGTTCATCTCCAGATGCATATTAAATATTTTTTCCATCTCCTCGACACGTTTCCTAGCTTCCATACAATCCCCCATCAATGTGTTGCACCTCCAATGTTCTTCACATCCTCTTTGTCTTTAAATGCAACTATTGCTCCAATGGCTACTTCAACTCCTCTAACAATATCGGCTAGAGACATAGAGGCAAAGCCTGGTTTGTCAAGAACCTGTTCCGGCAGAAACGGAATATGAAGAAAACCAGCCTTAGTCTTTGGAAATTGTTTATCAGCTAAGTAAAGAGCTTGGTACATGAGATGGTTGCAGACAAAGGTCCCTGCGGTATTAGAAACAGAGGCTGGAAGACCTGCTGCACGAATGGCTTCAACCATTGCTTTGATGGGTAAGGTTGAAAAATAAGCAGGTTGCCCATCTTCACGAATCATAGTGTCAATTGGTTGTTGTCCTAAATTATCTGGAATGCGAGCATCGTCTTGATTAATGGCAACACGCTCAGGTGTTAATTCCGTCCTTCCACCAGCCTGTCCAATACATAGCACAATATCTGGTGCATACTTAGCCATGGCTTCTTCAAGAACACTTGCAGCTTGATAAAAAACAGTTGGAATCTCCTCAAGAAGAATCTCTGCGCCTGCAATCTGCTTTGGTAATGATTTAATAACCTCCAGTGCAGGATTGATAGACTCACCTCCAAATGGATCAAAACCAGTTACTAATATTTTCATTCTGTTCTCACTCCTTCAAACGAATTTCTCCATAATGAAATTTTTGATTGGGTCTTACATGACGTTTAAAGCCAAATTCTTCAAAAACACTGTCTCTGAAATGAGCCTTGACAAGAATTTTTTCCCTTGCAACCCGTTTTGCCTCAAGAAGCAACTCTTTTGACAATCGACTTCCGTCAGCCATCTCCACTAAACCAGCAAGATTGTTTGATTCCTTGATTTCTTCTGAAAACATGGGATCAAAGTAAATGACATCAACAGACTTATCTATTTGTTCTTTCAGATAGGTTAAACTATCTATACATTTAGTTTGAACTGATCGCATAGCACAATCCACCAGCACATTACTACTGTTGAAATCCTGTAAACCACGACTAACAATAAAATAAATAAGCCGTGAACTCTCCAAGGATGTCACCTGATGACCGGCACTAGCTAATACGATACTATCAGAAGCTAGTCCCATGGTACAATCTAAAATCGTTTTCTTTGGTGGCCCAATTAGATCTAATAGTGGATCATGTCCTGCTTTTATTCGCAACATCGCTGTGTCAGGGTGGAAAAAGAAGGTTTGACCATTTCTCTGCTCTAAAACAAGCTTATTTTGATAGAGCACAAGCACCTTTTCTACTTCCTTTAATAAAGACGAAATGGACCGCTTGTTTCTTTTCAAGTATGCTATACCTAACTCCTCAGCCAGCTGTTTCGCCTTTGCAACAAGATTATCATCCATCCTCAGACTCGTAGTGATTAATACTTTCATACTGTATCTAGTATACTCAAAAAACAGAATGAACTCAACATTCATCCTGTTTTTAGGTCCTATTAAATTGCCTGTGTCATAAAGCTACGGCTTTCTAGAACTTTAACCATGGCTTCAGCAGTATCAAGAGCTGTAAAGAGAGGAATTCCTCCTTCAATAGCAGAACTACGAATCACTTGTCCAGCACCATCTGCTACACGCTTTTTACCAACTGTGTTAATAATAGCTTGGACTTTCCCAGCTCGAACGAGACTAGGAATATCTTGATTTTCAGGATCTCCTAATTTTCCAATGAGCGTAACAGGTAAGCCATTTTCAATCAGATAGTCTGAAGTACCAACTGTCGCAAATAGACCATAACCCAATTCGTAGAACCGTTTTGCAAGAGCAAGGGCCTCTTCCTTATCTTCATCTGCAATAGTGAAGACGATGTTCCCAAATTCTTCTAAATGCTGGTAACTTGCTTCAAAAGCTTTATAAAGGGCTTTTTCGAGTGTGACGTCTGAACCCATAATTTCACCAGTTGACTTCATTTCTGGGCCTAAAAGACTATCTACTTTAGCTAATTTTGAGAATGAGAAGACAGGAGCTTTGACATGGACTTGTTGACTTTCAGGATAGAGTCCATCTTCATAACCAAGTTCTGAAAGGCTTTGCCCCAAAATCAATTTCGTTGCCACTTGCGCCATCGGAATATCTGTTACTTTTGACAAGAATGGAACCGTACGACTGGCACGTGGATTTACCTCAATGACATAAACTATTTCGTCTTTGATGACAAACTGAATATTCATCATACCAATACAGTTCAAGCCGATTGCTAGACGTTTAGTATAATCCGCAATCGTTTCTTGCACCTTTTTCGATAAAGTCTGTGGTGGATAAACTGCCATTGAGTCCCCTGAGTGAACTCCAGCACGTTCAATATGCTCCATGATACCAGGAATTAAAACATCAGTACCATCTGATATAGCATCCACTTCACATTCACGACCTACAATATATGAGTCAACCAAGACAGGGTGTTCTGGCGATGCCTTAACTGCTGTTCGCATGTAGGAACGTAGATCATTTTCATTTTCAACAATTTCCATCGCGCGACCACCCAAAACATAAGATGGCCGTACAAGTACAGGGAATCCAATCTTGCGAGCCGCTTCTAACGCTTCCTCTTCATTTGTTGCAGTTTGCCCAGGTGGTTGTGGAATACCCAAATCTTTCAGGGCTTTTTCAAACAAATCACGATCTTCTGCTCGATCCAAATCAGCCACTTGCGTACCTAAGATTGGAATACCAGCTTTTTCCAATGGTTCCGCCAAGTTGATCGCAGTCTGTCCACCGAATTGAACGATAACACCCTTTGGTTGTTCCAAGTCAATCACGTTGAGGACATCTTCAAGAGTTAGAGGCTCAAAATATAACTTATCAGAAACAGAGAAGTCTGTCGAAACTGTTTCAGGGTTTGAATTCATAATAATCGCTTCATAGCCTGCGGCCTGAATAGCTTTTACCGAATGGACTGTCGCGTAGTCAAACTCAACACCCTGCCCAATCCGAATCGGACCTGATCCTAACACAAGGACAGATTCTTTTTCAGACCGAATGGATTCATTTTCCCACTCATAAGTCGAATAGAAATAAGGTGTTGAACTTTCAAATTCAGCTGCACAGGTGTCTACCATCTTATAAACAGGAATAATCTTATGATCTGTACGCAGCTGACGAATATAGGACTCTGTTCTACCCCAAAGTTCTGCAATTTTACGATCTGCAAAGCCATATTTTTTAGCTTTTTTCAACAAATCAATATTATCATGATTGATGGCTAATTCCTGCTCGATTTCTAATATATGAAGCAGTTTATCAAGGAAGAAGATATCAATTTTTGTTAATTGAGCAAGCTCTTCAACAGTGTATCCTCGTCTTAGACCTTCTGAAAGATAGAAAAGACGGTCATCTTGAGCCTTAACAATTTTTTCTACTAAAGCATCATCAGACAAGTGACTTAGCTCAGGCATTTCATTGTGGTAAACACCAATTTCCAAGGAACGACAAGCCTTCAAAAGACTTTCTTCTATGTTACGACCAATCGCCATCACTTCCCCAGTTGCTTTCATCTGTGTACCAAGACGACGTTCCCCTTTTTCAAATTTATCAAATGGGAAGCGAGGAATTTTAGCAACAACGTAGTCGAGTGCTGGTTCAAACATAGCGTAAGTTGTTCCCGTCACAGGGTTAACCATCTCGTCCAAGGTCAAACCGACAGCAATTTTAGCAGCTAGTTTGGCAATTGGATAGCCTGTTGCTTTTGAAGCTAAGGCTGATGAACGAGAAACACGTGGATTCACCTCAATGACGTAGTATTTGAAACTATGTGGATCTAAAGCCAACTGAACATTACAACCACCTTCGATTTTCAAGGCACGAATGATTGTCAGACTGGCATCACGTAGCATTTGATTTTCAATATCTGAAAGCGTCTGAGTTGGCGCAAATACAATCGAGTCACCTGTATGAATTCCAACAGGGTCAAAGTTTTCCATGTTACACACAACAAGGGCATTATCCGCAGCATCACGCATGACCTCGTATTCTATTTCTTTGAATCCAGCAATAGAACGTTCAATCAAACATTGTGTAACAGGTGAAAGTTTCAATCCATTTTCAGCAATTTCTTTCAACTCCGACTCATTGCTACACATACCGCCACCGGTACCTCCTAAGGTAAAGGCTGGACGAACAATTACTGGATAGCCAATTGTCTTAGCAAAAGCCAAGGCCTCCTCAACCGTTGTAACAATTTCAGATTCAGGAATTGGCTGTTGCAAATCCTCCATCAGTTGCTTAAATAGGTCACGATCCTCAGCCTGATCAATTGCAGACAGCTTAGTTCCCAATAACTCAACACCAAGTTCATCTAAAATACCAGCTTTAGACAGTTCCATAGCCATATTTAGACCAGTTTGACCACCAAGTGTTGGTAAAAGAGCATCTGGACGCTCTTTCCGCAAAATACGTGTAACAAATTCAATCGTGATAGGTTCAATGTAAACCTTATCCGCGATTTCTTTATCTGTCATGATTGTTGCAGGATTTGAATTGACCAAGACAACGCTATAGCCTTCTTCTTTCAAAGCTAAACAAGCCTGTGTCCCAGCATAGTCAAACTCAGCAGCCTGACCAATCACAATGGGACCAGACCCAATCACCATAATTTTTTTAATATCCGTACGTTTAGGCATAATTTATGATACAGAGCCCGTTAAGAGGACAAAGCGAAAATAGGAAACTCGACGCTGATGCTTAGAGCATCAAGACGATGTTTATCTTTTTCGCACAGTCCTTAGGGCGTGTTCGAATAGGATAATCAAATCTTACTCAAACCTGTATCTTCTCCTTTCTATTTGTCAACTCACAGGTTGACATTAAATAAGATAAGTCCGACGCTTAACAGTTCAGCTCGATAATAGATGAACTGTTAAGCTAGTGCAAGGGATAGCCTGACCTCCATAGAGGCAGGCGTAGGGAAATGAGTTGCTGGCAACCATTGACCTGTCCCTTGCCTTTCTATTTTCTATCTCTCCGGATAGAATTAAATAATAGTCCGACGCAGTAAGGGTTAGCTCGATATTAGTTAAACCTTACTGCTAGTGTCAGAGTTAGCAAAGGTCCCATAGGACTTTGCGTAGGAGGACAAATGCATTCGCATGAAGTCCGACTTGCTCTGACCGACGTGAGAAAATGGATTCGATATTAATCCATTTTCGAGCTAGTGCAAGGGATAGCCTGACCTCCATAGAGGCAGGCGTAGGGAAATGAGTTGCTGGCAACCATTGACCTGTCCCTTGCCTTTCTATTTTCTATCTCTCCGGATAGAATTAAATAATAGTCCGACGCAGTAAGGGTTAGCTCGATATTAGTTAAACCTTACTGCTAGTGTCAGAGTTAGCAAAGATCCCATAGGACTTTGCGTAGGAGGACAAATGCGTTCGCATGAAGTCCGACTTGCTCTGACCGACATGAGAAAATGGATTCGACATTAATCCATTTTCGAGCTAGTGCAAGGGATAGCCTGACCTCCATAGAGGCTAGTGTATGGAAATGAGTTGCTGGCAACCATTGACCTGTCCCTTGCCTTTCTATTTTCTATCTCTCCGGATAGAATGAAATAATCAACCGATGTCTGAAATCTCTATTCAATCATAATTGAGGTTTTTAAACTAGTGTCTAAGCTAGCAACTGAACGAAAATGCAGCACTAGTTCTCAGAATTCGACTCAACTTTTCAGCTTAGTGGACAATTGCATACGCGCATGTAATCTCGAAGTCGCACTATATTTTGTTTGTCAATTGTGCTCTTGTTTAAATGAGTCCATCAAGTCCATGAATTCATCAAAAAGATAGCTAGCATCGTGAGGACCGGGTGCTGCATCTGGGTGAAATTGTACCGAGAATCCTGGAAGGTATTTATGACGCACACCCTCGACCGATTTATCGTTGATTTCTTCATGCGTAATCATGAGACAATCTGGCAGATCTTCACGCGAAACCGCAAAACCATGGTTTTGGCTTGTAAAGTCTACACGACCAGTTACA
This sequence comes from Streptococcus suis, assembly GCF_019794615.1. Taxonomy (GTDB): domain Bacteria; phylum Bacillota; class Bacilli; order Lactobacillales; family Streptococcaceae; genus Streptococcus; species Streptococcus suis_AI. The sequence goes on from NZ_JAIMDU010000001.1 coordinate 76,443, forward strand.
ATTTCTCTAACAGCATGGTTGAAGCCACGGTGTCCAAACTTCATCTTATACGTCTTAGCACCATTTGCCTTGGCATACAATTGATGTCCCATACAAATTCCAAAAATAGGGATTTTCCCTTGGATACCACGAATCATCTCCAACGCTTCCGGTACATCATCTGGATTTCCAGGACCATTGGACAACATCACACCATCTGGAGAGAGTGCTAAGATTTCTTCTGCTGTCGTATCAAATGGAACTACAGTAACATTGCATTCACGCTTGGACAATTCACGTAAGATTGAATGCTTCAAACCAAAATCAACCAAGACCACGCTACGCCCAATTCCCGGAGCAGGATAAGCTGTTTTCGTTGATACTTGCTGAATATTATTGGTCGGTAATACTGTCGCACGCAACTGATCTGTCAAATGCTCAATGGAATCACCCACATTTGCAATTGTTGCCTTCATAGTCCCATGTTTACGAATAATTTTTGTTAAGGCACGCGTATCGATACCAGAAATCCCTGGAATATTTTTTGCTTTTAAAAATTCATCTAATGTTAGTTGGTTCCGCCAGTTGCTTGCCCGTCTAGCCCACTCACTAACAACTACTCCTTTACAAGTTGGATTAATGGACTCATAATCATCACGATTGACACCATAATTCCCTACCAAAGGATACGTAAATGTTAAAATTTGACCATTATATGATTGGTCTGTAATGGACTCTTGGTAACCTGTCATGCCCGTTGAAAAAACCAGTTCACCAGTCACATCTAATTCGGAACCAAAGGCTTCCCCTTCAAAAATAGTTCCATCTTCCAAAATTAATCGTCTTTTTGACATAATCAATGATACAAAGCCCGTTAAAAGGACAAAGCGAAAATAGGAAACGCGACGCTGATGCACCAAGCATCAAGACGACGTTTATCTTTTTCGCACAGTCCTTAGGGCGTGTTCGAATATGATAATCAAATCATAGTCGAACACGTATCTTCTCCTTTCTATTTGTCAACTCACAGGTTGACATTAAATAAGATAAGTCCGACGCTTAACAGTTCAGCTTGATAATAGTTGAACTGTTAAGCTAGTGCAAGGGATAGCCTTAAAGTATATCACCATTTCTAAGAGCAGGTGTCAACATCTCAGCGCAGTGGTTGATTGGTAAATTTGTTCGTATTCTATACTCCAAATTTAACCTAATCAACTGTGCGGGGGTGGGAAGACGAACTCTTTTTTACTTTTCGAGTTCTTTCCCACTCCCAGGCGTAGGGAAATGAGTTGCTTGCAACCATTGACCTGTCCCTTGCCTTTCTATTTTCTATCTCTCCGGATAGAATTAAACAATAGTCCGACGCTTAATAGTTCAGCTCGATAATAGAAGAACTGTTAAGCTAGTGCAAGGGAAACTTTTATGCTTTGCCATTCACTATCGCTTCTAAGATAGCCATTCGGACAAATACACCATTTTGCATTTGTCGGACAATGCGTGATTTAGGTGCTTCAACCAAATGATCAGCAATTTCTACATCACGATTAACTGGTGCTGGATGCATTACAATTGTCTGTTCTTTTAGTCGTTTATATCTATCCTCAGTTAATCCATGCAAACGATGGTAATGTTCTTTTGAAAAGCTTTCTGACCCATCATGTCGTTCGTGTTGAACACGGAGCAACATCAAGACATCTACTTCTTCAATAATATCATCAATATTTACATGTTTACCATAAATATCAAATTCTTCCGCATACCATTCTTCAGGACCAGTAAAGTAAATATCAGCTCCCAATCGTTTGAGAATTTGCATATTTGATTTAGCAACCCTCGAATGAGTGATGTCCCCTGCAATAGCAATTTTTAACTGATCAAAGCGGCCAAATTCTTCATAGATTGTCATCAAATCAAGCAGAGATTGACTCGGATGCTGACCTGAACCATCTCCACCATTGACAATTGAAGTCTGTATTGTCGGACTATCAATCAATTGTTTGTAGTAATCTACCTCTGAGTGTCGAATCACACAAATATCAACCCCTAATGCCGACATGGTTAGAATTGTATCATAAAGGGTTTCACCTTTATTTACCGAACTCGTACGGGCATCGAAATCTATCATTCCCATTTCTAATCTAAGTTCAGCCATTTCAAATGATTTGTGAGTGCGTGTTGAATCCTCAAAGAATAAATTTGAGGCGTAATATTTACGATTTAAAGCAACAGGCTCACCTTTTTTGAAAGCTAATCCCCGTTGGATAAGTCCCAGCACTTCTTCATTCGAAAGTGTTTCCATAGTCACCAAATGTTTTAGAGATACTTTACCATCTACAATTGTCATGATACTTACCGCCTTTAATCTACTTGACTTATTCCGCTTCTACTAATAAAACAGCATCTTGTTGGTCAATTTCCGTCATATGAACTATGATTTCCTCTGTCCGACTTGTTGGGATATTTTTTCCAACATAATCTGCACGAATCGGTAATTCTCTATGACCGCGGTCAACCAATACAGCCAAACTAACGCGAGCGGGTCTTCCAAGTGACACAATATTATCAATTGCAGCACGAATGGTTCGTCCAGTATAGAGTACATCATCTACCAAGATGACATCCCGATCATTGACATCCGCAGTAAAATTCGTTGTATCTTCTTCAACTTTCACATCATCTCGGAAAGGCTTGGTATCTAATTCACCCAGAGGTACATCAATCCCCTCAATTTGCTTCAGCCTTTCTTGAATTCGCTTAGCTATAAAAACACCACGTGTTTTAATGCCAGCAAGAACGATATTGTCTAAATTTTTGTTGCGTTCGATAATTTCATATGTGATGCGGGTAATCGCCCGCTTCATGGTCATATCATCAACGATTTCTTTTGTCTTCATAAGACCTCCAAAAAATATAGAAAAAGTCTCCTTTTCCAAGGAGACTTTGAAAATATCAGCTAATATGGTCTTCGAGTCCTACGATTATTATGGCAACGAATAAAAAACATTGTTTCCTATTTCCCAATCCTGAGAACCTTGCTCAATTTCAAAAGTAAACTAAAAGACAATCAAGACCAGCCTAATGATCATCCGACTCCTTGTCTGCCTCTCTGGACAGGTATTAAAGGATTTATTAAGCAGAGTATAGCATAAAATACTGTCCTTGACAATTTTTTTGTTGAAAAAAATACTAACTTTCGGTTTTTAGTGGAAATCATTTTGAATCTGTTTATTTGGCGCAAGACATAGACACTTGATTCCAGCTAATCCAAATCCGCAGATAAGATAGGCTGCAAAAATAATTCCTACATAGGTCAATACATACGACCAGCCATATTTAGGCACATTTAAAAAGAAATAGGCAAATGGACTATCCTTGGCATCTGGAATTGGAATCTTGAGAAAAAAGCCATTGATTAACCCAAAAATCATATACAGAACTGGTAATAAGGTCCACCAAATCGGATCAAACCATTTATACTGGCGCTGATGATCTACAAAGATGGTATCCAGCAAAAAAGTACAAAGGAACAACATAGTGGCAAAGTATATTCTCAACACGCCAAAAATCTTCGGCCAGTGGTGCCAACATAAAATGATAGACCACACAGGTAATCATTATTGACATTGTTACCGCAGCCTTTATTCGAAGGAACTGAGGACCTTGTAAATCGTTTCCCTTGAACATGGCATAAACCATATACACAGCGAACAGGGAGACCAGTAAGTTAGACTGCACTGTGTAATACATAAGCATGCCGATGCCATACTTGATAATCTCCAAAGCTGTACCAGTAACAGCTAAAATAGCCAGCAGACACCTACTGTAAAACAAAATACTTTGATATTTCATAATATCCTTTCAAAAACGCGAAAAGACTGGTCAACCAGTCCTTTCCAAATCTATACTAAATTTTCTTAACGAACTCAGATTTTAACTTCATCGCACCGAACCCATCGATTTTGCAATCAATGTTGTGGTCACCTTCGACGATACGAATCCCTTTAACACGTGTACCTTGCTTCAAATCCTTAGGTGCACCCTTGACTTTCAAGTCTTTTATAAGTGTAACAGTATCGCCATCAGCCAAACGATTGCCATTTGCATCAATTGCCACTGGACCATTTTCTTCTTCAGCCACATCAGCTGGGTTCCATTCATAGGCACATTCAGGGCAAACTAATAGTGCTCCATCCTCATAAACGTATTCAGAATTGCATTTTGGGCAATTTGGTAAAGTTTCCATTCATTTTCTCCTCAAATGTTATCTGTACTAGTCTATCATCTTTTTATAAAATGAGCAAGTGGGCCAAAATCAGCAAGCTTCCTTGCCACTTCCATTCACCAAACTGAAATTTTCACAATTTTTTCAGAGAATGGTCTGTTCTCGCGCCCCCTAGCCTTTAGCAGTTCGACGAAGATACTCTAGTGTATCTTGAAAAATAGCTGGCGCTTCTGCTGTAAAAGCAACTACCTCTCCAGTTTTCGGATGAGTGAATCCAAGAGTTCTGGCATGGAGAAATTGGCCATGTCCTTTTAAAGTTTTTCGGGGACCATAAACTTCGTCCCCAGCAACTGGATGACCAATATAAGCCATGTGAACCCGAATTTGGTGGGTTCTACCTGTTTCTAATGTCAATTCAACTAAGGTATAGTCACCAAATCGTTCCAATACTTGGAATCTCGTGACCGCTTCTTTCCCTTTTGCCGTCACAGCCTGTTTCTTACGATCCTTTTCAGAACGACCAATAGGTGCTTCAATGACTCCACGATCATTTGGAAGGTTTCCATGTACAATGGCCCAATACTTGCGAAGGGATTTTTTATCTTTTAACTCAGCTGCGAGTTTTGTATGAGCATCATCGTTTTTAGCAATCATTAATAAACCTGAGGTATCCTTATCAATTCGATGAACAATCCCAGGACGAAGGACTCCATTGATACCTGACAAGTCTTTGACATGGTATAGAAGAGCATTAACTAAGGTCCCAGAAGTATGCCCAGCTGAGGGGTGCACAACCATTCCTTGAGGTTTGTTGACAACAGCGACATCTTCATCTTGATAAACAATATCTAAAGGAATATCTTCAGCGACATAATCAATTTCTTCAATCTCTGGTACTTGATAGGTAACGATATCCCCTTCTTGTACAGTATATTTTGCCTTCTTTACTTGACCATTGACCAATACCTGACCAGCCTTGATTTGGTCATTTGCCACCGAACGAGATAACTCTGTCAATTCTGACAATGCCTTATCCAGACGAACACCGCCTGTTTCAACCTTTATTTCCATCATACTCTTCTTTCAATATACAAATAAATAACAATCCAACCCCAACCGACAAGCACATATCAGCGACATTAAAAATCGGAAAATTTATAAAATCCAGGTGAAACATATCAACAACATACCCCAAACGAACACGGTCAATAAAGTTACCCAAAGCTCCAGCCATCATCAAAGACAGACTGAATAATGTCCAAAGACTGCCTTTTAGTTGTCGAATATAGTACCAAACCAGCCCAATCAATACAACAATAGTTACAATCGTAAAAAACCATTGTTGATTTTGCAAAATCGACCAAGCTGCACCATAGTTGCGCAAATAGGCCAAACTCATGAAACCTGGTAAAAATTCTCTTACTGAATCTAACTCAATATTCGCAACTGTCCAAGCTTTCACATATTGATCAATAGCAATTAAAACCGCCGCAAGGAGCGGAAACCCAAATTTACGCATGTTCTTCCTTCTTTTTATCAAAATATGACTGCATAGTCTCCACAAAATCCTGTGCGCATTGACTCAATTCATCACTCGCACGTTTAACGTAGACCATGCGATTGTCAACTTTTCCTTTAAATGGTATCACTGTAATCCCATTCACACTCTCATCATCCAAGTAACCCGAACCAGTCGCATAAGCGTCTGTACGTTCTAAAATGCCATTTAAGGTAGCTCGATCTGTCACATCAAAAACTACTGATGAGTCAGAGGTGTCAATCAGATTTTCTGAATAATATAGATAGGCTTCCTTCTCTTGGGTAAATCGAACAGTTGGTAAACCAACCAAATCTGCTGGTTCAATCTCCTCTTTATTTGTCAAGGGATGGTCTTCCCGAAGGTAGATATGTGTTTGGAAATCAGATAAATCAATCGCTTGCAAATGAAGTTTATCTAACTTTTGCATAATACCTTTCGTATTTTTATCATTTAAATAGATAATACCTAATTCACTATATCCTTGGGCAACCTCATCTAAAATCTGTGCTGTGGTTGATTCAAAAATACGAAAATGAGGATATTGTGGATGTTGTCTCGAAAACTCGGTAATCAATGGAGGTAAAAAATCATAGTGTTGACTAGAAATAGAAAAAGTTTTCTCACCTTCTTCAGGTTGCAAATAAAGATGTTCAAACTGATCAAAACCTTTTACCAAATTTTGAGCTTTTTCATAAAAATCCATCCCTTTTTGCGTTAAAAAGGTGCCAGAACTGGTTCGACTAAAGATTTGAAAACCAAGCTCTGTTTCCAAATCTTTAATGGAAATGGATAAACTTGGCTGAGAAACATACATCTTTTCCGCCGCTTCTCGAAACGTTCCACTATTAGCAATAGCCACTACGTATCGTAATTGTTGAATATTCATCGTAAAATCCTCTTTTATACTACTTTTTCTATTATACCAGAAATATGTAGATTTTGGGAGACTTCAAATTACACCATAAAGCGTCACTTCTATACCAACCTAGATGGAGGTGAAAGACCAAGGGATAAAAAACACATTTCAACAATCATCAGTCCAAAGTTGGTTAGTATTTTTTTCTAATCATTAAAAAAATGGCAATTAAAAGATTGATTTTTCAAATGCTCCAAGGAAACACCCAGACTTCAACAATATTACACCACACGGCTCCCAACGCATCCACTGCTCCCTACTCTTTAAAGCTGATTCCACCATCAAGAAAGTGCAGGAAAGATTAGGTCACGAGAACATCCAAACCACCATGGACATCTATGCCCATGTCACTCAAAAAGCAAAGAATGAAGTTGCTGATAAGTTTGCTTCCTACATTGGATTTTAAAATATGGGTACCAAAATGGGTACCAAAACAAAAAAACAGACCTTCCGAAATCTCGGAAAGCCTATTGCTAAGCCATATTCAGACTTATTTTGCGATTGGGTAAACAGATACTTGTTTCTTATCGCGACCTTTACGTTCGAAGCGTACAACGCCTTCTACTTTAGCGTAAAGAGTGTCATCTCCACCACGACCTACGTTAGCTCCTGGGTAGATTTTTGTACCACGTTGGCGGTAAAGGATTGAACCACCTGATACAGTTTGGCCGTCAGCAGCTTTCGCACCAAGGCGTTTCGCTTGTGAGTCACGACCGTTTGACGTTGAACCTCCACCTTTTTTGTGGGCCATAAATTGCAAGTTAGCAAGATTCAAGTTTAACATATGTTATTCCTCCGAATTTCTGTAATGATTGCTTCAAGCTACGCCTTAAGCGTTGATAGCGTTGATAACAACTTTTGTGTAAGGTTGACGGTGACCTTGTTTGCGGTGGCTACCTTTTTTAGGTTTGTACTTGAAGGTAACAACTTTTTTCTGTTTACCTTGTTTTTCAACAGTACCAACAACAGTAGCGCCTGCTACAAGTGGAGTACCCACAACAGTTTTCTCACCACCAACAAGAACTACTTCTTCGAAAGTAACTTCTTGACCTGCTTCAACGTTCAATTTTTCAACGTAGATAGCTTGACCGACTTCAACTTTAACTTGTTTGCCGCCAGTTTTAATGATTGCGTATGTGCTCATTATGCACCTCCTATGATTTTTGGGTCTTGCCCGAATTTGATGTGAAGACTCGCCTAGTACCGTGGGACGAACCACTTACTCTACTCTCAATGAAAGAACGGCATTCGTGCGGTTGCACAGGATGTGTGCATAGTCAACACTCCTATTATAACAAAAACACCTGCAAATGCAAGTGTTTTGTATCACTTTTCTTACATTTCGAAAGCTTCGCTCTCCTGCTTGTTTGGTAAGAACAGAGAGAGGACAATTCCGACCAAGGCTGGCAAGAGCCAGGTCAGAGACTGTTGGGATAATGGCAGAGCTGCAAAGAAAGCTTTGACTGGCTCCAAGCCCAACTGACCTGCCACTACTTCCACAAGAGACATAACCGTCACCACACCCACTGTTAGCTGCATACCGTAGACAGAAAGTGGAACAAATTTATTAACAATAATAATCATAACCAGACAAATGGTAATCGGATAAAGGACCAAGAGCACCGGAATCGAAAAGGCGATAATCTTACTCAAGCCAAGATTGGCAATTCCAAAACCAATCAAGGTGAAAATAGTTGCATAGACTTTATAAGATAATCGTGGGAAACGGTCATTGAAAAACTGTCCAGTCGATACAATCAAGCCAACTGTTGTTGTGAAGCAGGTTACCGTTACCATCAGAGCCAAGAAAAGCTGAGCTGACGGACCAAAAATTGCCTGTGTTGCAGCCGATAAGATATAGACCCCTTTGTGCGTATCCGATGCCAACATATCTGCCGGAACTGGGAAATGATTCCCAAGAAAAGCTAAGCCTACATAGAGTGCTGAGAAAGCTAAGGCTACTACAAAACCAACAGACCAGATAGTTGAGACATATTCTTTCTTGCTGGAGAAACCAAGTTGTTTTAAGGTGTTCACTGCTACGACACTAAAGGCAATTGAAGCAAGGGCATCAAGGGTGTTGTATCCTTCAATAAATCCTGTCCCGAAAGCCTGTCCTGCTGAATAAGCATCGGTTGCAGGAAGTGGAGCTGTAGAACCATATTTAAGGATACCCAATACCACTAGAATCACAATTAAAATAGCAAATACAGGAGTCAAAATACGACCAATACTATTCAAGATTTGAGATGGATTGAGGGCAATCAAATAGGCTGCCACAAAGTAAAGAGCTGTAAAACCAAACAACCACAGTTGTGTGTTTTGTCCCTCCAACATGGGTGCAATCCCCATATCAAAAGCAGTTGTTGCTGTACGTGGAATTGCAAAAAATGGTCCAATCGCCAAATACAAGGCAACAAGATAAAAAGTAGCAAACAAGGGTGAAATCTTACGTGAGATCTCATGCACGTAGCCTTTAGGGTTGAGTGTTCCTACAATCAAAGCAATCACGGCAATACCGACACCCGATACGACAAATCCTAAAATGGCTGGCCAGAAATGTTCACCAGATAAGACACCAAGTGCAGGTGGGAAAATCAAATTTCCTGCACCAAAAAACATACCAAACAGTAGTAAACCTGTTAAGGCTCCTTTTTTCATAAAAACTCCTTCAAATCTTTTTCGAAAGTCCATTATACCACAAAAATTCGATTTTTCCGAACGTTAGGTTATAAAAGGTAAGGATACCTAAGTCAAATAATTAAAAAACGCATCAAATCAAGTTAATAGTAACCTTCATTTGATGCGCTGAATGAATTTCTTTCTAAAATTGTCTATTCTTTCCCAACCGTTTCAGGCATTAAACTTCGTCAACAGTTTACAGTAAATCTTCGATTAAATTGTCAATCTCATCTTTTGCTTCCACTTTTGGAGTAATTTCTGTCACAATAATTCCTGCAACAGCACGTTCTACCAATCCTTCTACATCCATACGAGCTTCGTACTGCTCGACATTTTTGATTTTAGGGTTCGTTTTTGGACGGTCAGGGGCAAAGATGGTACAGCAATCCTCAAATGGCTGGATGGAAATATCAAATGTATCAATTTCTTGAGCAATATCAATAATTTCCAACTTGTCCATGGTAACGACTGGACGGATAACAGGTGTATTGGTCACCGCATTGATAGCCTGCATGGATTCCAAGGTCTGACTTGCCACTTGTCCTAGACTTTCACCGTTGATAATAACCATGGCACCACGTTCTTCACGAACTCGGTCTGTAATCCGCATCATGAAGCGACGTGTTAAGGTCATCAAATAAGCTTCAGGTGCCTTTTCCTTGATTTCTTCCTGAATTTCTGTAAATGGCACTTCAATAAAGGTGATATTACCACCAAAGGCAGTCAATTTACGAGTCAAATCATGGGCTTTCTTAAGTGCACCTGGACTCGTGTAAGGCGGGCTAGCAAAGTGAAGAGCTTCGATTTCGACCCCACGTTTGAGAGCCAAATAGCCCGCAACAGGCGAATCAATACCGCCTGATAACATCAGCGTTCCTTTTCCAGATGTTCCAACTGGAAGACCACCTGCTCCCTTGATTTCTTCATGGGAAATATAAGCAGCATCAGGACGGATTTCCACTCGCAAGGTAATATCTGGAGACTGCATTTGCACTTGCACATTTGGAATAGCTGAGAAGACCGCATCTCCAAGGACTTGGTTAAGGTCACGGCTGTCCAATTCAAAATTGTGGTCACTACGACGCGCAGCAATCTTGAAGGTCATCCCTTCCTTGTAAATAGACTGCATAATCTCCACAACCGCCTCTTTCAAGGCTGGAACAGACTTTTCAACCTTATAAGATGGCGCAAAACTTTGGATTCCAAAAATCTTCTTCAAAGAAGCGGAAACTTCCTGATAGTCTGCTCCATTCAAATAGACATGACCACGGTCACGATCAAAATAAACCGACACTTCTGGGTAAACAGAAAGGACATGCTTGATATTATTGCGGAGTTTGTTAACAAACCGCATCTTGTTTTTCCCTTTGGTTGACAATTCGCCATAGCGAATCATAATTTCTGAATAGTTCATTCTACCTTACTTTCTGTGTATTGTGATAAATTTGTTTGAAAATCGTGAGGAATTGTTCAATTTGCCCCATATCGTTGTCATCATCCAAGCTGATACGGACAGCAGTTTGTGCCAACTTCTGAGGAACGCCCATGGCAATTAATGTACCCGCAGGTTTCCCAGCCTTAGACGAGCAGGCAGATGTAGTGGAAATATAAATCTGATGGTCCTCAAAAGCATGAACAATGACCTCACCACGAATATTCTTAATTCCAAAGGTCAAAATACTAGGTACAAAGTTTTCCATTCCAGAAAAGACCGTCACATCTTGATACTTACTCAATTCATCCACCAGAATCTGCTTCATAGCTGCTAGTTGCTTTTGGCTATCTGATGCTTTGACCAGGGTCAAGCGAAGCGCCTTAGCTGTAGCGGCAATACCAGCCACATTTTCCGTAGTTGAGCGTTTGTCGCTTTCCTGTCCTCCTCCTGTCAATAGCGGAGCGATTTTCTTACCAGCTTTAATATAGACGAACCCTACACCTCTTACAGAATGGAATTTGTGACCTGAAAAACTAACAAAATCAACTCGGTCTGTCAGATACTGTTCCGTTGGCACCTTGCCGATAGCCTGCACAGCGTCCACATGGAAGGAGATGGTGGGTTTATCAGCTAGGAGTTGTGAAATTTCCTGAATGGGCTGAATGGCACCAATTTCATTGTTGACGGCCATGACAGAAACCAGAGTGGTATCTGGACGAATCAAGCTCTCTAAGGCTGAAACATCAACAAAACCTTGGGCATTGACCGGAGCCAAATCCACCTCAAAACCTTGCGTTTTGAGCCAAAGTGCTGACTCTTTTACCGCTGGATGCTCGATAGCTGAAACGATGATGTGCTTACCCAGGTATGCTTTCTCAAATGCGACACCTTTAATGACCCAGTTATCACCTTCTGTACCGCCTGAGGTAAAAAAGATTTCCTTGCTTTCTTTCCCCAATAGCTCTGCTATTTGCCTACGAGATGCTTCTAAAATACGGGTCGCCTGACTGCCAAGATTGTGGAGGCTGGATGGGTTGCCCCAGATTTTTGTTGCAACTTCCATGTACGTTTTAATAACTTCTGGATGAGTCTGTGTTGTGGCTGCGTTATCGAAATAGATCATTATTTTCATTCCTTTGTTTGCAATAGTCCTATTTTATCACGTTTCACATCTTGTTTCCACTCTTTAAGTTAGATTTAAACTTCATTTCATACACTAGGTTCGGAGGTATACCATGAATACACGTTCAAAAAAAGAAAACACAACAAGAGTCGCTGGACTTTCCCATTTACAAAAAGTTCTGACCTTTATTGGATCCATCTTAGGGATTATCACTGCATGCATTACGATTTACACCTTTAGCTCCAAATCATCTGCTCAATCAGTGTCAAATACAAGCAGCTCAACTGTACAAATGCCTTCTAGTACTGTTACACAAAGTTCTAATCAAGAAGGAACGACCAGTAGTTCTTCAACTGACTCATCTACATTAACAGCAGATGAGACGACTCAAACAGCTACAAGTAGCTCAACAGCAACATCAGAAGTCTCCTCTGCTTCTACTGATTCCTCCTCAACAGGAACAAGCACTGAAACAAGTTCAACTACAACTTCCAGTGAAGAAGTGACTAGCGGAGCTTCTGAAAATACTTCTGGCCAATAAAAACACATAAATACTTGTCTCCCTATTTACTATTTGATATACTAATTTTGGGAGGTGATGGAATGAAATACTTCATCCTAAAAGTGCCAACTTTCTTATGGTTACTCACTTTAACAATTTTAGGTAATTTTTTCCTATATTCACTTTTTCCAAATCCGTTTGTGTCCTATTTTCTCATTGTCTTAGGGAACCTAACTGTTTCTAGTATACATATTTCAAATAAGATTTATGATGAAGATGGGCGTTACACTCCTTTACAGACACTTTGGTGGTGGGTTTTGGGTTTTGTCATCATACTCATTGTGGTGAAGTCTTTCTTACAAACCACTTTAACGCAATTATTTGCAATGATAATATTCATCATACTCGGCGGATTTGGTTACCGTCTTATTGAACACTTTGCAATTTACAAATATCATTACTTGGAAAAGGAACGTCAAAAACGCCTTTAATTCATCTCCTCAAAAAAAAACAAAAACAGATTGGGTATCACAAGGAAAACTCAATCTGTTTTTATACTCTTCAAAATTCAAGTTTCGAAAACATTGTTGAAGCGGTTCATAACCCTCACCTAAAATTCCGGTCCCATTCCCCAGTTTGGTCCTTCTTGGTGTAAAAGAATTCAGATAAGGTTGGGTCATCCATGACTTTTACGATTTCAAGCAAATCATAGGCTAATTCCAATTGACTCAGTTCAGTTTTCTTAACCCATCGAACTTCTCCCTCTTCAGTTGAGTGGATAGTTCCTGAAAACTCCGTAGCCTTATAAAGAAAGACAATATAGCGATGTCCTTCTTTGTCAGGCCAGTGCTTAGTACCAACCAAGCGGGGATTTGAGATCTTCTGAATAAATAAAAATGCCAGGATTGAACACCCAGCTTCATTATCTTATTTATTTTGATATGTCCTACATGCAATAACTAAGCAAAATTTCCAAATAATTTCTATAGCAATTGTTCTATTTCTAAAATTACAATTAAATTTCTCATACATGTTTAATTAGATTCCAAAAGATTCAATTTCCTCAGATTCTCGTTTCTTAAAAAAACATCTACTTCACTTTGAATAGCACAAAAGAGAAGACGACACCCATCTCCTCTCATGCTTATTTATAAGTCAACTCAATACAGTTGACAATGAGCCTCTTACAATCAAATGCTATTCAAAGATTTTTTTAAATTCCCTAATTTCACACCTCGCATATTCCAAATAACAGAAATTAAAGTGATCAATAGGATAAGCATGGTGACTAATCGTACCACTTGAAGGGTAAACATCACACTCAAACCTGAAAAATAGGGTATCTGCCGTAGATAAAATTTGTAAATGAGTTTATCTAAACCGTAAGCTAAACCTAGACAAGTAAGAAAGACAATAAGATTTTCACATAAAATCAGCCAAGCAAGTTGTCCCCTACTATACCCTAGGCTATACAAAACAGCCAGTTCCCGATTTCTTTTTCTAAAATAACCTTTGTTCAAAAAAGTAATTACTAAACCTAAAGTGAGTGAGATAATACATGTGATGCTCAGCATTTTCTTGGTCTCATACTGATAAATCTTAGCATACTCCCCTGTTTTCCAACTTAACTGACTGGTCAGTCGATATTTTGGAAAGAGTTGGTCTAAATTTTGAGAAATCGTCTCAACATCTTTCGGCGATTGCGCTTTAACAAGTAGGGTCGTGTAGCCCAATCCAACAGCTGTTTTATAGCTATCAAGCGTATCAAATATATTTGAGAGATAGGCTGCATTTTCTTTTGACGAACCAATAAATGCGATTTTATCCTCTTCATACATTTGTGCAATATCTGTCTCTTCATCCAAAATCCCTTGGCCATCCCAGCCCAAATAGATAGCGTAAGTTGGCTGAAGTGTATCTTGATAGTTAGTTCGATAAATCCCCGACACTTGGTAGCTTCTCTCAACCAAATTCGTAGATTCTCCATATTTAAATGTAGTTAAATTGACCGAATGCCCTATAAACTGATCAAAATCATCACTTCCAAAGTAAATCTGCGCAAAAATATCAGGTAAAACGACTTCTAAACTTTGATTTTGTGGAAATTCTCCCGTAAGTAAAGTGATATTTTGGGTATTGTAATCTTTAGCAAAAGCTTTCGGACTACTCAATCCTAAAAATTTAAAAGTCAACTTAGTATCTTGGTTTAAAAAGCCAATATCCTTTTTTAAAAAGTCTGGCAACTCTTCTACTTCATAAGTCAAATCAATTTCATAGCCGTCTTTATCCGACAATGCCATTTGACGCCCTAAGGTTAAAGCGACATCTTCAACACCTTTAATTTGGCGTACCTGTTCATAATCTGCCTGAGAAAAATAAATCCGCTGGCCATCTAAACTCGAAGAAATATTGTTCTCACGATTTTGGACTGTGACATCATTTTTAAGCTCTTGCGTATCAATCATGATGAGCCTATCAGAGACACCTGAAAACATGCGATTGTAAGTACCAACGACTGTACTGTAATAAAAAGAAAAGCCTAAAATAAACAAAGAAAAAATAAGCATTATCGGGACAGCAAGCAATAACAATTCAAACTTATTAGCTCGCAGGGCTGATAAAATATAGCGCCCCAACTTTTTCTTTTTTATCTCTGTAGACTGGATCTCTGTAGGCTGGTGGAAAAGAGCAATTTCCGGCTCAGTTTTTCCCACCTCACGGCGAACCTTTAAATTTTTTTCTTTAATCTCTAAGACAATGTCCGAGTAGTCAATAATCAGGCGATCATGACTAATAATCAAAACTGTAACCCCTGTATGTTTTATCGCTGTTAGATATTCCAGCAATTTTTCTGTCGTCTCAGTATCCAAGCCACTGGTTGGTTCATCTAACAGTAATATTTTAGGTTTAAACAGCATCGCTCGCGCAATCGCAACACGTTGCTTTTGCCCACCACTTAAGTCTGCTACACGCTGATCAGCGAATTCTAAAATATCTAATTTTTTTAATACTTCTGTTATAGCCGCATCATCAAAATCGCCTGCATTTTTTAAATTATCAAGAACACTCAAACCCTCCGTGAGTTTGTAATCTTGAAAAACTAGCTGTAAATCCCTATTTCTTATGGTTTGCCAGTCTTTTTGCTTTAACTCTCGGACATTTCGTTCAAATAAAAAATAGTCGCCCTCATAATCAAAATCTAAGCCAAAAATAATATTTAAAAGCGTTGTCTTGCCTGAACCGCTCGCACCAATGACCGTATAAATCAAACCGGATTGTTCTATGGTAAAGTCTAATTGATGAAAAATTTCTCTCTTACTGTACTTTTTATTGATATTACTAAGGTTTATCATAGAATCCCCCTTAAAGATCGCTATAACTATAAAACAGACTACGTTTTCTATTTAAACAAGCTAATAAATCATATTAATGTTTTAGCTATTAAACCAAGGGTCATAGGATGTACTAGAAGTAATCACTTCTCCATATCTATCTAATGCTGGTTGACCCCAACATATGTGAACATCACTTTTATTCTTTCCTATACGAACCGTCTTGCTACCAATAGTATCCCCATTTGCCCGCATTACTTTTAAAGTAAAGGTCGTTGAGTCTGAACGGTTTACAGTACCTGTTTCAGAAACACCATTTGCATCCCATTGGATAACCGATTTCCAATTACCAGAGGCTGCAAGTACTGGAGCTGCTGTTCCAATAATACTAGAAAAAATTGCAAGACTCATAAGAGCAGTTATAATTCTTTTCTTCTTGATTATATTCTCCTAAAAATGAAGAGATAGCTTAAGAAAACTTAGTCCGTTCTCTATTATTATAGTATTTTTTCCTCCTTCAGTCAAGCGCTTTCACTTTTCAAACACGCCGTACGCATGAAAACTTTCATCTCTCCTTTTGTCCCCGGAAATAACCGCTTTAAACTTGGTATCTACCTTTTTACAACCACCTTTATCCTCAATGTCCAAATAATTGTGGCAAATAATCCTCCAAATGGACAGAAATATAGCGTTGTTTACGGCGGTAACTCAATTTCTCCTTAGGGAAGGTCATCATTTGTAAGTGATGAAGACAAACTTTACGAATAGCATTCAAATTGAAGGCGGCTCGTTTATCTAATGTTTGGTTCTTATCTTCTCTGTAAACTACATCTAACAACCAATACTTCGGTTAATTGTTCAGCCCTTCGCTCCACCTCTATTACAGAAGTTTCATCGCTACTATGGCCTCGGCTGACTTCTCATGATTCGTTGTTACTACGTCTTTGACGCTCATGAGACCTCACGGGATAAGTCGTACATCTTTCCTCGTTTACTCTCGTGATTTACGTCTATAGGTTACGACTACCTTTTTTGGACTTTAGACTTATATGCCCCCTCATCCCCTATATATGCCTTGTTATCACGTTTCTGTTCGTAGAGCCACGATTTCGCTATCCCTTCCTCTGACGGTCTTGGTTTCTAGCGTCAGACTTAAAACAGTCTCTCCCCAGACCGTTTTAATCCGCTACCTCACGATAGTCAGGCTTGGGAGTCGCTTTGGGGTTCACCGGTAGCGGGTGTCCACGGAGGACTTTCACCTCAGATGTACGACATGCCCGTCGTACATATAAAAAAGCGATAAAGCAAACTGCTCTATCGCCTAGATTGTAATAACCTTACATGATTTCAGCTGGTGGTAAAATGGGCTTTGGTATAGGAATCGGCTTCGGATATTTAATTGGTTTAATTGTTCCGATTCCATATAGTGGTGGTCGAAGGCTTCCGCCTGAAATATGGGACAGTTGAGAGAGATCTAGTTCTTTAAGCATCTAATATGCCTCCTTCTATAAAATTATTATTAACCAAGCATTAGAATAAGATAATTAACAACAGATACAATAACCAGTAATCCGTTATTCAGTAGATGCACAACAATCGAATCGACAATGTTTTCACGACGAGCGTATGCCAAGTAAAAAATTGCTCCTAACAGGAAATACACAATAAACTCGATTGGATAGAATATATGTAACAATGCAAAAATGGAAGAGCTCACAGTCAATTTCAACCACTTACGGTTGTTTTTGAAAAAATAACGACCAAAGAATCCTCTGAACACAAGTTCTTCCAAGATAGGAGCAAAGATACCAATTGCAAGATGAAAGGCTACAAAGTATAAAGGGAACATCCGGCTAAGCTGCTCATTGGTTGCCATCAAGGCTGCATCATTTGCTGATGTTGCATTACCCGTGACCATTTGAATTAAAAAGGTCCCACCAATGGCTACTAGACGAGTAGCAAGATAAAAGAGAAGAGCAATTCCAAAGTCTTTCCAGCTAAAGGGTAATTTTTCCTTTTCATCCTTGTTTTTATATTTTTTCCAAACAAGAACAAGGACGATACCAGTAACCACTAAATAACCTAGACTAGCAAGCCACTGCATATAAGTTGGCGTTGTCTCCTGAGTAGCAATCAATCTCATTGGAAAGATATTGACACTTAAGGTAAGAAAGATTAGCCCAATAAACTTCAGTATATTTTTAAAACGTTGCATTATCTAACCCTCCTGCTTTGTTCTCAAACGACTGATGCCTGTGAATCCCGAAGCTAGCAAGAAGGCTAGACCGAAACGCACAAGATTAATCGAATTGACTTCTCCAGTTCTAGGCAAAGTTGTGGCTCCAGCAACTCCAGTAACACGACTTGCTAGTGGTGTGACCTGTGATGTGGAGCTTACTGGCTTAATCAAGGTTTCTTGTTGATTTTCTTGCTGTTTAACATCAACTTTGAGACTCTCATCTTTGGTACTGACATTTTCTATAGATTTATCTGTAACCTCTTTGGATTGTTCTGAAGAATCAGCCTTGGTTTTATCAGAGGAAGAGACGGTTTCGGACAACTCTTGATTCGAAATTTCCTCAATGTTAGCTTGATTATCTAAAGTAGTGCCTGACTGTGTCTCTTCCTCTTGATCGGTTGTATTCTGTTCACCATTCCCAAGCTCTTCTGCAGGTTGTTCAGGTGATTTTCCAAGATAGAGGTAGTCGTAAAGTTGCTGAGCATTAACTCCTCCACCGACCCATCCAGAAACAGGCTGACCATTTTTAAGGTAGAGAATGGTTGGCGTTCCAGGGATACCGACTGTTTTGAACAAGAACTCTTTAGCCTCATCATCTGCACTATCTGTATCGTAATACTCCAACTGACCAGCAATCAGCTGATTAAACTCCTTCAAGTCTGGTGAAAATTGACGGCAATAGTAACAGGTTCCACGACCGAAATACAAGGTGTGTTCCAAACCGTCAGCCGTAAAAGCTGCATGAACATCGTCAATAGTTACCTTCTTAAAATCAGCGACATTTGTCGCATACTCCTCGCTGGTCACTTCTGCAAGTTCCTCACCGGTTGTAGCTTCACCTGTCTGATCAGGTGTTGTTTGGCTAGATGGCTGTTCTGCCAATAGAGAAGGACTCTGTGCTTCTAATGCATTAGTTTCAGAACTGTCAGCCAAAACAGAACTAGTAACCAAAACCGCCAAAGCCGCTGTACTTAAAAGTAGTGATTTGAATAGTGTTTTCTTCATGATGAAACTCCTTTGTTATTGATAATCTTATTCTATAATTTTTACGAGAAAAATATCGCGCAAATCCTAAACAGTCATCGAAACGTCCTGAATGTTTTTTTAAAGTGTCTTAATGTTATTCTTAGTTGAAAAGGAACGGATTTTTATCTCCGCTCCTTCTATTAATTTTGCTTGCGATTAGCTTTATGATGTTAAATAAGCTTAGGCATCTCTATTTCTTATCAATATAGTATTTCAAACCTAATATAAATAGAGACATGATAATTAAACAAATTATTGCTTATAAGTAACCAATAAATCTCTGATAAAATTCAAGCGCAAACAATCCTCTAAAGATACCTAGTGTCCCCATAACTCCAGTAATAAAGATAAATATAAGTTGCATCCTCTTTAATGAATAACTGATTTCTCGTTTAGCCCTTCTCGTACTCCTAATAACGATTATCGTACTAACAATAGCAATTATAACTACGATAACTTGGGTGACAATATAAATATCTAACATTCGACGCAAAAAACAAGAATGAAATCAATAATAATGGTAAGTAACCAAATTGGAGAGAATAAGCTCCATTTAGAAATTTCTTGAAGAGGTTACCATTCAAATTATTAAATTCTTATCCCCAAAAATGTTTGTCCTACAAGTGATGAGTAAATTTCTTTAGAGTGGCTTACTTCAATATAATATTTAATTATTATAAGTTCTATAATAACAACCAAGCAGTTATACATAATGAGGCTAGCATTAATCTATCCATCATCTGTTTTTTATTCGGGAAAATCTTTTTCAGAAAAACGTAAGGCAGGGTGTTAATCATTAGGTAAATGATTAATTTATCATCAAAAGTAATAATAGGTCGCCAATCCAGCAGTACCACAAACAACTGCATAGCCCAATCCTGTTACCGGCCCCCCTGCCCAAGCCAATAACATACCACCTAAACAGCCGCCTACTGCAGCACCAAGGTTACCACCTCCAAGGATCCCACATAACTCTTCTGCATTGATTTCTTGATAAACAATAAGATCCATTACCTTCTCCTTATCCAAACTTACTTCCAATTTTACCACCTACACATACAAGACCACCAGCTATTGCTCCAACATGAAATCCTACAAATGCTCCCGGCAAGGAAGTTACACCAAATGTTGCCATACCACCCACAAAGCCTGCTCCCGCTGTTGTAATTGCAGTACCAAATATCGCATTTACGCAATCTCTATCTGAAAAACCACCCTCTACAGTAGCAAGAGTATCAGTACTAATCACGTTGAATTGTTCGATTGTTTTTGTATTCATAATTAAATACCTCCTTTATGATATAGATTTATATTTTGTCGGGTTGCAACCTTGACAAGTCTAGTATAGCACTTCTTCAAAAAATAATTTCCCCATTTCCTGAACAGTCATTTAACTTTCCTATATGGGAAAATTTTACCGTTCAAGAAGATAAAATAACCGTTCAGGTATGTATTATTTAGGAAGAGCCGAAATATCTTTTTCCCATTCAGGACGTTTCGATGACCATTTAAGATTTGGACATTTTTTTCTTTGATTTTTTGTCATAATAGTATTGTCACTAACAAGAAAGGATTTGACAAATGACAGCTTACAAACGAACCTCTGTTCCTCAAATCGATGCCAGAGACTGTGGTGTGGCTGCTTTAGCCTCTATTGCCAAGTTTTATGGCTCTGATTATTCCCTAGCTCATTTGAGAGAGTTGGCCAAAACCAATAAGGAAGGAACGACCGCTGTTATTAATAATCTTATTCTATAATTTTTACGAGAAAAATATCACGCAAATCCTAAACAGTTATCGAAACGTCTTGAATGGGAAAATATCCATGCCAAACAGAAATTATCCCTCAAGATATTCTCTATAATGGTTTCTCAGAGAGCATTTCTTTTCTCCTCGTAAAATTTTTATGGGGACCTCTAAAAACTAATTTTCTAAAATTTAAAATGTTGATTTAACAAGGTTTTCGTAACTCCAAATTCGCAATTTTGGGAGTTTATAGAGGTGCCCTTATAAATTATGATTATATCGTTACAAATAAAAACCACAATATCTAAAAAATAATAGACATTGCGGTTTTAAGAGACCTTATAGATAATACTAACTAGAAACCCAGAAGAGCCAAGCATTCCAAATAATATGTAGGATTAGGGCAGGATAAATCGTTTTCGAACGCTTAAATAGAGTACCGTAAATCAGACCTATTCCAAAATAAACAACAAAATCAGATAATTTAATGCCCTGAAGAACTGTATGAGCAAGGGAGAAAAATACTGCTGACACCAAGAGGTCCAAGCCTATACTTCTAAAACGTTCCAAATTTTTAATAATCAAGGCACGAAACACAAGTTCTTCGCTAATTGGACCGATGAAAATTCCATAAATATAAAAGAGATATAATTCTAATCCTGTTCCACTATAAGTATCGAGAAGCTTTTGATTTTCTGGTACAGGAAAGAGACGATTCACAATGATTGACCAAATGGTCAAGGCAACAAAACCTAAACAAATAGCCAGTATTGGTCTTCTACTAATTTTATCTAACTGAAATATTTTCCCATATCCCTGATAGTACAGCAATATAAGCGTTACACAGCCAATAAGTAAGACTGAAAGATCGAACAACAACTCACTCTTGATAAATCCCACTCCAAATACATATAACAGTAAGATTGCAAGAGCATAAATATGGTTATTTTTAAAACCAGTAGTAGTCTCCCCCATGTTCTGAATTCCTCCTACAACATCATTTTTTATTTTCGTTTCCGGATAACACTACCAATACCATCTATAAAACCATTCCACATATCTCTCAACCCTTTAAAAGGGTCGAAACCGCCATTAATTTTTTCAAGATGATATTCTGAGATTGAATTAAACTTATCATACTTCATAATTGATTACTCCTCTCTAACGACAAATATAATCACTTGGAACAATTCTTTGGCCTAGAACCTTTTTAGCAAATATTCTTCCCCAAATTTGTCCCGTACAATAGTCGTTCGACTTTCCGCCAGTAATATCTGCAAGAGAATCTAGATTCAATTGATCGAATTTTGGGTTTGTTTTTGTATTCATAATTAAATACCTCCTTTTTTCTTAATTTTAAAGGTAATTCATATTTATTAGCACCAAGGGGCAACTCCACAGATAGCTTTACCTACTGCATTGATGGCTTTACGAGTATTTTTCCCGATTCTGTACCAAAAATCATATGATTCATTGTCACCGCCATTGATGTATTGCAAGTCAGATGTCGTCAAAGTTTTAAAATGTTTAGTTTTCATTGTTTTTCTCCGCTATTAAAATTATTTCAGCAGTAGTCCTGCTATAATATATGACACAGTGATGAGTGAATTTGTTAAAATATGAGCAAATATGCTATCTCGTAATTGTCTTTGTTTACAATATAAGACACTAAAAAGGAGGCCGCTTATAAAATAATCCAGTAAATTAGCAGATAGTACATAGGTATGGGCATAAGCAAAAAGAAATGATGAGAGGAAGATAGGAAGGTATTTTTGAGTTGGGTTTAATCTCATAAGACTCTCTTGAAAAATCCCCCTAAAGACAACTTCTTCAAGAATTGGACCTGTGAAATGAAGAGCCACTAGCATAACCAACATATTGGGTGAATTGAATTGTTGCACGATATCGTCATTGTTAGCAGAAGCCAAATCCAAGCCGAAACCTATCAACATCGATTTAATCCCAATAATTAACAAGAATGATAATAGCGTCCAACCTACAGTCGTTCTCAAAGAGAGATATTTTTTAACAGGGATATTAGGAAAACACTTGACTTTGACCAGTGATAAGCATCCCAATAACAGCAAGAAAGCTATTAACAAAATCGTTATTTTAAGAACAACACTCCCTTTAAACATATTAATCCCTAAATAAATTGGAATTTGTACCACTAAACTTAAGAAGATTGTTAACACAATCAAACCACATAGTTTTAGTAACCTCATTTTGCTTTTCCTATCTATTACTTGTAGCTAGCTACTTTCTAGCAACTTCCTTTATGCTTTCTACCTTTCAACCCATCTGCAAGACCGCAAATACTAGATAAAATTTGACTATAAGTTGGTAACAATGGGAGAAACCATCCTCCCTCACCACCTTGAACAGTTGCAAGGGCCTCAGAGTTAAGTGTGTTAAATCGTTCCATTTTCTTTGTATTCATCTCGAATACCTCCTTTATGATATAGATTTTATATTTTGTCGGGTTGCAATCTTGACAAGTTTAGTATAGCACTTCTTCAAAAAATAATTTCCCCATTTCCTGAACAGTCATTTAACTTTCCTAAATGGGAAAATTTTACCACTCAAGAAGGTAAAGTGATCTTTTATATAAGTTGACCATACAGATGAATAATCCTTAATAAGTTTGAGCGATCGAGTAGGGACTAATTTCTAGTCCCTCTCACACCACCGTGCGTGCCGTTCGGCACACGGCGGTTCAACTAACTTTTAACGCATGTCGTTTTAGATAATAATCTAGGCAAGAAACCAGTCCACGTTTAGCGAGGACTGGTTTTGATATGGCACGTTTCAGTACAGACCTCTGAGCCACTAATTGATAATGGTCTCCCCAGCCAGATACTTTATCCGCTATCCACTTCGGTACTCCTAATTTGAGAAGTCCCCATAATCGCCTAGATTTCTTCTTCCATTGTTTCCAGATAATAACTCTTATTCGAGTTCTTAGTCGTTCATCAATGCTTTCCATGACTGATTTCATGTTCGTCATAGAAAAGTAGTTTATCCAACCTCGGATGACCCAGTTTAGTCGTTCAATTCGGCTGTCTAAGTCAGTACTCCACTTACGGGCCGTTAGTTTCTTGAGTTTTCTCTTGAAACTCTGTACGCTATCCTGATGCGGACGACTTTTCCAGCCCTCAGATGATTTCCAGAACCCAAATCCTAGGTACTTTAATTTGCTCGGTCTCACAATCTTGGTCTTGGTCATGTTGACTTTCAAACCTAATCGTTTTTCAATATAACGACTAATTGAATGCATCACACGTTTAGCCGCCGCCTCACTACCGACTGTGATGACGCAGTCATCTGCGTAGCGAACGAAGCGAAGTCCACGATTTTCCAACTCTTTATCTAGCTCATTAAGCATGATATTGGACAGGAGCGGTGATAGGTTTCCTCCCTGTGGAGTTCCAACTAGTGTTTTATACCGTTGTCCGTTGATGACTACACCTGAATGAAGGTACTTACGAATTAAAGATTCTGTATCTCCATCTTGGATAATGTTATGAACAAGTGACATCAGTCTATCTTGAGGAACGGTATCGAAGAACTTCTCAAGGTCTATGTCTACTATCCACTCATAGCCGTCATTAAGGTATTCTAATAACTGGATAACGGCATGTTCGCAGGACCGATTGGGTCTGAATCCGTAGCTCTTATCAGAGAAATAGGGTTCACAGATAGGACTAATGACTTGGACAATGGCTTGTTGTATCATTCTATCCATGACCGTTGGAATGCCTAGCTGGCGAACTCCGCCGTTAGGCTTGGGAATTTCAACTCGTAAAACGGGCTGTGGTTTGTACTTTCTCTGCTTTATGAGTTCTTTAGTTGAACGCCAGTGTTTGCGGAGATAGTCATCTATTTCGTCAATAGTTACGCCGTCAATTCCTGCTGAACCTTTATTGGCTCTAACTTGATTGTAAGCATCCAACATATTTGAACGTGATAGGATATTATCTAATAACTGTGACATGTGCGTACTCCTTTCTTGTTTCGGTGTCTGTAGGATATCTTATATTGATGAGCTTTCTTCCAGTCAATACGTGACCATCTCCAGTTCTATCAGACCATTCTTTACAGACACAATCGAAGTAGGTATACTTCGGTTTGACAGCCTTTATTTTCAATGTCAAACTTTCAACAGTCACTCCCCTGACTGTTGAAATATTCAGCCCTTCGCTCCGTTTCCATTACAGAAATTTCATCGCTACTATGACCTCGGCTGACTTCTCATGATTCGTTGTTACTACGTCTTATTGACGCTCATGAGACCTCACGGGATAAGTCGTACATCTTTCCTCGTTTAGACAAGATATGAGGACGTAAAAGGTCTAAGTGAAAATAGGAATTCTGACGAAGAGTCCAGTGACTCTAGGAGGAATTATCTTTTTCACACTGACCTTAGTCCGAATTCAATTACACTCGTGATTTACGCATATAGGTTACGACTACCTTTTTTGGACTTTGGTGCTTGTAGCCACCTTATCCGCTATATACGCCTTTGTATCACGTTTCTGTTCGTAGCGCCACGATTTCGCTATCCCTTCCTCTCCCCGCTACCTCACGATAGTCAGGCTTGGGAGTCGCTATAGGGTTCACCGGTAGCGGGTGCCCGCAGAGGACTTTCACCTCAGATGTACGACATGCCCGTCGTACTACAAAAAAGACTGGACATTTTTGCCCAGTCTTTAAAATCACACCTGTATCTGAAGTATAGTTATTTGTCAATAATGAATATCTTTTAGCTATCTAAAAAATTTTCATTATTGTCCAAATTTAATCTCCTTCAAAGTATAACTTAGTACAATTATATCCTGTTAGAAATCCAAAACCAGCTGCTGACACTAAAGCAACACCCCAACCAATAGGACCTGTTACTGCTCCAGCTCCAGCAATTGTGCCTAGTGCACCACTTGCGGACAGAAAACAATCTGATACATTTCCTCCACCTGAAACTTTTTCTAAAATATCATCTTTAATTTCTGCTATCATCATTGTTCCTCCTAGTCTCCATTGTAATAAAGTGCAGTACATGACCATCCAGTGGCAAAACCAGCGGTACCAGCTGCGCCACCAAGAGCAGCAAGTGCTAACCACCCTGTAGGGCCTGTAGCAGCAATTGCCAAGACCCCAGCAGAGGCAAGAATACCATTCACACAGTCATTCACATTTCCGCCTCCAGAAATCGTCTCTAATTTTTCGACATTTAATTCTAACATATCTACTCCTTTTGTTTTGATTTTATAAGTCCTATTATCGAAAAAACTACTAGAACTATTGACATTAAACTAGTAAAAATAACTACCTTTGATTCTAAACCAATGGAAAAAATTAATATTCCGTAAAGAATATTTGCAATATAGTAAATTTTACTCTTTAACATTGTCCACCTCCAGATACAAATTTTTTGACGGGTTGCAACCTTGACAAATTAAGTATAGCACTTCTTCAAAAATAATTTCCCCATTTCCTGAACAGTCATTTAACTTTCCTAAATGGGTAAAATTTATCGTTACTTATTGATATTGGTAAACCAAATCAAAAGTCACACCAATAATTTATATTAGTGTGACAACAAACAATATTAGAAACATCAAGTTTTACTGGACCAGAAAAGCTGATCTACCAATACATTAGCAACAGTGATAAAACAAAACTCAACCAGTATACCCAACTGTATAAGCCATACTTATCTAATAGATAGATATTCAGATAAAACTCTGAGCCTCCGTAAAGGACACATTTAAGAAATCGATTCATACAATCATACTTACCTTTCCTCACAAATAATCTACCGTAATCCTTATCTTTGAAAACTCTCCTCAATCACATTGGTAAAAATTGAAAATATTTACAAGAGAGAGACTAGTATAACAAAGCTATTGTAGCCAATATGACTTAAAATTGGCAAAGATAAATTATCACTTACTTTATAGGAAATACCATAAATTATTCCGGAGATTGCATAAAATAGGAAAGAAATCATGTTTACTGGACCGTGAACAAAAGCAAATAAGCAGGAAGTTAAGATTAGTCCTAATACTGAATTTTGGAATACTCCATTTTGAATAAAACCTCTAAAGATAAGCTCTTCTTCAATAGGACCAAAAATTGACACTGATAAAATATATGAAATACTGTAACCAGTAACTCTTTGCTCTGAAAAAGCAGTGGAAGCTCTTGAAGAGACATGAAAGATACTTGCATAGATATAAACAAAGAGAATATCCAATAATAATAATAGCAATAACTGAATGCATTCTTTTTTTGTTAGAAAGCGAACCACAATCAGATTCACTCTCTGGGCATACTTAATAGCTCCAATTAGAAATATCAGGCATACTATAACTACTAGCATTTCGCGATATTTGTAATCTCCCTGATTAACAACAAATCTTGCTATTCCAAAAATGATTGGGAAAATCAAAGCAATTACTAAATATTTTATTCTCTTTACCATAAAAACTTCCTACCATTTACTAAATAATTATCTCTCTAACACTGAGGTAAAACTTTACCCGGATAAGCAGGGGTATAATAGTCACACACAGGACCAGTTCCTCCCTTACCAGGATTTTTCAAGCTTTCTTCAAACCAAGCCCACCAATTTTTCGGATGAAGTGTTGAACCATATCCGTTTCCACCCAAAATTACTTCCAAATCATCTAAATTAATATTATTAAAATTTTCCATATTATCTACTCCTCTTAATGACATGGTAAAACTGGTGCTGGATACGCTGAACCATAGTTATAACAGAATGGTGGCGGGCCACTAGGTTTAACAGTCCAGTGGACTATTCGTACCCGAGCCTAAAAATAAGGTAGCGAAGTGTTTCAGCTGGTCACCTAAAAATAAGAAAGTAACCATAGAAAACCGAACCTACATGTTGGGAAGTGAGGGGAGCTCTTTTTTCAACCAGTCGAGTTCTCTCAAAGTATAACAGTTGGACCATATACTTTGAGTTGCGGTTTGATTGTTGCATAATGATACTGGTCATATTGTCGCCAAGCTAGTCTCGTCGGTTCGTCTAGTTCAAGCGAACTCAATCCGATTAACAAACTACAATGTTGATAAAACTTTTCTAAGGTTATTAGTAGCTTGTTATCTACATTAGAACTTGCCTCAAGTTTACTGAGGGTTTCTCGTATATATTCTGCAAATCGTACTTCATCTATAGTGCCTTTTTTCTTCATTTTTAGGAACTGTTTGTCCATTTCAGTAATTAGGCTTTTTACATCTACAATTACATTTTCCATATCATTACCTACCTCCATTATGGCAGTGGATTATGAAGATCTCCCCAAGCTGCAGCCATATTGTTAGCAACATTTCCAACAACGTTAGACCAATCTACCCTGCAATTTCCATTTCTCATATTTGCCATTGTGTAGCGATAACCATTTCTACAAATGATATTGTCACTTATAGAGCTAAATGGGGAATACCAACCATACGGTACACCTCCCTCAATATTCTCAAGAACTTCTGTGTTTATTTGGTTAAATTGTTCCATTGTTTTCGTATTCATATCGAATACCTCCAGTATAATATTAATTTTTTTCGTCTTGTTGCAACCTTGACAAGTAAATTATAGCACTTCTTCAAAAAATAATTTCCCCATTTCCTGAACAGTCATTTAACTTTCCTAAATGGGAAAATTTTACCATTCAAGAAGGGAAAGCGACCGTTCAGGTATGTATTGTTTAGGAAGAGCCGAAATATCTTTTTACCATTCAGGACGTTTCGATGACCATTTAAGATTTGGATATTTTTTTCTGTGATTTTTTTGTCATAATAGTCTTGTCACTAACAAGAAAGGATTTGATAAATGACTGCTTACAAACGAACTTTTGTTCCTCAAATCGATGCCAGAGACTGTGGTGTGGCTGCTTTAGCCTCTATTGCCAAGTTTTACGGTTCTGATTATTCCCTAGCTCATTTGAGAGAATTGGCCAAAACCAATAAGGAAGGAACGACCGCTCTTGGTATCGTCAAAGCAGCCAAAGAGATGGGCTTTGAAACTAGAGCCATCCAGGCTGACATGAGCCTCTTTGATATGGATGACGTTCCCTATCCCTTCATCGTTCACGTCAATAAAGAAGGCAAACTGCAACACTACTATGTGGTCTATCACAACAAAAAAGACCACCTCATCATTGGTGATCCTGACCCTACGGTCAAAGTCACCAAGATGACCAAGGAGCGGTTTGCTTCTGAATGGACAGGCGTCGCTATCTTTCTGGCTCCAGAACCCAGCTATAAGCCTCACAAAGATAAAAAGAACGGCCTGATGAGCTTTCTCCCTCTTGTTTTCAGGCAACGCTCGCTTATCTTTTATATCGTCTTGGCTAGCCTTTTGGTGACGCTTATCAATATTGGTGGTTCTTACTACCTGCAAGGGATTTTAGATGAATACATTCCTAATCAAATGAAGTCAACCTTGGGGATTATCTCCATCGGCCTGATTATCACCTACATCCTCCAGCAGATGATGAGTTTCTCACGAGATTACCTTTTGACTGTGCTCAGCCAGCGGCTAAGTATTGATGTGATTCTTTCCTATATCCGTCATATCTTTGAGCTGCCCATGTCCTTCTTTGCGACGCGGCGGACTGGTGAGGTTATCTCTCGCTTTACAGATGCCAATTCAATCATTGATGCCCTGGCATCGACCATTTTGTCACTCTTCCTTGATGTCTCTATTTTGACCATCGTCGGTGGTGTGCTTTTGGTACAAAACACCAACCTCTTCCTGCTCTCCTTAATTTCAGTTCCCATTTACATCATCATTATTTTTACTTTTATGAAGCCGTTTGAGAAGATGAATAACGATGTTATGCAGAGCAATTCCATGGTCAGCTCTGCCATTATCGAAGACATCAACGGCATTGAAACCATCAAATCCTTGACCAGCGAAGAAAGCCGCTACCAAAAGATTGATAGCGAGTTCGTAGATTACCTGGACAAATCCTTCAAACTCAGTAAATACTCTATCCTGCAAACTACCCTTAAACAGGGAGCTCAGCTCATTCTAAATATTGTCATCTTGTGGTTTGGGGCCCAGCTAGTCATGAACGGACACATTTCAGTTGGACAACTGATCACCTTCAACACCCTTCTATCTTATTTTACCAATCCTTTGGAAAATATTATAAACCTTCAAACCAAGCTCCAGTCTGCCAAGGTGGCTAACAATCGCCTGAATGAAGTCTACCTGGTTGAATCTGAATTCAGTAACAGTCAGACCTTAACAGATTCACAGTTCCTGACTGGCGATATTCGCTTTGAAGACCTTTCCTATAAGTACGGTTTCGGACGTGACACCCTATCGGATATCAATCTGACCATCAAACAAGGCGATAAGGTCAGTCTAGTGGGAATTAGCGGCTCAGGAAAGACAACCTTGGCCAAGATGATTGTCAATTTCTTTGAGCCTTACAAGGGTCGAATCACCATCAACAACAATGACCTTAAACTAATTGATAAAAAGACGCTTCGGCAACACATTAACTACCTCCCACAACAAGCTTATATCTTCAGTGGTTCAATCTTAGAAAACTTGACTCTAGGGGCCAATCAACTGATTAGTCAGGAAGATATTATCAGAGCTTGTGAGATCGCTGAAATTCGACAAGACATCGAGCAGATGCCTATGGGCTATCAAACAGAATTGTCTGACGGAGCTGGCTTATCGGGTGGTCAAAAGCAACGGATTGCTTTGGCTAGGGCTCTACTGACTAAAGCCCCTGTTCTTATTCTTGATGAAGCCACTAGTGGCCTTGATGTGCTAACGGAGAAAAAGGTCATTGATAATTTAATGGCCATGGCAGACAAGACCATTATCTTTGTCGCACACCGCCTCAGTATTTCTGAGCGAACCAACCAAGTTATCGTTCTTGACCAAGGGAAGGTCATTGAGACTGGTTCACATCACGAATTGATGACCAAACAAGGTTTCTACCATCATCTATTTAGCAAGTAAGGAGACTAAGCATGAACCCTAATTTGTTCAAAAGTGCTGAATTTTACCAGCGGCGCTACCATAATTTTGCGACACACTTAATTGTCCCCTTGATATTATTAGTCGGCTTTCTTCTAACCTTCTCCCTTTTTGCCCAAAAGGAGGTTACCGTCACATCAAGAGGTGAAATTACTCCGACGACAATCATCGCTTCCATCCAATCCACCAGCAATAACCCTATCACAACCAATAATCTAGCCAATAACAAGCTGGTTAAAAAGAATGAGCTCATCATCCAATACGCTGAAACTATGGAGAGTTCCCAAAAACAAGCCCTTGAAACCCAGCTAGCCACTCTAAATAGACAGAAAACTGGACTTGAAACCCTCAAAGAAAGCCTGTCACAGGGAACGAACCTCTTTACAGGGGAGGACGAATTTGGCTATATCAATACTTTTAACAACTTTATCACCCAGTCACAGGACATCGAACTAGGAATTTCCAAAACCAATGCAGAGGTGAGTAACCAGGCCGCCCTAGCAGGTAATACCATTGCTGCGATTGACACGCAAATCAATCAAATCTATCACCAAATAGCAGAATACGAGGAGCTTCGTCAAGCCATTACCAATAGACAGACCAGTTTATCAGCTGACAATCCACACCAAGCCACCTTAAACAATTTCTTAGCCCAATCCCAACAAGACTCCCAGACAGGATTAACTGATCAATACCTTTCTCAAATCAACCAAAGTATCTCAGGGCTAGAATCATCCATAGCTAGTCTGAACATCCAACGAGCTGGAACTGGCTCTGTTGCAACCTATGATAACAGCTTTGTAACAAAGGTTGAGGTCCTAAGAACACAGTTTTTACAATCGGCCTCTCAGCAGCTGACCACCCTTGAAACGCAAATCACAGAGCTAGTGGCACAGCTAGAGCAAGCATCCGTCCGACTAGAAAACAATACCATTACAGCTCCTGAAACAGGGGTAATCCATCTCAATAGTGAGTTTGAAGGAAAGTCTTTGATTCCAAGCGGTAGTGAAATCGCTCAGATTTACCCCAATATCAATCAAACCAAAGAATTCCTCATTACTTACTACGTGACTTCAGAACATGTCGCCTTACTCAAAGAAAAACAAGACGTACGCCTGAGCTTAGAAAAAGTTGGCAACCAAAGCATCACTGTTGTTGGAAAAATTAAGTCTATCGATAAAACTGCTACTAAAACTGAGGAGGGGAATCTTTTCAAAGTTACTGCCTTGGCTCAACTATCCGACAAGCATAGCGACGTCATCCAGTACGGTCTCCAGGGTCGAGTCACAAGTATCATTGCCAAGAAGACTTACTTTGATTACTACAAGGATAAAATTTTATCCAACCATGATTAACCATTTAGGAAAGTTAAATGACTGTTCAGGATTTGAATGTCAAAAATCGCCATATTTTGTGTATAATAAATTAAAACTTATATAAAGGAGGTCCTTATATGACCAAGCATCGAACTTCTCTCACTGCATTCACAGAGCTTTCTCCTTCAGAACTTCACCGCATCTCTGGTGGAGATTGGTGGAGTGATCTGATTAGATTTTTTCCTAGACACGATAAAATTGCAGGTGACAACAATATACATAAACTGGGTTAACATCAAAAAATCTGGACCGAGGGATTAAATCCCACGGTCCAACTTTTTTTATTATGTGACTTTTAGTCCGTCACGCTCCGTAAGATGCGTGACACGTGACAAATAAACCACCCGCTATGCGGGTGCGCGACGAAGGTTATACCAAAAAAACTCCAAACGCGATACAATAAAGGTGTTCAAGCCTATTGTAAAGCGAGAGGAGAAAAGTATGGCACAAAAGGCACATAGTTTATCACATACAAAGTGGTTGTGTAAGTACCACATTGTCTTCACACCTAAGTATAGACGAAAAATCATCTATAATCAATATCGAAGTAGTTTGGGAGAAATATTCCGACGTTTGTGTAGTTATAAAGGCGTAGAAATTATCGAAGGACATCTGATGCCGGATCATGTTCATATGTTAGTCAGTATTCCTCCGAGATTAAGTGTATCAAGCTTTATGGGATATTTAAAAGGTAAGAGTGCTCTTATGATGTTTGATAAACACGCTAATCTCAAATATAAATTTGGCAATCGTCATTTCTGGGCAGAGGGATACTATGTAAGTACGGTTGGACTTAATGAAGCCACAATAAAGAAATATATACAAGAACAGGAAAAACATGATATAGCACTTGATAAATTGAGTGTAAAAGAGTATGAAGATCCCTTTAGGGATAATGGCAAGTAGTACGAATGCCTCTTTAAGAGGCTAGTGACGAGTCAAAAGCAGTGAGGCTTGAACAAAGTGAAAGCCATCGTCTTTAGGCGCTGGCTGGTGATGTGGGCTTATAGCCCTTGTTCAAACCACCCGTTTGACGGGTGGTCATGATTTCGATGACAAGTCAATTTCTAGAGATTGGCCAAACAGATGAGCCTTACTAGTCGTGTTCAGCGAAATCAGTGGGTAACGCTCTAGAATTTTCATGACATTATATAGACCAATACCTCTGCCCTCGCCTTTAGAACTATGACCAAAGGCATAAAGCTCTGAAAGGTCAACTCTTTCTTCCTTGGTGTTATTTTCGATAATAAACATCTGCTTATCATTGACCAGCAAAAAAGCGATGGTTAGCTTTGGACTGGCTGCATTTATCGCAGCCTCTATGGCGTTATCACATAATATCGATACTATTGTGATAAAATCTACCAACTCCATTCCTTGCAGTTTGATCACTTCTGGCACCTCCAAGCTAACTGATATATTGTTATCATTAGCCTGTAAGAACTTGGAGGCCAGTAGACTTTTCAAGCCGGAGTTATCAATATTGACCAAGCATCCGATGTCATATTTACTGGCTCGAAGTTGTTTACTTGAATCTTTTAATACTGTTTGGTAAATGTCCCTTATTTGCTCAATGTCATTATCTTCAATAGCCAAGCGTAATGTGGTCATCAGATTAGCATAATCATGCCTAAAACATTTCACTTCACGATAAAGATCCTCAACTTGCTTACTATAATCTTCCAAGCTTTTGAGCTGCAAGGCTTGTTGAAAATCAAGCTGTTCTTGTAGCTTTTTTCGCAAATGGAAATCAAGTTGTTTGATAATTCCCATGAAGATAACAAGATAGGTCACTAGAATAAATTGACGATGAGCCATGGTCGGCAATCCGATGTCATACTCTAAATAAGTCAAGGTCTGTATCAAGATGTAATACGCAACCATCACCCAGTTGGTCAGATAGAGTAGCCGTTTGTCTTCAGTTACAAGATTGTCTGTTCTTAACTTGACAAAGTCATACTTTAGCCATTTTAAAAAGAAAAGAGCAGCCGATATAGACAAGAAATTAACGAGAATAAAAGTTGGTGTATCTTCTATAATTCCCGATGACTGCCCCAATAAAGGTAAAACAAAATAGGACACCATGCGATAAAAGAGATTTTCTAAGGTAAAGGGCAGTAGACCATAGAAAATCAAAAGGGTCTTCGGTAAGGGCCGCAGCAATATCATGGCTAGGAGAAAACCATACAAAGGGGTGTCAAAATAAGATAAAAATTGACTTGAAAATAACTGACTTAAAGTCGCGAAAAGGGCTGCAACGGATACTCTGAGCAGAATGATCAAGAGGATTGAACGGATGGAATACTTTAGGCGGTTAACACTAAAAAAGAGAACAATGAGTGAACCCAATGAAACAACGGATTCAATAATATAGTTTAAAACAGACATCCTTTCTCCTTTATCTATGCAGTCTATCAATAACAGCTAAAGTTGATTCTAGCTTTTGCCTTGAGACAAGACAGGTAGAGCTATTTGGAAAATAGACCTGCTTTTCTTGCCGATCAACCTTAACAACATTCCTCGGATTGATTGCAAATGAACGATGACATTGTAACAGTCGCTTATCTTGTTTCAGAATATCTGATAAACTTGCTGTAAACTCCATTCGGTCTGTTTTGGTGTAAAGGATAACACGATGAGGACGTGGAGAAGTCTCGATGTAGTAAACTTCATTAAAGGGGTACTGTACTTGGGCATATTTAGATTTAAAATAAAATGAATCCTCCGCCACTGCTTTATGATTCTTACCATAAACATGAAATAAAGCAGCTTCTATTCGCGATTCAAATTCAGTAGCTCCAAGTTCTTTATCAATATAATCTAGGGCAGATACCTGGTACCTGAAAGATAAGGGCATAAACTCGGAGTGTGTTGTCACAAAAACAATACTAGCATAAGGGTCAATCTCTCTAATTTGTTTAGCGACTTGAAGTCCTTTTAGTTCGTCTTCCTTAATCTCAATATCTAAAAAGAAGAGCTGATGTACTCCTTTTTCTTCTATTGCTTGAAGTAGCTGATGAGGTTTTCCTGAAATTTCAAATTTTTTCGGAACGATGTTGTGCTTTTCTAACAGCTTAGTAATAATCTTCTCAATTCTCGCTTGTTGCTTAAAATCATCTTCCAATACAAAGATATTCATGCTACATTCCTCCTTTGTTAATCCACTGACGCAGTATGTCCTGATAACGACGTCTTGAAAAAGTAAGGCAATGTTCTCCTTTTTCTCCAAGAAAAATACGTTTTTCTCGAGAATTGATAACCTTAATTTTTGAACGGTTAACTAGACTAGAACGATGACATCTAATAAAATATTCTGGATACATTTCCTCTATGTTTTGTAGCTTTTGTAAACAATCATAAATCTCTTTCTCAGTCACAATTTGAATGTAATGTGGCTTAGATGGATGCGATATGATATATAGTATATCTGACAGCAGCACTTTCTTTGTTTCATCCTTGACTTTGATAATCATAAAGTTCATAGCTATTTCCTCCTATGAACACTATAGCATAGGAGCAAAATCATTTTTCCTTCAAATCCTAAATGGTTATCTAAACGTCTTGAATGGTAAGATTTTACCATTTAGGAAAGTTAGAGGTCTATTCAGGAAATTAAGCTCACTAAACCAACAATAACTGATATAATTAAATTCCTAAATCATTGAAAAAGAAAGGATACTATGATTGAAATCTTTCCTTATTCCCCATTAAGTATTTTTATCGCAATCGTCATTAAAGGTTACTTAATCAGTCATCAGATTTATTCAAAAATCAAACTATCTTTCTCTTATTATCCGTATAAGTACGATAGTCCTACTACCTATTTTATCATAAAATCTAAGTTTTTAACATCAGAGAAGATGAACAATTACATAAAGAATGTACGAGATTATTCAGAACTAGCGACTATCATTATTATTGGCCAAAATATCGATTATGAAGAACTCTTCAAAAATCATTATCGGGTATTTGGCGTGATTAATACGACAAACAATAAATCATTAACATTTATCAGAGACCAAGTTCATTTTTATTTGGACGGTCTCTATGGTCTGAAGAAGAAAGAGAGTGACTAAGTGTCTGGACTAAAATCTCCAGTCTCCTAACCTTATATTCGTAATCATCTATCCATTTCGTCATAGATTTTTGATTTTTTTCTATTTCTTCTTCCACCTGTTCAAGTGTAATTGCCGCAGTCAAATTCATCTTGGCGTAGTCGTATCGTGCCAGTCTTCGATTTTCTGAATCAGAATTGTTAAGGTTGATCAATACTTCCGCCACCTTATTGAGATAAGCAACCTTATCTTGCAAATCCGTAATGGTCAAATCCAGCTGGGCAATTTCGTTGATGAGTTCGTCTTTGACTTCTTGGTAGGACTGGTTATTGAGGTCTAGCTCGATAAGAAGATTGAGCTCTGAGATATTATAACAAATTGAAACAAAAATAGTACATTTGTGGTATAATATACTTATGGCATATTCATTAGATTTTCGTAAAAAAGTTCTCGCATACTGTGAGAAAACCGGCAGTATTACTGAAGCATCTGTTGTTTTCGATATTTCACGCAACACCATCTATCAATGGCTAAAATTAATGGAGAGTACAGGCGAGCTTCATCACCAAGTTAAGGGAACCAAACCAAGAAAAGTTGATAGAGAAAAATTAAAGAACTATCTTGAAGCTCATCCAGATGCTTTTTTGACTGAAATAGCTTCTGAATTTGGCTGTCATCCAACAGCTATTCATTACGCTCTCAAAGCTATGAGGTATACTCGAAAAAAAAGAGCTGTACCTACTATGAACAAGACCCTGAGAAAGTAAATCAGTTCCTTAAAGAATTTAATAACTTAAGTCACTTGACACCTGTTTATATTGATGAGACAGGGTTTGAGACATATTTTCATCGAGAATATGGTCGATCTTTGAAAGGTCAGTTGATCACAGGTCAGGTCTCTGGAAGAAGATTCCAGCGGCTATCTTTAGTTGCAGGTCTTATAAACGGTAAGATTATAGCCCCAATGACCTACAAAGAAACCATGACTAGTGACTTTTTCGAAGCTTGGTTTAAAACATTCTTACTACCCACTTTAGATAGACCATCTGTTATCATTATGGACAATGCAAGGTTTCATCGGATGAGTAAGCTAAAAGAGTTATGCAAGGAGCAGGGTCATAGACTATTACCACTTCCTCCTTACTCACCTGAGTATAATCCCATTGAGAAAACATGGGCTCAAATTAAAAAACACCTCAGAAAAGTATTGCCAAATTGCAATACTTTTCTTGAGGCACTTTTGTCCTGCTCCTGTTTCAATTGAATATATTTCAAGGGAACAGGCTGTCAAGCTCCACTAGAGCTTGAAGCTCATCAAATCAAGTCAACAATGTCTAACTTTGATTTTCGAAGAGTATTACTGGCTAGTTTCTGCCCAGCCTCATTACAAAACTAAAAATGAGTTGATACAAATATATGATGTACCAACTCATTTTTAATCCAAATTACATGAAAAATCTTATTTCAAATATACATACCTCACCTAAAATTCCGGTCCCATTCCCCAGTTTGGTCCTTCTTGGTGTAAAAGAATTCAGATAAGGTTGGGTCATCCATGACTTTTACGATTTCAAGCAAATCATAGGCTAATTCCAATTGACTCAGTTCGGATTTCTTAACCCATCGAACTTCTCCCTCTTCAGTTGAGTGGATAGTTCCTGAAAACTCCGTAGCCTTATAAAGAAAGACAATATAGCGATGTCCTTCTTTGTCAGGCCAGTGCTTGGTACCAACCAAGCAGGGATTTGAGATTGTCAAGCCAGTCTCTTCAAAAACCTCACGTATAACAGAGTCAGAGAAATTCTCACCTTCTTCGATATGTCCACCTGGAAATGCTGCACCAGACCAACGATACCGTTTAGGATCTCGAATCTGAACTACTACATTTCCATCCTTATCCTCTATCATACACATATTCGTAAGTGTAACCAATTGTTTACGTGACATATGATCTCCTACTCTTTATCCAATACCTTTCATAATGAAGGCTTATCCTTTAAATTGACCCCTACCACTTCAATCTTCTCCCCACCAAGCAAAATCAAATGACAGTCTACACGATCTATCTTGTAGGCTTTTTTCAATGCCTCGGCATAGAGTTGCATTTGAGCTTGATAACGCTGGCTGAGTTGGCTTGGTTGGTCATATTTGTCTGTCTTGTAATCAAAGAGGACAATATGATCCTCATACAGTAGGTAGCCATCGATAATCCCACGAAGGACAAATTGTTCCTGCGACAAAGAATCTGTCTGAAAACTTGCAAATGGAGCTTCTCGGTGGAGTTTGTCTGTATTGGCTAGAATTTCTCTTCCTAAGTCTGTATCAAAGAAATCCAAAATCATTTGAACATTGATTTTGTCTTTAACCGCTTGCTCAGCATGAACAGCTTCTAGGGCATCTCTTACCGTATCTTCTGTCACCAACCAAGACAGATCCAAGCGTTGCATGAGTTCATGGACTGCTGAACCGACTTGAGCTCCAGTGATTTTTGGTTTCTTGGAAAAATCTGGCAAGTTGAAGGTCCGTTTTGGCAGGTATTTTTCCATAACTTCCATGCCTTCTTGTTCCAAGACAGGCTCATAGAGTTTCTTGATTTGACTTGGAGTACGTAAACTTGGTAATTCGATGGCAGCCTTATAGTGGGCATTCAACTCTTGGACAGAAGATAATTGGTCCAAGGCCTGGGCAATGTCTTCTGATTGACGAATATCTTTAAGGCTGGCGTTTTCTAGCTTATTCTTCAATGTAAGTTTACCAATCTTCTCCTCTGTCAAATCCTCATCCGTTACAAAGACTTTCTTGAAGTGCAAGTCTTCTCCTGAAAAAGCCTCATCAATGGCTAGAATCCAGTCTTGGAAGGTCGCCATACTTTCACGTGTTGATTGGGCAAGTACGCCATCTTCCTTCTTACCATCGTATTTTTCAGCTAACTTGTCAGCATTGCCCTTTCCAACCAGATACAGCTTCTTCTCTGCACGCGTTAGTGCAACATAAAGCAACCGCATTTGTTCTGAAAGATTGGCAATTTTTAGCTCTTGGAGATTATTTTGATAAGGCAGGGTGTTCATTAAGACTCGCACCTGAGGCAATGGGCTAGTTACCTTATCTTTCATATCCGCTAAATATTGGATACCCAGACCATTTTTCCGGCTGATGATGACTGACTGGTAATGGTCTTCCAAGTTGAATCGCTTATCGATGTTCATGAGGAAGACATACTTGAACTCCAAACCTTTTGACTTGTGGATGGTCATCAGCTGAACAGCATTTTGCGGTAGAAACTCTTGTACATCTGCCAAATCCTTATCATTTGCTAAGGCACGGTCAATCATGGCGATGAAGCGGGACAAACCCTTGTAGCCTGTTTTTTCAAACTGGTTGGCACGCAGACCAAGTGCGTATAGATTGGCCTGACGTTTGCTGCCATTTGGAAGAGCACCGACATAGTCATAGTAGAATTTTTCATTGAAAATCTTCCAGATCAAGTCATAAATAGAATGCAGCTTGGCAAAGGCACGCCAGTTTTCCAAAATAGATAAGAAATCTGTGATTTTCTTCTTCAACGCTCCTGTCATAAGTTCAGGATGTTGTCCACTTGCTTGTTGGGCTACTTCAATTTTTTGATAGAAGAATCCTGACTTAGCTTGTAGGGAAATCCGTGTCAGCTCATCCTCATCGAATCGGAACATAGGCGATTTAAGAAGGGCAACCAAGGCATAGTCATTGAGTGGATTATTGATAACCCGCAAGGTATCCAGCAAGATCATGACTTCTAAAGATTGCAGATAGGAGGCTGCTCCGCCATCTGCCACAATAGGAATCCCATGTTTTTCAAAAATGGACATAATGAGGTCATTGTGCGTCCGTTTTTGCACCAAGAGAGTGATGTCCTTGAAGTCTGCTCCTTCTTCATTGTGAAGACGAATAATCTCTTTTGCAACGACCTCAATTTCACCAGCAGTCAGAGGAGTTTCCTCCTCAGCATCCGTTGAAGAAGGTGCACTATCCTGCTGGTCGTAAATGAAGTATTCCATTTCATGCTTGGTCTGGGCAATTTTTTGACCAGGACTACCAGCCACTAGACTGTGGGTGTCGTCATACTTGATTTCCCCTACTTGACGGTCCATCAGGCGCGTGAAAATAGCATTTGTTGCCTCCAAGACCTCAATCTGACTACGGAAATTTTCCTTGAGCAAAATCAATTTTCCAGCCTGAGGATTTGCCTGGTACAGTTCAAATTTCTCTTGAAAAATCATCGGATCCGCCTGACGGAAGCGATAGATGGATTGCTTAATGTCGCCCACCATAAAGCGGTTGTGACCGTTAGACAGCAGGTCCAGCATTCGCTCTTGGCTATGGTTGTTATCCTGGTACTCGTCCACCATGACTTCGTGGTATTTTTCTTGGAAAAACTGCCGGATGTCCGCATTTTCTTCTAAAATGCGAATAGCGAAATGCCCAATATCGCCAAATTCAAAAGCTGCTTCCTTGATTTTGACATCCAGATAAGCCTGCGAAAAATCCAAGACAAAGTCACGTAATAATACAAGCAGTGGCAAAGCTTGAACCTGATAGTCTTTCAGCAGGGTCAATTCATAAACTTCCTGACCCAAATCTCGTAGTCCTGAGATAATCTGGCTCTTGCCAGCATTGTATTCTTCTTTAAAGGCTATCAAATGCTCATCTTTTGGTCGATTGGCATTGGTCAGGCCTTTTCCTCTGGACTGGTCATTGATGAGAAGGATTCTTTCAACCCGTTCCATCAAGTCCTTCTGGTTCAGACTATCTAAACCTGTCAACAAATCCAAGACTTCTTCCACATTGGCAAAATACTTGGCGGAACCAAAGTCATTTCTGCCCCATTCCACATGGTAGCGGAAGAAATCTGCAGCTTGATAGAGTTTGTCTAATACTTTTTCTTTAAAGCCTTGCTCTAAGATCTGCTCTATACGCTCTTGACTGTACAAATCAGCTTGAACAGCCTGCTCTTTCAGCCATTTAGTTGGATTGCTCGTCGATTGGCTAAAATCATGCACCTGATAAACAACCTGACGAAAACCACTATTATCCTTACGGTTGCCCGAAAAATTGCGAACCAGTTTACGGAATGCACCATTTTCATGCTGTTCAAGATAATCTGCAAAGAGCTGGTCAAAAACCTCTTTTTTCAGACTCGCTTTTTCTGTCTCATCCTGTAAAATCCGAAACTGCGGAGAAATACCAAGGCTATAACCATAAGTCGTTACCAATTTCTGCGTAAAGGAATCCATGGTCCCAATATCCGCCTTGGTCAAATCCGCCAACTGTGCAGACAAATGCCGACGCAACTCCATATCGGTCGTCTCCGCAATGGTTTCATTGAGATTTTTCTCAATCCGCTCCTTCAATTCACCAGCCGCTTTGACTGTAAAGGTCGAGATAAAGAGCTGGTCGATTCCCACACCACGCTTCAACTTATCCAAAATCCGTTGAACCATAACAAAGGTCTTTCCAGACCCAGCCGATGCAGAGACCAGAACATTCTGACCGTGCGTGTAGATGGCTTCAATCTGCTCAGGTGTGCGTTTTGGTTGCTTATCAGAATTAGCTTCCGCCAGCTGCACAGCCTTGATTTCTTCCGCGCTTAAAAATTGTTCAAAAGCCATTAGTCCTGACCTCCTTTCATTCGTTCCATCCAATCTTGACGCTTGGCCTCTTTGACCAACCGCCGTGCCATACCCATGTGCCGATCCGCCTCAAAACCAGTGATTGCCTTCAGCTGCTCACCTGCAACCGAACGCCCATCTTTGGTATAAGGGTTAATAGCAAAGCGACCATCTAGAATGTCCTTGGCAGCTTGTTTGTAGAGTTCTTGGTTGTGGTTCAATAAAACCGCAAACTCATCTTCCGTGTAGAGTTGGTTACGAGTCTGATAGAAATGATTGAGCCCCAGACTTCCCTCCTTCAAGAAAAGCCCCTTGTAAACCAAGCTAGTATTGGCAGCTCCTTCTAGCTGTTCTAAATTCTTCGTATCTTTTAACTTGATAATCGGATCCTGCAAATGCAAATACATAGCTCCAAAAACAGGTTTATCCTTGGTTTCATCCAGCTCTTGTAAGGCTGCCAGGTAGGTCACCAACTGAGGTTTTAGACCATTGTAAAAATCCCCAACTGAAAAAGATTGGTCGCTGGACTTGTAATCCACAACACCGACAGCCTGATTGATTTGTAAGGTATCCAAGCGGTCAATTGTACCATTTACATGCACACTCTTGCCATTTTGAAGGTCAAAAACCAGTGCCTTATCCTGACGGAAACTCTTTTCCTGACCATCAATTTCAACCAAATCATTATCCCGCAAAATAGTCGCACTGGAACGAGCAATCTTATCCAGCATCTCCTCCATATAGCGAGCATCAGCATCTTGGTTATAAAACATAGCAAATTCTGCCTCGTCACGCGTATGCAGGATAGCCTTGTCCACTTTTTGATCAAAATCTAGCTCAGATTGGTCCATGACCACTCGTTCAAAAATCCGATGCAAGAACAAACCATGCTGAAAGGCAGTCGGATGGATGGATTCCTGTTCCCGCAAGCGAAGAACATTACGGACAAAGTAAAGATATTGGTTATTGTAGAAATTGGTCAAGCTGGATGCAGAAAGATTGAGCGGCTTATCCTCTGGATATAAAGCAGCCAAGGTATCCGCTGCAAGCTGTTTAGAAGTAATTTCGCCAGTAATGGTCGGAATTTCAATGCCTTGCGACTCCAATTTCTTCTTCAAATGGCGAACCAAGACTGTCCAGAAGGCTGTCTGCCCTTCCCATTCTTCATGTTCAAGAGAGGGCCTTTCCGACTCAATCAAACGGGATAAGAGACTCTTGTAGTGACCGATGTCTTGTGGACTAAGTATTTTCATCCTTCCACGTTCTTCGGATTTCAGCCCCATTTTTTGGAGAATCTTGATATAAGGTGAGAGACTATCTTCACCTTCGTTATAAATCTGAGGAGTTGAAATGACTAACTGTTCCGTCGCAGCATTCAGCAGAGACATCATGGCTGCATGGTTCTTCTTGATATTCTCTCGACTGACCAAATCAAAACGTGAAGAACTAGCCGAGACAAGATTGACTTTTTCCATCTCTTCTTCTGTCAAAAGACTGGTATTCTTAGCAACTTTTGGAAAATTGGACTGGCCCATTCCGATAGCATAAACATACTTAGCAGTGTGTGGCTCAATCAAATCATAGGATTTGACATAGACCACATCAACCGTTGCAGGAACGATACGATAGTGACTAGCCTGCATGCCGGCCTGTAAAATAGCCAGAAAATCATCCATTTTCAATTTTTCTTTTCCGAAAATCTGATGAAAATTCTCTAGAATATGGGTAAAACTTTTCCAGACCTGCTCTTCTTTTTCTTGCTCTACCTCACGCAAATTTCGAGACATTTTTTCCATATTTTTAGGAAGCTCAATTGCCTCCAAAAATGCCATAAATTTCTCAAGCAAGGCAGTTCCAGATTGTGGTCCAGCCTTAAACAGCTGGTTCAAAGGCTCCATAATCTTAGCACGTAGGGGTTCCAAGACAGTCAAATCATAGACAAGCCTTTTCTCCTTGATGACTTCAGCATCATAGTCTGCTCTGCCATTGACCGAAAAAGCCCTCGAAAAAGCAGCCTGCCCCTTCATATCCGCAAAAAGGATGTAAGACTCAAATAGGTCCAGCTCCTTTTGGGAAATGCTGGCGTACAAACCAGATTTGAGGAGATTGAGCAGGTCTTCCGCACGGAAACGATAGCGACGCAAGCGTTCCAAGGACTCCACAAAATGGACCAGGGGATGATGACTCATCTCCTCTGCCTTACCAAAATAGTAAGGAATATCATACTTGTCAAAAATCTTGCCAATCTGCAACTTGTAGCTATCCACATCACCCAAGAGCAACAAAATATCTTTATAGCGAGCCCCTTGATGCACATGCTGACGAATTGCAGTCGCTACCTGCTCAACTTCTTCTTTTTGGTTGACGACTTCCCAGAGTTGGATTTTTTTCTTGTCTTCTTCAGTAAGCTCTATCATGGTACCGCTGTAATCGTAAACGGATTCCATATTCTTTGAAAATTTACCAACACTGTCCAAGACTGGCTCTTGACCAATATATGTAGCCTTGGTCTGGAACTGTGCTGATAACTGGCGTAAAAAGTCAACGTTAGCTTGATAAACATTACCTTCAATATAGGTGGCTTGCACAGCTTTCTTGCTGGCATATACACCAATCAGGATTTCCGACACCCGTTCATTTAAAGCACTTACTAAAGCTTCTTCTTCTGCCGAAAAACGAGAAAATCCGTCTACCACCAGCACAATGTTCTTCAACTGCTCATCCAACTGACCAGTTTCCACCAAGCTAGTCAGCTGTGCTAACTTAGACTGATGCTCAAAGCCTTCTTTGGACAAAATGTCT
Source organism: Streptococcus suis (assembly GCF_019794615.1). Lineage (GTDB taxonomy): Bacteria > Bacillota > Bacilli > Lactobacillales > Streptococcaceae > Streptococcus > Streptococcus suis_AI. The sequence goes on from NZ_JAIMDU010000001.1 coordinate 121,087, forward strand.
GTTACAGCCAGAAAAATCTTTACCAAATCAGCCTGCTTATCTGGTGACTCCATGGCTTCCACGTCCAAAATAGACATATTTGCCCGTTGCAATTCTTTGTATAAAGCAACTAGCTGGTTAATGAACCCAAAATCTGTCTGTAAACGACCATAGACTTTCAAGTCGCCGTCTTCAAATTGCGATAGAACACGAAAGAAAATCATGGCAAGACCAACATCATCCAGCGGTTGACCTGCTTCTTTCCTATCAATCATCAAATAGCGGGCCAATTGCCCAAAACGGGTCACAATAATATCAAAAGTTGCCTGTTCAGGCAGGTATTCCAAGACCTTGCGCTCCATCTCAAAGGATAGAGAGTTTGGAGCAATATAAAAAACTCGCTTAGCTTCCTTAGCAAATTCTGCTGCGGTATCTGTTAAATACTGCGTCAGAGAATTGCGAATATCTGTATAGACCAATTTCATCTTTCGTTCTCTTTCTTTCCTGAATATTCTATGTCTAGTATATCAAAATCTAACAAAAAAATGGTCCAATGGACCATTTTTCGGAAAGATAAATTTTCTAACTACTCTTTTCTTGCTCTTTAGCTAAACGCTCGCGTTCCAACCGTAACTTGCGATTGGGATTGAGCTTGTTAAAAAGTTCTTCTAATTTTTCAGCATTCCAAACATCGGCTGCCGAAACAAAATTCCCATTTTTATCCTTGAAGGATATCGGCTTATCACCCATAAAGACCTCCAATTTTTTATTACTTATTCATAATCAATCGTCACTAACGGAACAAAATTAATAAGGTATCTAGCCAAGGTCCCCTAGGACTTGGCGTAGTTTGACTAGTAAGTTAACTTGCAGTCAAACTGGTTACCTCGCTTTCGAATTTTTAGGCTCGGAATTCGATGGTCACTTTCTTATTTCTAGGTGACCAGCTGAAAAAGTCCACTGGACTTTTTCACTCCCCCAGACAGGTTACGACATGGAGTTCAGGTAGTCGATATTACTGACTGAACGGAGTTAGTAAGGTTGGTTACCTCGCTTTCGAATTTCTTGGCTCGGAATTCGATGGTCACTTTCTTATTTCTAGGTGACCAGCTGAAAAAGTCCACTGGACTTTTTCACTCCCCCAGATATGGTCGCTTTCGTATTTCAAGGCGACCAGCTGATACAGTCTATCCCCAGACTGTATCAGTCCACAAACTCAAATTCAAATTTGCCTATTCGGACGATATCCCCATCCTTGGCTCCACGCGCTCGAAGAGCTTCATCAACACCCATGCCACGTAACTGGCGAGCAAATTTCATGACTGACTCATCGCGATCGAAGTTCGTCATGGTAAAGAGTTTTTCTAACTTATCACCAGATAGTATCCAACTTGCATCATCTGCACGACTGATCTCAAATTCTGGTTCATCAGGATGAAAGCCATAGTAAGCCTCTTCTTCTTGGAAATCTGATTCGTCGTAAAGCAAGAATTCTGGCGTTTTCTCGAGCAACTCAGCTGTGGCTTCCAAAAGATTTTCCAGACCTTGGTGAGCAATACCAGAGATTGGGAAAATCTGTGGCAGTTCTTCAAACTCATCATAGTTGGCTGCTAATTTTTTCTTGAACTCTTCCAGATGTTCCTCTGCCTCTGGCATATCCATTTTATTGGCAACGATAATCTGAGGACGTTCCATGAGGCGAAGATTGTAGGTTTCCAATTCATTGTTGATGGCCACATAGTCCTCATAAGGATCCCGGCCTTCACTAGCGGACATATCCAAAACATGCAAGATAACTCGTGTCCGCTCAATGTGACGAAGGAATTGCGTTCCCAATCCAACACCTTGACTAGCACCTTCGATCAAACCAGGTAAATCTGCCACAGCAAATGATTCGCCAGACTTGGTCCGCACCATTCCTAAGTTGGGAACAATGGTTGTAAAATGGTAAGCACCTATCTTAGGTTTAGCAGCTGTGATAACACTTAGAAGCGTTGACTTACCAACTGATGGGAAACCTACAAGACCTACATCAGCCAACACTTTCAATTCTAATTCAAGGTTCCGCTCCTCACCAGGTTCCCCATTTTCAGAAATCTCTGGTGCTGGGTTCTTAGGTGTCGCAAAACGAATATTTCCACGACCACCACGACCACCGTGAGCAATGACAAATTCCTGCCCATTCTCAACCAAGTCTGTAATTATTTTTCCTGTATCAGCATCACGGACAGTTGTTCCTTGGGGTACACGAACAATTAAATCTTCCGCACCACGACCATGCATGCCCTTGGTCATCCCCTTTTCGCCATCGTCAGCCTTAAAGCGTCGATTGTAACGGAAGTCCATTAGGGTACGCAAGCCTTCATCTACAACAAAGACAACATTCCCACCATGACCACCGTCACCGCCCCAAGGACCGCCATTTGGTACATACTTTTCACGACGGAAGGCAACCATTCCATCGCCTCCCTTACCTGCCTTGACCTTAATCTTAGCAGTATCTAAAAACATACTCATAATTAACCTATTCTTTCCTAGAAAAAAACGCTTAATAGCGTTTTATATCCTGTATTCACAAACAAAGTGCTAATAAATAAGAAACCATTTTTAAGGAATCAATCTCGTTTTTTTAAGAAATACTGACAGTATCTTGAAAAAACAAACGTTGAGTATCTTAAAAACTAGCCTTAGATAGAAGAGCTGAACTGTGAATACAGTTTCTTAATTCATCAATGCATTGATTGCTGGTAAAATCAAGCCTGCTAATGTCACGACTACCATCACGACAACAATTACTAAAGTAACTTTTTCAAATGTTGATTTCTTGTGTTTTTCTTCACCAAAAGCCATTGCTTTCTCCTTATTCAGTCATTGATAGTTTATTCTAACACATTATGGGAATGTTTTCAAATCTCATCCTTTGAGGAAAGGCTTTCTTTGACTTTCTCCGCCACCTTATAGGGAACACCTACATCTGCAATTTCTTGGACACTTGCCAATTGGATTTTTCCAATTGATTTGAAGTGTTTCATCAATGCCTGCTTTCGTTTTGGTCCTAAGCCATCAATACCATCCAATTTAGATGAGAAAGAATTTTTAGACCGGACCTGACGATGAAACTCAATGGCAAAGCGGTGAACCTCATCCTGAATCCGATGCAGGAGGAAAAATTCCTGTGAATTACGAGGCAACTCAACTACTTCCAACGGATTACCAAAAAGCAACTCATGAGTCTGGTGCTTGTCATTCTTCTGCAACCCTGCAATTGGTATAGACATGCCTAATTCCTGCTCAATCACCTGCTTGGCAATATTGACCTGCCCCTGACCACCGTCAATGATAATCAAGTCAGGCGGCGTTAATCCGTCCCGCAGTACCCGACTGTACCGTCGCTGCAAAACTTCCCGCATGGAAGCATAATCATCTGGCCCTTCCACCGTCTTAATCTTATACTTGCGGTATTCTTTTTTATTAGGCACCCCATTTTCAAAGACCACCATGGCCGACACAGGACTGGTCCCCATGATGTTGGAGTTATCGAAAGCCTCAATCCGCACAGGCGTCGGAATCCCCAAAAGCTGACCGATATTTTCTACAGCACCGTAAGTCTTCTCCAGATTTTTCTCCAAAAGATTAAACTTCTGCTCCAGACTAACACGCGCATTCTTGGTTGCCAGATTGATGAGTTGCTTCTTCTCGCCACGCTTAGGCTTGATGACCTTAGTATCTACCAGAGCTTCTACGGCTTCTTGGTCAATATCCTGCGGTATCAAGACCTCTGACGGAATCAAATGTTGCTGGTCCCTGTAAAACTGACCGATGTAGGTCAAAAAGTCTTCGTCCGCATCATTATAATATGGAAAAAGATTGACATTCCGCTCAATCAATTTCCCCTGACGAACAAAGAAAACCTGCACACACATCCATCCCTTGTCAACATAATAACCAAAGACATCCCGATTCTGCAAATCATGAGCCATCACCCGTTGCTTGGTCCGCAGGGTTGAAATAGATTGAAGAATATCACGATATTCCGCAGCTCTTTCGAATTCAAGATTGGCTGCAGCAACTTTCATTTTTTCTTGCACCTGTCTAACAATCTTATCATCGTGTCCTGTTAAGAATTGAGCAACCTCCTTACTCATCTTATCATAATCAGAAAGACTAGGCATCTTGTCCCCGTGGGCCAAACATTGACCCAAGTGATAATACATACAGTACTTGTTCTCAGGCAATTTGCACTTACGGAAAGGATACAGACGCTCCAATAGTTTGAGGGTCTGGTTAGCCGCACCCACATCTGGATAAGGACCAAAATACTGACCGCCATCCTTTTTTATCTGCCGTGTAATGATCAGCCGTGGATGACGTTCTTTGGTAATTTTGATAAAGGGATAGGACTTGTCATCCTTTAACATGATGTTATAGCGAGGCTTGTTTTCCTGAATCAGATTGATTTCCAGTAAGAGCGCCTCGATATTAGAATCTGTTACGATAAATTCAAAATCAGCAATTTCAGATACTAAAGCTTCAGTCTTGGTATCATGGGCCCCACGAAAATAAGACCGCACCCGATTGCGCAGGTTTTTGGCCTTGCCTACATAGATAATCTTTCCGTACTTGTTTTTATGGAGATAGCAGCCAGGACTATCTGGAAGCAACTCTAACTTATGTTTAATGATTTCGTTCATAGGATAATTATATCAAAATCAGAAATAGTAAGTCTATTATTGATCATCAAACTGATTCATTCTCAAATTCTTTAAAACGGCTGTATGGTCACTATCTACAAAAAACAATTGATTTTGTATTAATAAAGTAGTATAATAACATTAAAAATATAAATATGTTTATTCTTTTACACTTCTAAAATGGCTTTACGATCCATTGGTTTACTATTCGATGACTAAAAGAAATGCCATTTTAAAGCATGTAGAATAGGCAAGCCTAGGGAAATATGAGGAGGAAAATATGATACAATTTGACCACGTTACAAAAGCATATGGCGAAACCCTTGCACTTGACGATCTTAATTTAAGGATTGAAAGTGGAGAGATTTTCGGGTTGATTGGACACAATGGTGCTGGAAAAACGACAACGATTAGTCTATTAACCTCTATTATTGAAGCGACTGAGGGGCTCGTCTTAGTCGATCAGTTAAATTTAGCCGAACACCGCAATGCCATTAAAAAACGCATCGCTTACGTTCCAGATTCTCCAGATATCTTTCTCCACCTAACTGCATTCGAGTATTGGAATTTTATGGGTAAAGTCTACGAGGTCCCTCAGAATTTGATTGATGAACGAATCGGCAAATTAGGACAACTGTTCGATATGACAACTCGTCAGCACGAAACCATTGACAGCTTTTCTCATGGTATGCGGCAAAAGACAATTATCATTGGCGCGCTTATTTCCAATCCTGATATTTGGATATTGGACGAACCATTAACTGGACTGGATCCACAGGCTTCCTTTGATTTGAAACAGATGATGAAAGAACATGCAGCTGCTGGCAATACCGTCTTATTCTCAACACATGTTTTGTCTGTTGCAGAACAATTATGTGACCGTATCGGTATTTTACGAAAAGGCCGCTTGATTTTTCTTGGAAGTCTTGACGAATTGAAATCACAATATCCAGATAAAGATTTAGAAACAATTTATCTGGAATTAGCAGGACGCCAACAAGATAAGGCAGGTGAGGAAGTATGAAGAAGTCCATCATCTGGGAATTGATTAAAATTAATATTTTATATTCCAACCCACAACTGCTGGCCTCTGTCAAAAAGAAACAGAATAAAAAGAAAAATGCATCATTTTCAGCCTATAAAAGTATCCTACGGCAACAAATCTTTATGATGATCATGTTCGCCTTTATTTACACTATTTTCTTTTTAGGCGTAGATTATTCAGAATCAGTCGGATTTTTCTCACTCCAACTTTCTATCTTTGCCATTATGTCGATTGTCTATGGATTCACTGGATTTTTCTCAGTGTTCTACGACAGTAAGGATACAAAATTATACCTCGCTTTACCACTGCGTTCACAGGACGTATTCATCGCAAAAGTCTTGTCTGCACAAGGCATGGTTCTACCTTTCCTCATGCCCTGTCTTTCTCTTTTATCGATTACCTATTGGCAAATTGGAGGAGCTCCTGCACTCATTGCTGTTCTACCATCATTTATCCTATTGTGGCTGTTCATAAACATTATCAACTTGGTCCTTTTGCATTTTATCGGTCAAGTATTGCGTAAAAGTTCACAAAAAACCATGATTTCAACAATCCTGATGACAGTGTCTACGCTCATTGCGATTGGTGCAATGCTGTTTCTTCAATCTCAACAAATTGTTTCTTTAGAATCTAATGGGTTTGTCAACTTTCCAATAATTCCAATTTTTGTAGGATTTCATTACATCGTCAGCCAACCTTTATCACTAGGAACTGCCATCAACTTCCTACTACCGCTCGCAATCACACTTGGCTTAGTATACTATATCGTAAAAGAGATCATGCCTCACTATTTCGATCAGTTATTAGAAATTGATGCCGTTTCTGGCCAAACCCGCAAGAAAAAACCTGCAAAACTACCAAGCAATTTACAAAAAGCCTTGGTAAAACACCATCTATCTACATTGAAAGATAGCAACTTGTTGGTCCAAAGTTTTGTCCAGCCTGTTGTGATTGGTTTTGCTTTGTATCCTAGTGTCTCACGATTTGCTAATGACGGAGGATTGAGTACACTATCACCAGATTATTTTGGCATTGCAATGTTAATCGGTATCCTATTAGGAAGTATGTTTGCCGGTGCAACAACATTTTTAGGAGTTGCGATGTCCCTAGAGAAGGAAAATTATCATTTTATCCGTACATTACCTCTCAATTTTAAACAATTTACTATTCAAAAATTTAAAGTCATCGCATTTGTACAATTCCTACTTCCAACTATTTTATACTTCACTTTAGCCTTTGTGCTATTTAAAGTTCACCTTCTTTTATCCATTTTCTTTACAATAGGGCTTCTACTTTCTGCCCTATTGGTTGGCCAGATTTACTATTGGCGCGATCAACGACTATTAGTTCTCAATTGGCAAAATAGCAATCAATTATTTGGACGTGGAAGTGGGCAATGGCTGATAGCTGGAAGCATACTCTTGACCATGATGGTTGGTGCTATCTTAGTCACTATCAGCATCATTGTCGCAAATGCCTATAATGCTGTTTATGTTAGTGCAGCTCTACTAACCCTTATTTTGGTTGCGGCAACCTTACTCCAAGTATTTCTTCACAAAGCATATTGGAGCAAACTACCGCAATAAGAAAGACAAAATAGATTTTAAAAAACGACACAGCGTGTTCAGACTGTGTCGTTTTGATTTGTTTTTATTCTTGTTCAGCGTAATATTCCTGACCATAGCCTGCAACTTCAGCATTCACTTGCCATGAAATACCAAATTTATCCGTTACATTGCCATAGGCTGGTGACCATGGAACTGCTTGAAGTTCCATATTAATGGCTTTCGCATCTACTGATAATTTGTCATAGAAATTCTTAGCAGTTTCTGCGTCATCGGTAATCAAGGCAACAGTGATGTTATCGCCTACTGAATAAGGCATTTCTGGGTTGTTGTCTGACAACATGAAACGTTGACCATTCGGTAAACGGAATTGTGCATTCATAACAAAATTTTCCAATTCTGCTGGGCAATCTGGCAAGAAATCTTTGAATAAATTCACTTGTTCGATAGATGCACCGAGCGCCTCTTTGTAAAACTCAATAGCTTCCAAACCATTACCGTTTGTTACCAAATATACTTCCATTGCTTTAAGCATGATGGACCTCCAACTGTTTGATGATTCATTATAACACGAGTGAATCATACGGACAAATCTTTTGTCTTATTCGCAAAAATTTTTTGATAAGCTTATTCTTGGTAATCGCCACCAGGAACACCGTAATATTCCTCTAAGGTTAAACCAGATTGATAAATATCCGTTGCTTCTTGACCAATGTAGCGAACATGCCACGATTCTGCAACATAGCCAGTACTACTTTCCTTTCCTGGTTGGTAGCGTACTATAAATCCGTACAAATGAGCGTTTTCTGCTAGCCATTTTGAAGCAGTAGGTTCTTCTAATAAATTACCAGCAGAATCCAACAAATCAAATGCTAAACCAGTTTGGTGCTCACTATAGCCTGGTCGAGCAGAATAAGTGTCTGCTGCAGCCTGTCCTTCTTGATTGACATAGGATTGGTAGAGTGTGGCCTGGGTTTCATAAGACCGGAAGCCACTGTAATTATTTGAAACATCAAATCCTTTCGCTTGCATATCTGCAACTAATTGTTGGAAAGCTGCTAATGCTTCTGGATCTTCCCCTGGTGCATAGTCTTTCGCAAGTGGGTGTTTCTTATTGGCAATAACTACTTCACCATATTTCCCTTGAACACTATAATAAGAACCATTGAAGGTTGCCTTTGTGGATGTTCCTGTTTCCGAACTACTAGAAGAGGATTCAATCGTTTCTTCTCCCGTTGAAGAGCTCTGAGCAGAGCTACTAGTTGTCTGAGTTTGAGACTCAGTAATTTCAGTTGATGTTGAGGAGCTTGCTTTAGTAGAATTACTCTGCTGGCTACAACCAGCTAATACTAAACAACACACCATTCCGAACATGTATTTTTTCATTTTTTATCACACTTCTTTCATTCATTGCTTACATTGTAACAAAAATAGGAAATAAATTCTAATATTTGTGATAATCAATCGTTTCTATATAATGATACCAAGCTTTCTATTTGTTCAGATATTGCACTAGAATATAATTCAGATAACTAAGTAGATAGATTTTCCACTCATTGTGTAGCTGCGTTGACAGATGTTACACCTTTATGGAAGTATGCAACTATACCTTCCCAAGCAACTACAGCAATCACCATGTTATCAAAATCAACCTAAAGTATCTTAAGGAACTTTAATATACATTCATTACTGCTGAATCCGAATTGACGAAAGTAGATAAATAACACCGTTTGATTATACAAGTCACTTCTTTCTTTAAGTAGAAAAAAAGCTTGATTTTGTATCACAATACAATAAGGGTAAAAGAAAATGTTGCTTTTACACTACAAATATTATAAAATTGTAGTGTGAAAGCAACACGGAAAGGAGTAAGCATGTCAAAAAAAGAGATTCTACTTGAATTTATAGAAAACCACAATGGCATTATCACCTATAAAGATTGTAAGGCACTAAACATTCCAACAATATATTTGACAAGACTTGAAAAAGAAGAGATTCTATACCGCGTCGAGAAAGGAATTTTCCTAACCCAGAATGGAGACTACGACGAATACTACTTCTTTCAGTACCGATATCCGAAGACTGTTTTCTCATATATCTCAGCGCTTTATCTGCAACAATTTACAGATGAAATTCCTCAATATTTTGACGTAACCATTCCTAGAGGTTACCGTTTTAATACTCCTCCAGCTAATCTGAACATTCATTCCGTTTCAAAGGAATATAGCGAACTAGGAATTACTCTTGTAAAAACCCCTATGGGAAACGAGGTAAGAGTATATGATTTCGAACGTATTATCTGTGATTTTGTGATTCATCGAGAAAAAATAGATACTGGGCTTTTTGTCAAAACACTTCAACTTTACGGAAACTATCCTAAAAAAAATCTTACAAAACTCTATGAATATGCGACAAAAATGAACACCCTGGACAAGGTCAAACAAACTCTGGAGGTCCTAGTATGAATAAAGCTAAGCTAACAGCACTCTGTCATAAAATATCAAAGAATACTCTCAGAAGATACTGTAGAGCAGCAACTCAAGGAAATTTTAGCAGATTCAGAAGAAGGTATTTCTTTTGTGATTCAATCCATCACAGCTATTAAAGAAAGTGATGACTATGGTGGCTATCGAGCAACAATTTTGTGCCAACTTGATAATATTAAACAAGTTATCCATTTGGATATCGCGACAGGTGATGTTGTAACTCCTCAGCCGATTACATACGACTATAAAGCTATTTTTGATGAAGATAATTTTCCAATCATTGCTTATACAATTGAAACAATTCTAGCTGAGAAACTTCAAACTATCTTTATACCTGCTCACTGAGATGAGTTTTAAGACTTGTTCAATCAGAAAATTTTGCTGAACTTGTTGAGCAGGTATTCCTTTTTCTCTTGCAATATTCTTGACTTTTGCTTTGAAACTATTAGCATTTGAAAATTTCACGACAAGACCTCCACATATGATTGTAGTTTTTCAGTTACTTTAAATAGATGTGCATAGTGATACAACTTAGTGTAATCTACAACTCCTTTTTTGAAGTAAGCTTGAAAAGCTGGGGCAATAACTTGAATATCGATATGGTAAGCTGTTCTCAAACACTCCACTAATGTTCGTTCCATATCATATACTGAGATAAACTGTCCAGCCTGTCGCTCCAGTCTAATAATACCGATTTCATGATACTTTCTAGTGACAATTGGCTTGACACCAGCTTCTTTCATTGGCCTCGTATTTGTCCCGAAAGGAAAAGTCATCACAGGCTCAAATGGAATGATAAGGGACAGATCATGTAACCAAAGTGCTGTTTCTAAGGAATAAATTCCTTTTGGAAAACGGTACTGTAAACTAAAATAGTCATCGATATAGGTATCTGGCAGATGATAGATACCTCTTTCAATTGATTCCACTTTCCCTTTTGAGACTAATTGATTCAGTTGTTGATAAGAAAAGTTAAGCTCTTCTATATCACGAAAAGTTATTAATCCATGATTATTTTTTATATAATTATAAACGGGTTTCTCTAACAAATCCATATCACCACCTCCAAAACAATATACTAACACTTTATAACAATGTTAGCATATTGTTATAAAATAATCAACGGTAAACTGAAATAATATGCTAACAAATATAATTTTTGTTAGCATATCCTTTTTTATTTCGTCGTATACGCAAAACTCAAGCTACTATCCACTACAGATAATTTTCAGAAGGTGTAGTTTGGATTGCCATTATAATTGGTTTCGGAGATAAGGAATGAGCCTTCTAGACAGGATTGACGACTATTAGTCGCTCATCAAACAAAAGTGCGTTCATACACACCTCTTACATCATTATTCAAAAAGAAAAGCAACCTGAATATTCTAATTACATTAAAGATATAGTATTTTAAAATCAGACTACGTTGAACCCTGTTGGAGTTTGATTTGGATATACAAAATTGAATTTAATAATCACTCTCTCTAGTAACTAATACTCATTTAAAATCATATGGATATTCTTTCCAACAAAAAAGCCCACCATAAATGGTGGGTAAGGGCATCATTGCTGATGAGAATAGCAGGTTCACAACAACTATTCAAGGTCCGCTCCTGCGTTTCAATTAAATGAAGACCTCCCTAGCGTCGAAGGGAGTGGGAAAGAACTCAACCAGTCAACCAAGAGTTCGTCAACAATTCATCATTTCTGGTTGTTGACCTGAAACAGTCTCTTCCCAGACTGTTTCACTCCCACCCCCGCACAGCTCAAACTGTCTGGGAGACAGTTTGAGGTTGGAGATGAAGCGAACTTTGTTCGCAACAGTCGTAATGGTCAGATTTGGAGTGCAAAACACGAACAAATCTGCCAATCAACCACTGCGCTGAGATGTTGACACGAACTCTTAGGAGCGTGCTGAACCTTAATCACCACCCACTACTCGGCTCATCGCATGAACCTATTCTATCATAATTTGACAGTTTTGCAAGTCTAATTACTCAATCCGCTCTCGAATGGTTACGAACACAGTATCACCAGGTTGCTTGCCAATTTCAGCTCTAATTGCCTTTTTAATACCGAGGATATAACAAATATTGCCCTCTTCATCCTTTATTCCCATATTGACAATAGAGCCATCATAGGGATGCCCATCAAAAGTCGCATGTACTTTTACTCTCCCCTTCCCAAATTCCTGACGGATATCATATGGGAAAATAATATATGCTCCACCCTTATCTGGTACAGGATAGATAACTGCTTGAAATTCATATACTTTTGTCATCATTCAACCTATAAATACTTACTTGCTTCACGAATCGATAAACTTGCCATTTGATGTTGGTATTTTCCTAAAAAGTCTCGAACCCATTGAGGATTAGTCTTCGAATAATCACGCAAACTCCAACCAATCGCTTTATTGATAAAAAATTCAGTCTGATTGAGGTTATTAACGAGAATCTTCTCTAACAGTACTGTATCTGTCTTTTCCTTTTGCAAAAGCTGATGGTCAATAGCAATTCGCCTCAACCAGAAATCCTCATCCAAACTCCAGTCAATCATCACCTGCTTGGCCTCTGGATTGTCCAAAACAATTTTGCCAACGAGTTTGTCCAATCCGTCAATACTATCCCACCAGGACTTCGTCTGGGCAAGTTTTTTCAAGCGGGGTAAATCAGCTAATACTAGTTTTTTCTTGTGAGCCACGAGGTAATCAATAGCGACATATTGAAATTCACGGTAGGGTTTGACCCAACAAGCCTCTACAAAATCCCAGTCAAGTTCTGGCGTTTTGAAGTCTTTAAAAAATTGTTTGGCAACTTTTCTACGATCTGGACTACGAATACCTAAAAACTCAAAGTTGTTTTTCATATAGGCTTTCATTGGCTGTGCCTGCCCTTCTTCTGCTAGGGCCAACAATCGTTTTTCCAATTCTACAATATCCATTTTAGTCACCTACAAGAGACTTTTGGAGCCAGACGATATCATGCCAAGTGCCAAATTTGTATCCAACTTTTTTAAAATGAGCCACCTGCTGATAACCTCTCTTTTCATGCAAGGCAATGGAAGCAAGATTTGGTAAGGCAATGCAGGCTAAAAAGTTTTTGAACCCACGCGCTGTCAATTCCTCCTCCAAAGCAGTGTAGAGCAAGGTGCCAATCCCTTTTCCACGCGCTTCTTTTTGAACATAGACCGACAATTCCACCGTCCAATCATAGGCTGCGCGAGCATAATAGGTCGATGCGTAGGCATATCCCACTATCTGTCCCTCATCGACTGCGACCAGATAGGGGAATTTTTTCAATGTTTTTTCAATTCTATTTGCAAAATCTTCTACGGCAGGTACTTGTGTTTCAAAAGTAATGGCGGTTTTTTCAACATATGGGGCATAAATGGCCACCAAATTTGCCGCATCTTCAACCTGCGCATTCCGAATCACTATCATTTAATTCTCCAATAGCTCTCTGTCATAAATGGTATAGTCACAACGATAGATAATCAACCGTTTGCCATCAACTAAAAGCTCAGAAGTCTTTGGTGCATCTGAAGCATATAGCGAAACTTTATCTCCAACATAGGTTGCCAAAGGTGTACCATTTTGTGACCGAATAAGCACCACCTTTGCCTTACCAGTAAAATCATTTTTCAAACTTGAAACCATGCGATTCACCAAGGGGATCGAACGGTCATAATTGGCAATATCTACCGTTGTTTGGTATTTGGCATATAGGTCTTCCAATCCCTCTTCCGCCGCAATCAAGGATGAACCAACATGATCAATCTCATATTGACCTAAGGTTACTTTTAAAACAGACGAATCTGCATTTGAATAGCCTTCAGCATCCACAGAGTCAAACTCTTGGTTGCGAGAAATAGACAAGGACTTCCCAGACATTTCATCAATTAATTGAGAATTTTCATCAAAAGTCCGAACGGTCATTTCTAGTCCAATCCATTCTTCCTTGGTGTTCTTCCACCAGTTCGTAATTGATTGACAGGCTGATAAGGAAACCAAGCTAAAGAGCAACACAACAGACAATACAATCTTTTTATTCCATTTCATATAACACCTCCAAAGTGTGATACCTTATTGTAACATGGAAAAGGCTGTGGTACTAAAAATTCAACTATATTTTGTTCAATCATCAGTAAAAAATAATATTTCTTTCTTAACCATTTGGAAACAAATAAGTGAACAAATTGGTATTTGAGTAAGATTGTTAAGCTCATATCATACCTGTCCTCACATGAGTCTACAAATATGAAAATACCTGCTCATCGCTCTACCTGTTCTTCCAATCCGTTTTCTACTCATTTTTAAGACTTTATTAATGTTCTATTGGTATTCTATTAACCATGTCATACCAGAGAAAAAATCGAAAAAAATCAGTTACTACAAAGCAAGTTACTATCACACTAGCCATTTCTGTCATAGCCATCACTACTTTAGTATTTTTCTTCAATCAAATCCAACCTGCAAATGCTGCTGTAGTTATGTTAAATAATCAAGTCACCAACCAAACTGCTCTAGTAGCTGATGAATCTTCTGTTCGTGTTTATACAGATCTTCAAAGTATGGAGGAACAGAACCTACCTGCAAATAGTCAGGCAACTATCTTAGAATACTTTACATTGGAATCAGAAAATGAATCAAGTTTATTTGCCACAATTGATGTTGATGGCGAAACATTTTATATCCCAGCTGCTCATTTGGAACTAGTGCAAACCAACGAAATCAATCAGTATATTGCTCAGTTAGGTTACCCTCATGTTGATCTTACAGAAGATATTGTGGAAACTTTTGAACAAGAATCCTACGCAACGGAATCTGGTGACCCAATCGGCGTAATCATTCATGATACTGGGGTCGAATATTCAACCATTGATAGTGAAGTGACATATATGATTGATAATTATGATGAATTGGGTGTTTTTGTTCATAGTTTCATTGACAATGACACAATTCTAGAAATTGCTGATGCTTCATACAAGTCGCAGGGAGCCGGTCCAAATGGCAATTCTAGCTATATTCAATTTGAAATGACCCATGTTTATACACAAGATGATTTTGCAATGCAACTGGCAAATGCTGCATATTATACTACCTATATGTTACACGAATATCAACTTCCAGTGACAGTTGGGGAAGAAGACGGAAGCGGGACTGTTTGGACACATGAAATGGTTTCAGAATATCTAGGAGGCACCGACCATATTGACCCAACAGATTATTGGGATTCCTCTGCGGCAGAATTATTTGACACTACCTATGATGTTGACGATTTTGTTCAGTTGGTCCAATCGTATTACAACATGATGTAAATAATTGCTAAACATTTAATTTACTTGCTAGATTAATTCACACAAAAACAGATGTTCACCAAGCAGCGAGCATCTGTTTTTCTATTGTTCAGTATCTAATACACCCGACTATTTAAAAATGAAAGACATCATTCAAATTCTCAGCCATAGTTGGATGGGTGAAAATTTGTGTTTTGAAGTAGGTATAAGGGATTTGGTTGTCAATGGCCATAGCAATCAAGTTAATCAGCTCCTCTGAATTGCGACCAAAGAGAGTCGCCCCCAAAACAAGCTTACTTTCCTTATCCACGATAACCTTGAAAATACCTTTGAGGTCATTATTGACATGGGCACGTGGCATATTGGCAACAGGCAATTCATTGGCAATGTAGTCGTAACCTGCTTCCTTAGCCTCCTTCTCGGTCAGACCAACACGAGAAAGCACAGGCGTGATAAAGACGCTGGTTGGAACAGACTTACGTTGGCTCAAGTTATAAGTTCCAGTCCCAGTCAACTTGCCGAAGACGATACGGAAGTCGTCTAGGGATGTGTAAGTGAATTGTGGACCGCCATTGACATCACCCACTGCGTAGACACCTGGAACAGTGGTTTCACAATAGTCATCCACCTTGACAGCACCATTTTCCAAAAGCTCAATCGCCGTATTTTCCAAGCCCAAGTCAGCTGTGTTTGGCACACGACCTGTCGCATAGAGGACGGCATCAAAGACTGTCGTTTCACCATTGACCGTCAGGGCAACCTGCTCGCCCGCAGTTGCGACTTGCTCTATTTTCGCACCCAATACGAAGGTCACGCCTGCTTCCTCCATATACTCCTTGGCTAGCTTAGCAACCACTTCCTCTTCTCTTGGTAAAATAGCAGAGCTGGCTTCATATACCGTCACCAGACTACCGAGTTTACTGTAGAGTCCAGCAAATTCCAGTCCAATGTTGCCTCCGCCGATAATAGCCAACTTATCAGGACGAGTTTCCAAGTTCTGAATACCTGTACTATCATACACGTGAGCTGTATCCAACAAACCTGGAATTGGAAGCACGCGCGACTTAGCACCTGTATTGATGACAATCGTTTCCGCAGTCAGTTGGATGGATTCCTCACCAGCAGATACTTCCACAACCTTATCCGCCACAAAACGCGCGTGACCTTGATACAAACTAGCACCACTGCCTTTCAAGACTGCCTCGTTTTTGTTCCGCAGGCGAGTAGTGACGGTTTCCTTTTGCTCCATGACCTGCTCAAAAGTCCAGTTTTTATCTGCTGCTACTAAGAGAGTCTTGGTTGGAATACAGCCGATATTGATACAAGTCCCGCCAAACATAGCAGGATTTTCCTCTACTAAGGCAACCTTCTTCCCAGCTGCTGACAGCTTCCCTGCCAAGGTCTTACCAGCCTTTCCAAAACCAATGACTACTAAATCATATTGTTCCATAGGATGCTCCTTTTTTCTGTTTACTCTTAGTCTATCAAAAATGTATCAATTTAGCATAAAACTGCTACGCTGTGAAAAAATTGAAAGAACATGGCAAAAAATGTTCGGAAAAACCGATAATTACTAGACAAAACTTTTTTTCTTTGTTACAATGTACTCATGCATTAGTTGATTAATACAGAAAGGACACAACATGAAACAGCTACTTCATTCTTGTAAAGCCTACTTCCCTATCTTGCTGGCAGCGATTGGATTTGTCAGTGGATGTAAAATTGTCTTCGGAGAATTTGGAAAACCAAATGGTATGGAGGATAAATACCCTCTCTTCTTCCTAACGATTTCATTAGTTGTAATTTATCTACTTCCCCTTCTCTTTCTCACTCGCTACTTGGCTAAACACTATCATATTTCCAAAAAAGTTACAAATCTATCTTGGCTACTTGGTTTAACTGCTGGTATGGCATTCTCAGAACTTGGTCACATGGCCGTAGGCTACTTTTGGATTGAGATTGTTAAAGCAAGTGATAACTTTAAAGCAGATTGGGGAGCTGCAGTCTCCGCGCCATTTGCCGAGGAGTTTGGTAAAGGTTTAGTGGTTCTACTTGTCTTACTCATCTGTCGAAAACTAACCCTAAAACATGCCATGGTTAGCGGGATGATTGCCGGTCTTTGTTTCCAATTAATCGAAGATTGCATTTTTACCTTCCGTGATATGTTCATGGGTAAATTAGATGGATTCGAAACCATTATCGAGCGCGTTGGTCAAGCTGGTTGGACCCATTGGGTATTTACAATGCTCTTTGCAATTGGTCTAGTTGCGCTATTGACTAAAGATTCAGGTATGTCAAAAGCACAAGGAGCAGGTTGGCTATTTGCTAGCATGGGACTGCACTTCCTGTTTAATTCTCCCTTCAATACAGGTATCCTCAGTACAGTATTCCCAGTAATGAGTATCTTACTTGGTTTGCTTGCCTATCACATGGTAGATAAACTCCCTGAAGATAGTTATTTGAATTAGCTTTGATACTGCTTGCCGTACTCTACGAAAGTGACTTGTTCCGCAAGTCCTATTTCCAACCTAGAACAGCCCATTAGGCTGTTCTAGATACCTACACCTCAGTTCCTTATCTGAAGGGTCTTCATTCGAGTATAGAAGTAAAAGTATGAATATAGAAAAAATCCGCGTAAAAAGCGGATTTTTTGTGGCTCTTAGAACAATCCAATTGCAGTGCCGTCTTCTGCTACATCCATATTAAGTGCGGCAGGTGCCTTTGGTAAGCCTGGCATGGTCATTACGTCACCAGTTAAGGCAACAATGAAGCCAGCTCCCAATTTTGGAACAAATTCACGAACGGTGATTGCAAATCCAGTTGGAGCACCCAGTGCAAATTGATTATCTGAAAAACTGTATTGGGTCTTGGCCATGCAGACTGGCAATTGATCCCATCCATTCTTGGCAAATTCAGCTAGTTGATTTCGTGCTTTCTTCTCAAAGACAACACCTGTACCACCGTAGATTTCTGTGACAATCTTAGTCACTTTCTCTTCTAGGCTATCTTCTGATTTGTAAAGGCGTTGGTAGTTTGCAACCTGATTTTCAATTGTTGCAACAACTGTCTCAGCTAACTCAACACCACCATCAGCACCATTTGCCCAAACACTTGCCAATTCAACTGGTACACCGATTTCAGCACACAGTTCTTTCAAGGTTGCAATCTCATCAGCAGTATCTGATACAAATTCATTAATGGCTACAATTGCTGGAATACCAAATTTCTTAATATTTTCAACGTGGCGTTTCAAATTCGCAAAACCAGCTTTCACAGCCTCTACGTTCTCAGCAGAAAGATCTGACTTAGCTACACCACCATGCATTTTAAGGGCACGAAGTGTCGCTACAATTACCACAGCATCAGGTGCTTTTGGAAGGTTTGGAACTTTGATATCTAGGAATTTTTCTGCGCCAAGGTCTGCACCGAAGCCTGCCTCAGTCACAGTATAGTCAGCCAAGCGCAAAGCTGTTGCAGTTGCAAGCACTGAGTTACAGCCATGAGCAATATTCGCAAATGGTCCACCGTGAACAAAAGCTGGCGTGCCATAGATGGTTTGGACAAGGTTTGGCTTGATAGCATCTTTCAAAATGAGAGTCAAAGCACCTTCCACCGCCAAATCACGCACGTAGACAGGACTGCGATCGAAACGATAACCAATAACAATATTTGCCAACCGTTCTTTCAAGTCATTGATGTCTGTCGCCAAACACAAAATCGCCATGATTTCAGAAGCTACAGTAATATCAAATCCATCTTCACGAGGAATACCATTGAGCGGACCACCCAAGCCAACAGTTACCTTACGAAGAGCGCGGTCATTTAAATCTACAACGCGTTTCCAGATGATACGGCGTTGGTCAATACCTAATGCATTTCCCTGATGGAGATGGTTGTCAATCAAGGCTGAAAGAGCATTGTTTGCTGTCGTAATGGCATGCATATCGCCAGTAAAATGCAAGTTGATGTCTTCCATTGGCAAAACTTGCGCAAAACCTCCACCTGCAGCGCCACCCTTGATCCCCATCACTGGACCCAATGAAGGCTCGCGTAATGCAATCATGGTTTTCTTTCCAATTTTAGAAAGAGCATCAGCCAAACCGATGGTAATGGTTGACTTACCTTCACCAGCTGGCGTTGGGTTGATAGCTGTTACTAAAATCAACTTACCAGGCGCATTTTCCTTGACTGCATTGATTTTATCGAAAGACAATTTTGCCTTGTATTTTCCGTAAAGTTCAATATCATCAAAGCTGATACCAACTTTTTCAACGATTTCTGTGATTGGTTTCAAGGTTACACTTTGTGCAATTTCGATATCTGACTTCATAACTTCTCCTATTTTCCTTTTATATAGATATAGTATAGCATAGATTTCATAAATCATGTATTATTTCAATATCATTGGTTTAAAACGTACGTATTTTACTCGTCTTATTTCCAATATAAATGATATATTTGGCAATTTCCTAATTGAAAACGGTCTCTAAAACTTTACGAAAAATAGAAATTTTAGTAAAATATGAACATGAAATTATTGATTACTTCTGGTGGGACTAGTGAAGCCATTGATCAAGTCCGCGCCATAACAAACCACGCCTCTGGTCATTTAGGAAAATTGATTGCTGAAAAAGCCTTGGATGCAGGGCACGAGGTTACTCTGCTTACGACGAAACAGGCTGTTAAGCCAGCGCCTCACGAGCGGTTAACCATTGTCCAGATTACCAATGTAGAGAGTTTGAAAGTTACATTAGAACCTTTGGTCAAAACACACCAGGCTCTCATCCATAGTATGGCTGTCTCTGACTATACACCTGTTTACATGACTGGATTAGATGAACTTAAAAATACGGATGACATTTCTAGCTTGCTGGATAAGCAAAATACAGAAAGCAAGATTTCCTCCAATGATGAGTATCAAGTTCTTTTTCTGAAAAAAACACCCAAGGTTATATCCTATGTTAAGGAATGGAATCCGACTATCACGCTGATAGGATTTAAGCTTTTAGTTGGTGTTCCAAAGGAAGAATTATTTGCGGTGGCACGTCAGAGTATTTCGCGTAATGGTGCTGATTTTATCCTTGCAAATGATTTGAACGACATCAGCGAAAAACAGCATATTGGATTTTTAGTGAGTCCGACTACAGAATTGCTGGCAAACACAAAGGAAGACATTGCCCAGCTGATTTTAGATACCCTAGAAAAAGGTGAACAAAATGGCTAATATAACACTTGCCGTGACAGGCTCTATTTCAGCCTATAAGGCTGCTGATTTGACCAGTCAATTAACAAAACTTGGCCATAAGGTGACCGTGCTCATGAGTCGCTCTGCTATGGACTTCATTACTCCACTTACACTTCAATCACTGTCCAAAAATCTTGTCCATACTGATGTCATGGTGGAAGAAGATCCAAGTCTCATTAAACACATTGATATTGCAAAAGAAACGGATTTATTCCTAGTTGCGCCAGCTTCAGCCAATACCATTGCAAAATTGGCCCACGGTATGGCTGACAATATTGTTACGGCCACAGCATTGGCTTTGCCAATTGGAACCCCAAAATTGATTGCCCCTGCTATGAATACAAATATGTACATCAATCCTGCAACACAGAAAAATTTGAATACCCTAGTAGAGTATGGATTTGAAGAAATCAAACCACGGGAAGCTCTACTCGCTTGTGGAGATTTTGGAACTGGGGCCTTGGCTGAGGTAACTGATATTTTAGAGAAAGTGAGTAACACTCTTTATGAAAAAAAATAGATCAACTCAAATTGCTACAATTGCAATCTTCTTTGCTGTCATGATTGTCATCAATATATTGAGTTCAATTATTTTTAATATATTGCCTGTTCCAATAAAACCCACCATCGTACATATCCCAGTCATTATTGCTTCTATTATATACGGCCCACGGGTTGGGGCTTGTTTAGGGGCTCTCATGGGCTTGATGAGTATTACCCATAATACTATCATCAGACTACCAACTAGCTATCTTTTCTCCCCATTTGTTGAAAATGGTAATGTTTATTCAATCATCATTGCAGTTGTCCCTCGTATATTAATCGGGATTACACCTTATTTCGTATACAAATTAATGAAAAATCGCCAAGGATTATTTATTGCTGGTGCAATTGGTTCAATGACCAATACTATTTTTGTACTTGGAGGTATTTTCTTCCTCTTCTCCTCTGTCTTTGATGGAAATATTCAAGCAATGTTAGCAACCGTTTTAGGTACCAATTCAATTGCAGAAATGATCATTTCTTCTGTATTAACTGCAGCGCTTGTTCCAACTTTACAGAAAATTCAAAAATAAATATCAGAAAATTACGTGAAAGCGTGATTTTTTCTTTCAAAAATGGTATAATGAAAGCGTTTAATAGAAAAATTTTAAGGAGACACTACAATGACTTATCAAGAATCCTATCAAACTTGGCTCGACTTTGCTGATCTACCTGACTATTTGCGCGAAGAATTGGTCGCAATGGATGAAAAGACAAAGGAAGATGCATTTTACACAAACCTTGAATTTGGTACTGCTGGTATGCGTGGTTATATCGGTGCTGGTACAAACCGCATTAACGTATTTGTTGTCCGTCAAGCTACTGAAGGTTTGGCCAAGTTGGTAGAATCCAAAGGTGAAGAAGCTAAACAACGTGGTGTTGCTATTGCTTATGATTCACGTCACTTCTCTCCAGAATTTGCCTTTGAATCTGCTCAAGTTTTGGCAGCACATGGTATCAAATCATACGTCTTTGAAAGCCTTCGTCCAACTCCTGAACTCTCATTTGCAGTTCGTCATTATCATGCTATTGCTGGTATTATGGTGACTGCTAGCCACAACCCGAAAGAATTCAACGGTTACAAAGTATATGGGGAAGACGGTGGACAAATGCCACCAGCAGACGCAGCTGCTTTGACCGACTATATCCGTGCCATTGAGAATCCATTTACAGTTGAATTGGCTGATCTTGAAGCAAGTAAAGAAAATGGTTTAATCACTGTTCTTGGTGAAGAAACAGACGTAAAATACCTTGAAGAATTAAAAGATTTGAGTATCAATCCTGAATTGATTGCTGAATATGGCAAAGATATGAAGATTGTCTACACACCTCTTCATGGTACTGGGGAAATGTTGGCTCGTCGTGCTCTTGCACAAGCTGGTTTTGAATCTGTACAAGTCGTAGAAGCTCAAGCGACTCCAGATCCTGATTTCTCAACTGTTGCTTCTCCAAACCCAGAAAGCCAAGCCGCTTTTGCATTGGCAGAAGAACTAGGTCGCGAAGTAGATGCTGATGTTCTTCTTGCAACAGACCCTGATGCGGACCGTGTTGGTGTTGAAGTACGCCAAGCAGATGGTTCTTACTGGAACCTTTCTGGTAACCAAATCGGTGCTATTATCGCCAAATATATTTTAGAAGCTCACAAACAAGCGGGCACACTTCCTGCAAATGCTGCCCTTGCTAAATCAATCGTATCAACAGAGTTGGTTACTAAGATTGCTGAAAGCTACGGCGCAACCATGTTCAACGTCTTGACAGGTTTCAAATTCATTGCTGAAAAAATTCAAGAATTTGAAGAAAAACACAACTACACTTACATGTTTGGTTTTGAAGAAAGCTTTGGTTACCTCATCAAGCCATTTGTACGTGATAAAGACGCTATCCAAGCTGTTTTAATCGTTGCTGAGATTGCTGCCTACTATCGTTCTCGTGGCATGACCTTAGCTGATGGTATTGATGAAATCTTCAAAGAATATGGCTACTTTGCTGAGAAAACTATTTCAGTTACTCTTTCTGGTAAAGATGGTGCAGAACAAATCAAGGCTATCATGGCTAAATTCCGTGATAACTCACCAGAACAATTTAACGCAACAGATGTCGCAGTCTTTGAAGACTTTGCCCTTCAAACCAAGACTGACAAAGATGGAAATGTTGAAAAACTCACTACTCCTCCATCTGATGTTTTGAAATATACCTTGGCTGATGATTCATGGTTTGCAGTACGCCCTTCTGGAACAGAACCAAAAATCAAATTCTACATTGCGACTGTCGGTGAAACACTGGCTGAAGCAGAAGAAAAAATCGCTAATATCGAAAAAGAAATCAACGAATTTGTTGGTTAAGTCATAACGATCAAAGTTACCTAAAATAAAAAAAACGACCGTACAGGAACTATTTAACGTAGTTCTGTAACGGTCGCTTTTTGTCTTACTTGTTTGAATCATCAAAAATATTAGTTTTTGATGTCCACTCTTATTTAGTTAGGTTAATTTTTTCTTGATATTAACCAGTTTAATATTGTAGTAATAGAAATGAGCAATACCAAAGATATTATTACAACCCAAATCCACGCTTGTGGCTCGTTTTGCCATGGCAACTGAACATTCATCCCAAAGAATCCAGTGATAACAGCAAGAACTGCGAGTAAAATGGATATTATCGTTAAGATAGTCAGGGTGTCATTCAAGTTATTGTTCAAGATATTATTGTAGGCACCAGAAAGTTGTTGTAGAATCTGAGAATCCAATTGTGTCATGGCTGCTAGCTGACGGGCTTCAATTAATGCATCATCCAGTTCTTCCAATTCAATGCTACCGAGTTTTTGAATATGTGGATGGTTCCGCAATTGCTCCAACACGAGCACATTTTGATTTCCTGCGGTAAGTAAATAGATTAATCCAGTTTCCAAGTCAGACAGTTCTAATAGCAGTTGTTTGGTCGTCCTCTTTCTCAACTTAGCATTGAGCGTATCTTTATCACGATCCAATTGATCCAAAACAGGGAAATATTCTTTGGAAGCAATCGTTAAGGCGGCAAATAGGAACTGTTGGCAGGTCAACACTGAATTATTCGCCAAATAGTTTTCTAGTTTTTCCAGCAAATAGGCATTTCTTGCATTAAAAATGGTAATAAATTGATTCTGTTGAACGATAAAGGCCATAGGGGTTGTTTCATAATAATTATCCTCTCTGGTTATATCAAGAAGATTAAAAATCAATAATAAGCGATCGAGTTTTACATTGTATTCTAAATGGGCCCGTTCATTTTTATCAAGAGCGTAAGAAATTAATTCATTATCTAAGTCATATTCATCTACTAACTTTTTATCAATGATTTCTCTCCCAGAATGGATAATAATCCAGCTCAGTTCGTTGTTGTTGCCAAAACGTTTTTCTATCACTTTCTGCCCTCCTATCTCTTGCTCTATGTATTATAGTTTATAAACATGTTTTTTACAAGTTTTTCAGTATGGTTAAATGGGATAAGGAGAAAAATTGATGCTAAGTTAGACCGATGACTACAGAAAATCTGTCACTTACCGATCTCATTTATGACATAACCTGGTCGCTACAAATCAACAGTATAATGAAAAATATTCAATTTGACATCGTTTTGATGCAGACTATATTGAAATCAATGCAAATGAAGAATATCTAGGTACAGCGATTTCAAATATTTTATGCAATGCTTTGCAATATGCTACAAGTAAGATGATCATCTCAATCGAAAGCTCATCTAGACCGCTAAAACTGACGATTTCTAATGATGGCGAACCAGTTTCAGATCAAGACTTGCCTCATATTTTTGAACGGTTTTATAAAGGAAAAGGTGGCCAAATGGGTATCGGACTTGCACTAACAAAAGAAATCATAGAAAAACACCATGGGAAACTATCCGTAAGCAGTACGGAAAGAGAAACATCGTTCCAACTTCTTCTACCATAGTTTGGTCTTATAGATTTTTCATACATATCATAAAACGCATAAAATCAAGTTTCATTCACATCGATTTTATGCGTTTTTTATATATTTTTATTTATTTCTCAAATTCTATCCAGAACAAGAGTTGAATTACTCTTTCGTCGTATGTCGTTTTCCTAGACTGAGTGCTTCCTCTTCTGACATTTCTTTTACTTTTGAAAAATTAGTATTGGATGGCATGTTTTCTTTTGAATACCAATAAACATCTGCACTTCCGTTCCTTGCAATATAAACAACAGCTGCCAGCTGAGTGGCTGGTTGAGATGCTTCTACACTCTCACTTGGTTGCGATTCAATCGCTGAGCTAGGAGAGGATGACTGACTACTTTCCTCAGTTGGAACTAGGGACGGTGTTGCAGTTCCTTTCAAGTAATCAATTGTGGCATTTTTAGAGTAATTCTCCAAAACGACTGTAGTAATTCCATTGCTATCTACAGATTCTTTTGAACCGCCGAGTTGGATATTGATCAGATTCCCTGACTCATCAAGACCAACATACTGAAGTACTACTTGACGTGGTATCAATTCATTTCCATTATAAATCGGTTTTACTTGATAGTCTAACCAAAAATTGGGATGTGTCGCCAACCAACTGTCCAATCGATTCTCATAGTAGAGCATTCCTTCACTATTACTGGCATCCGTCCCCTTATAATGACCGCTATTGGTCCAAGCAGTCAACGGAACCAGATTTTTCCCCTCATCTGTCAGGCCACTAAACTGATATCCTATCAGGTGTCCCCTATTAAATAACCATGACTTCTTGCCTTGATTCCCATAAGCTAGTTTATAGTTATGCCAACCGACAGGATTATATTTTATTTTGGGTTCTCTCCGTTTTTTAGGCTCATCTTTATCTTGTAACTGAATGTGAGCTGATGTAGCTCTACCTAGACTATCAAACTCTCCAAGAACCAGCTGTTTTTCCTTTTTAAAGGTAAGCAAGTTAAGGCTTGGGTAATCAATATTCGTTTGATTAGCATGGACTGGAATACCAGAAAAAATAGAGACCAAAATAAATAAGCAAATAATTCGTATCTTTTTCATAATCATAGGAATCCTTCGAAAACAATGACACATAAGGATATATTACAAATTGGATAGCAAATGAGGAGTGAACAAAAGTTTCCATCACTTACTTTCTCCGATACTCATAGTATATCATTTGGTATATAAATATATCAATAACTTATATCCGTTTTTTGTTTTTAGTATCAGATTTTTTATTGGCAAAAGTTAATAGAGGAGAGCATTGGGACACCGACCAATAACAGATGAAAGAGGTAATTAAAATGTTAGACATTTGCTTGACCACCCATATAACTGACTATTGATACCTTTACACCCTCAAAGTAGATAATGATTGTCTTTGTTGGCAACTTCTAAACTTCTTAATTCATAGGTTTTACAACCAGAATAGATAAACGGGTCACTTTCAGCAATCAAAATAGCCTGGTCATAATTGTCTGCGTTAAAAACAACCATACCACCAGGATAATCATGAAAAGGTCCACATAGAACAAGCTTATTTTCCGCATCCAGTTGCTTCAAATATTCAACATGGTCCTTAATCAACTGTTCAGTCAATTCATTCTTATTTGTCATTAAATACAAATAAAGCATAGTATACCTCCTTGTCGTTTATACTTAGTATCTGTTTTTGAAAGTAAATGCCTACAATCAACTGACTCTAGATAAACATATTCAGTTATTTCATTGAAATAAGAAAATTTTAAAACATTTTTCGTTCAGGACAGATAGGCCAGATTGATTTCCATAGTAGACTGGGAGTGGGAAAGAACTCAACCAGTCTAAAAAGAGTTCGTCAACAATTTTTCGTTTCGAGTTGTTGAGCTGAAACAGTCTATCCCCAGACTTCAATTTATGTGAGCTGACTGCCGTCAGCTTATATCTCCAACTTTAAAAGGTCTCCCAGACCTTTTAAACTCCCACCCCTGCACAGCTCCAACAGTCAGAGTAGTGACTGTTGGAGGTTGGAAATGAAGCGAACTCGTTCGCATCAGCCGTAGTGGTTAGATTTGGAGTGTGAAACACGAACTGCTGAGATTTGCTGTGCAAATCTTATCTCCTACCTTTAACAGTCTCCCAGACTGTTAAAGCCAATCAACCACTGCGCTGAGATGTTGACACGAACTCTGAGAAGCGAGGCTGGACTTTCTGCCCAGCCTCTATCAATCGCATGTTTCAAGTAAACGATACCTCCCATTTAAATGATGGAGAAACACCTTAACTTACTTTATTATTAGCATTTTTTCTCTTCATTTTAAATGATATATTTTTATTTTTGCATTCAATTTCAATCAACCTCTTTTATTTAACACACATTATGTAATCCCATCTGTTGCTCTTTTTTTGGCTTTGTAAATAGTATTTTGGAATCTTCTTTGCATTTCTTCCTCCAACTCATTATCATAGTCCATTGTATGCTTTTGCAGGGCATTTATAAAATCTTCAAAATAAGGAACATTGTCGTACAAGTCTCTATTTTCAAGAAAGAAATGATAGATTTCTCTGTAATAAACCACAGTATATTTTTCACCGCATGAAAACTTGCTCAAGTCAATGTGGTTATAATTGGGCGAAAAAATAAAGCAACTAACCGTTTTCTTAGAATACTCAGCATCAGTTGTAACAAATTGATAGTATGTTTTTAGTTGAGACTGGACTAGATTGCTGTATTTATCATGCCTATCATTAATACCATTAATGCTTGATTTTATTTTATTCTCGATTACGATAGCATTATTTTTATCACAAATGAGTAGGTCAATATTTTTCTTCTCTCTCTCAATGGTAAAATCAGTTTGTATATCGTTAGATAAAACTTTTCTTGCGAACTTAGTAAATGCAATTTTATTGATATTAAAAAAGTAAGCAAACATATTTGAAAAAGCTAGTTCACTATCTTCCTGCCTGATTATTTTCAGGAAATTAAAGTACGGGTTTGTTTGAGGTTCGACTACTTCGGACATTACTTGCGTCGTATTGGATTCTTCCCACAAATCTTCGTTTTCTATTATTTGATTCAAATCAATGAAAGACTCTGGCTTTTCTTTTTCGTTGTAGAATTCCCTTAATGTTTGCTTACCAAATCCTCTATTTGTACGAATGAAAAAAGTATTATCTCCGCTTACAGATTCATCGTCAGTAATATAAATCTGATTTTTCGGCCTAATAACTGTTTCAGCAACAAATGTAGTATATGCATTTTTTTCATTATCAAGACTGCCACGAAAGGAATTTTCATTAAATAAATCAACAAGACTTACTCCACCATAGGTCAATCCTAATGCAACTTGTCCTTCAAATCTCTTTTTTCTAGATAGTTTGTTGTCGGCAAAATCAAGAATCGTAATCCCCTCTGCTTTAGCTAGTACTTTATATATTTTCGAGGCAAATTTACGAACCAACAAAATAGTAAGACTATTTTCACCATGAGATAACTCTATTGTTCCTTGTGAGTTAAGGTAGATATAATTTTTTCCATCATCTGCTTTATAAAGGTTAATGATTTCATGACCTATATTAGTTCCCTCAGACAAATAGCCTCCAACATACATTTTATTTAAAATGATTTCACGACATGCTGTTTTTGGCTTCGATATGTCCTGGTGTTTAGTTTCAATAGGATTAATCAATTCTTCTGAGGACAAAAACATACGAAATCTCCTAAGATGAGATAGATAACCACTTACCCGCAATTTACTATTCCCTTTAGAATTCTCAGAGAGAGCTGTTATTAAGGTCTTCCTTGCTTCACTTTCAAAATCGCTAGCAGTCACTGTTCTCCAAAAAAGCTCTTTGCTTCCTTTTCTCCAAAGGTAAAATGTATCAGTATAAGCAGTGTTGATGGTCGCTTTAGAAATTTTCTGACGAAGTAGAAAATTTTTATATAAAGCCCGCAGTTCCTCATACGATAAGGCTTTCATACCTATTAAATCCAAAATATCCCTCCTTTATTTCTCTCCATCATCCTCAGCAATATCATATCATAGTATCATCCAGAATTTATCAAAATTAAATGAATCTGAATTCTCTCCAATAATTTTTGCTGGTTTTGTCAATATACAATCCAAATGATCACTACTGATGCACCGGTGCTCTTCTGTTTATACAAACTCGTTTTCAATTAATTTGAAAAATCAATAAGACAGAGCTACTTATTATCACTTATGTTCAATAATAGATAGGCCATTACAAGCAGAGTTATGCTCTCAGCATTTGCTGATAGGTTTTAGCTATATTTGGGGATTCAAATAACAAATCAATTTTTGATTTATCTTAAAAGCAAAACAAAACTGAAGCTCCAAAATTACTTCATTGTAGCCACAGTCTGTCGTACTCTAATTCTATTATGTCTAACAACCTTTTCTTCAATACTCGGACAGTTTTCAACACCAAAATATGTACTAAAAGCTGAAGAGATAGAAAATTTTATTAAACCAAGATCATTAAATCATCTAACCACCAGTTACTTGAAGAATCCTACTGTGTCATTCAATAACCTATTCAACAGCTAGTATTCTCATTTCGCCAATTCTTTAAATGCATCAAAATAAGGTGGTAATATCGAGATCTCAACTTCGTCCAAAGTTGTTTGTTCTACAATCGGTAATGTAACTTGTTTCATACCTAATAAACTTTGACTGTTACCAGATTTATTAATGGCGATATTATTTTTTATAACCACTGAAAATACCATATCCTTAATTTTCGCATAAAAAAATGGTCGTTATTTATTGAATAATTTAGCCCAATTTTGCTTAGAGTTCAAAATCCTTGCAACATAAACCTCATGATTATCAATGTGATAAAAAGCTAGATAATTCTCGATCGGCATATATCGGTACCGTTTACTATCATCTGTTAATTCCCCGTAACCACGACTAGACACCAAAGGACAAGCTTCAGGAAAGGTCTCTAGAGTTTCAAGTGCAGTTAGGATAAGGTCTAGTTTGCTGTCGGCAGATTGTTGACTGTAGAAATTCAGTAAAATATACTCATGAATCTCTCTTAAGTCCTTTTTGGCTTGATCCGTAAGGGAAACATGGTATCGTTTATGATTATTCAAGCCCAAATTCCTTTCTCACATCTGCCAAAGTTGTTAGTTTACCTTGCTCGATTTCTTGATGGCCGATTAGAATTTCCTTTTTCAAGTCCTCAAAAGCAACTTGATATTGCGTCTCTTGTAAATCACTGTTAACGAACTCTTTTGGATCAACCGCTCCAGTCGCAATTTTACGAAGAGCAGCATTGAAGATATCAGACAGAGTCAGCTTTTCATCTGCTAAAATTTCTTTAGTTTGTTTATAAAAAGTTGAATCCGCTCTAAAGTTGACGGGCTGTGTGCTTGCCATAGTTCTTACCTCATTGTAAAGATGATTTGTAAATACATTCTATCATGCTTACCTTCTAAATTCAACTAAAAACTCAATATTCCACGTTCATCATAAACACTTCCATTATTGATTTGATGACGAATACAAGGGTCAAGTCCTATTATGAATGCCACAATACCGTCAATTTTTGACTGAGTTTTCCTTATCAAACTTGATATTGCTAACGAAGTCTTATCTTGTGACCAACTTTACCTTTGTAGTTTTGATGTAGCACTGATGTGCTCAAACATCATACAGAACTTGGCACTGCGATATCTCAGTGCCATGTATCATCAAGTAAACAAATGATAGACAGGTAGCATTCTCAACCGGGGTTATTTAAAGATATTCTCTCGTTTGAGAGAAAAATTAATTTCATCCAAATTAATATCTACATCAATTGTCTGGTGGACTTGAAGTTTGGACAACAAACCGACTACTTCGACATGGCTCGAGTTGATGGCATTGATGTCTTAAGCTGATTTTTAACCCTTTCGTTCGCGGGAACGTATCAACGGTATTTTGATTATTTTTTAAGAAACTGATATATGGGGGAACATATCGAAGCAATCAATAATGCACATTAACAACTAGTCTTTGTTATATTTAAACTATTCGAAAAGGTAATTGGATATTAAGGGAAGACTCTATAGACTTTTTCATATGATTAACGAGTTCAGCCACCTCAGATTCCATTCCTTCCCACTTGTCAACACACTCTCCTAAATAAGCCTCTCTCGCTTTGTTGAGTAAAGTAGCATGCTCATCGGGTAATTGAGGTATCGCCCATTCAGCTGCCAGATCTTTTGAGCGAATTTCACCAGTAGATGCTGTCAGCCACATTCTGGCTAAAGTTAAAATCACATTGCGTTCGTCACCGTTAATGCTAGCTATCAACCCGGGCAACGATTCTTTAATTGCTTTTCGAATATCTGTCATTGGCACAGGCTCAATTACTTCTGTTGCCTTTGGTCCCAAAAGGTTAATACTATTTTTTCTTAGTTGTGCTAAAAGTATTGCTAAATCCGGATCATAAGTCGACTCAGGAATTTCTCCCTTTTCAAACTGCTCTCTTAGCCACTCGCCATACATAAATTCATATTTGGGGGGGAAATGCCAAGGGACAATATCCTTTTGATTTATGACCGTAACTTCAAGAGGCCTCATATCTTTTATGTTTCCTATTTTCCCAGATATAAGCATTAACCTATTTGTAAGATTCCTTCGAGTTTTTTCAGATAAACTTTGATTTGTTATTACCAAAATATCTACATCGCTATTCATACGTAAACCACCCATTACTGCCGAACCATACAAATACACCCCAATTAACATATTATCAAGTAGTTCCGCTATAGTTTTTAATGCTTGAATTGCTTCTTTCGGAATTTTTTTGTTACTTAAATCTATACTCAACTTCGATCTCCTTTCGTCTGAAAACTGTTTTTTAACGCCTCTTAAAATTTATAAAAAAAGAGTAAACATCTTTCGTTGTATTGTAAATTAACGCCATCCAAAATTTTGATTCAAGATTTTCTTTCGGTTTATTATATGTTTGAGCCAATATAAGCTACAAAACTGCTGTCTATCCATTTTTGAGTAACCTCATTTATATCAATCCCAATAGTAGCCAACCCAATAATGCTGCAATCCAATTTCTCTAACAAAGCTATTAAAGCCTTCATTTGAGAACCTGTCTCTATCCAATCATCTACAATCAAAACTCTTTTGTTCCTCACAATAGAACTCTTAGATATTTCAAAGCTTTTATCTTGACCTGAATAGTCGGTAAAATGTGTCGAAATAATCTCTTCTTTTGCGTATGGCAGCTTATCACCTTTTCTTACTCCAATAAACCCCACTCCAAGTTCTTTGGCTATGGCAGTGCCTAGTATCCATCCAATTGCTTCTGGGGCAGCCACATAATCTACTTTATTTTGAAAATCCAATGATAGTACTTTTACAATTTTATCAAAAACGGTTTTATGTGTAAAAATAGTTAGTAAATCATATTTTCCAATTGAGTTACGAGGTAATATACCTCTAATTTCATTTATAACATCAGTACTTTCCATACATTTACACCCCTTGCTTATGGTTAATAATCTTTGCTAATCTTTAAAAATAGTCATTTTCAACATATTTTTTATACATGTCCTCGGTATATCTTGTTATGTTCTTACCATACTCTGGATAATCAAACCCCAGTAGTTCTGCTACCTCTTTGGACACTTCCCTGAACAATTGGTGGCATATAAATAATGACTTCCAAATATTTTCATAGGAATCCATGCGATATGTAGATAATAATCTATTCCATAGATCTTCATCAATGTATTTGTTAATATACTTATAATTTTTCCCAACACTTAATGAAAATTCTGTCTTTATCCCAACCTTCCACGACATCATCCTAAGTAGTTCAAACCGTAGAATCTGGTTCAGATGATCGATTGCAAACAGTATCTCTTTGCGGCACAATCCTTTAATAACATAAGGTGTTACATTCCAAAATTCATTGCAGCAATCATCATACTCCCTTGCGCTTGGCTTTCTTACATGATAATCTATATCAGTCGGAACTATGTCCCTTTTAATTCTACAATCTTTATCAATTAGAACCTTTATTAATTTATCGCCCTTTAGGTAATTATCTAACTCTTCCAAGGGCAATAAGGTAAGATCAATTTTATTGTAATCATCAAATAGCATAAGATAGGAAAATCCCTTTTCTTCAGGTGGGAATAATTCCATATCCTCCGGCTTTTGCATCATTATTATATTCCCAAATTGATTAAGCCAGTCATCATTAGATATAAACGGTTCTATATCACTTACAAAATATGTAATATCATAATCCTGAAATTCATCTTTAGGTATATTAATATTTGCGCGTGACCCCTCAAGGGTCACAATTCGAATACGTTCATCCTGTTCTGCTAAAGAAAGTACTAAATCCATCATTTCTTTTTCTGATCTCATTTACATACTCCTCGTTTATTTTTTCTATATTATTACATCTTCTTTTTTGCCGATACAATCAGCATCATTGGGCGTCGCATTTCATCCGCCATCCCCGGAATATCCATCATGTTCTCTGGCGGCTGTGGCTCCACAATCTGATTTATTATAAAACTATTTGAAAGCAGTGTATTTAGATATGTGGTCAGTGTTCTATGATATTTTGTAACCTTTTCTTCCAAAAACATAGCTGTCCGTTTGCCCTCATAATAATAATTGTCCACCGGGAAATGCAGTATTTCTCCTTTTTCGTTATAATACCAGTCTTGTGTTCCATGAGCAGTAAAAACAGGATGTTCAACTGTAAAAACTAAATTGCCACCAGCCTTCAGCATCCTATATATCTTTTTTATTAAATTCTCATAGTCTGCTACATAATGAAACGCAAGCGAACTTAGTATTTAAGCAATTGCTTAATCGAGACTTGAGTGTGCAAGAGCAACCCTAGTGTTCGGTGAATATCCAAGGTACGCTTGTAGAATCCTTCTTCAACAATCAGATAGATGTCAGACGCACGGCTTT
>NZ_JAIMDU010000010.1:0-60046 GCF_019794615.1 Streptococcus suis
ATACGTACTTTGTTTCAAAATGGGTCAATCGAGAATATCGTCAACTGTTTACTAAAAATCAGTTTCATCAAGCAATGAAACACGCCAAAGTAAACAATTTAAGTACCATTACTTATGAGCAAGTATTGTCTATTTTTAATAGTTATCTATTATTTAACGGGAGGAAATAATTCTATGAGTCGCTTTTTTAAATTTGGAAAGTTACACGTTACTAAAGGGAATGGAGATAAATTATTAGATATACTACTGACAGCTTCCAAGAAGCTAAAGAGGTCCCTAGCGCCTACGGGGAATTTGTATCGATAAGGGGTACAAATTCCCACTAAGCGCTCGGGACCCCTTGTAGGAAAATGTCCTAAGTGTGGCAACAATATTGTATTAAAAAAATCGTTTTATGGTTGTTCAAATTATCCTGAATGTAAGTTTACTTTAGCTGAACATTTTAGAAAGAAAAAACTAACCAAAACGAATGTAAAAGAATTACTGGAGGGAAAAGAAACCCTGGTAAAAGGAATCAAAAACAAAGAGAAAAAGCCCTACAATGCCGTTGTAAAAATTGGGGAAAAGGGATATATTGATTTTATCTCTTTTTCAAAATAAACATAAAAGCCCTTTAAAGAGGGCTTTTATATATTAATCACAAATCACTTATCACAAATCACAAGTGATTAATCACTTGTTTATTAAGATATTAAAAGCTATAATTTAAATAAAGCGTGAATTTTATGACACAAAAAGAGGGGGGAGAAACTTGGAACTAGCATTTAGAGAAAGCTTAAAAAAGATGAGAGGTACCAAATCAAAAGAAAAATTCTCCCAAGAATTAGAAATGAGTAGATCAAATTATTCACGAATAGAATCAGGAAAATCAGATCCAACCATAAAAACACTAGAACAAATTGCAAAGTTAACTAACTCAACGCTAGTAGTGGATTTAATCCCAAATGAGCCAACAGAACCAGAACCAGAAACAGAACAAGTAACATTGGAGTTAGAAATGGAAGAAGAAAAAAGCAATGATTTCGTGTGAATAATGCACGAAATCATTGCTTATTTTTTTAAAAAGCGATATACTAGATATAACGAAACAACGAACTGAATAAAGAATACAAAAAAAGAGCCACGACCAGTTAAAGCCTGAGAAACTTTAACTGCGAGCCTTAATTGATTACCACCAATCAATTAAAGAAGTCGAGACCCAAAATTTGGTAAAGTATTTAATTACTTTATTAATCAGATACTTAAATATCTGTAAACCCATTATATCGGGTTTTTGAGGGGATTTCAAGTCTTTAAGAAGATACCAGGCAATCAATTAAGAAAAACTTAGTTGATTGCCTTTTTTGTTGTGATTCAATAGTATTTAAAGGGGAGGCGAAAGAGTTACCTAAAAAAATACCTCTAGGGGATGACTGGAATGCCTTGCAATCAAATAGGTATACGAATTTTAACAATCTATTTACTTCAGCAAATACTGATGAATTATTTTCAAAAACATTTGAAAACGATGGAGACGAACGTTCTTATCACAGTGAAGAATTTGATGACGGATTTGAAACAAATCAATAGTATATAAAAAGAATTAGCCAGAAAAAATTTCTAGCTAATTCTTTTTTCGGGGGGATTTAGGGGGGAATCAAACGAAGATTCACCCTTTTTAGACTAGTTTGTTCCTGCTAAACTGCTGTAGAATCGCTATTTTGAAGGTAAATCAAGCCTCTCCATTATTCCCATTCAACTGTTGCTGGTGGCTTACTTGTGATATCGTAGACAATGCGGTTGACGTGAGCTACTTCATTTACGATGCGGACAGAAATTTTCTGAAGAACTTCCCAAGGAAGTTTGGCGAAGTCAGCCGTCATTCCATCGACAGAAGTGATAGCGCGAATAGCAATCGTATAGTCGTAAGTACGACCGTCTCCCATAACCCCCACTGAGCGTACGCCAGTATTGACCGTGAAATACTGCCAAACATCGCGGTCTAGACCAGCTTTGGCAATCTCTTCGCGCAAAATGGCATCTGAATCACGAACAGTTTGGAGTTTTTCTTCTGTAATTTCACCCATAACGCGGATAGCAAGACCTGGACCCGGGAATGGCTGGCGCCACACAACTTCGTCAGGCATGCCGAGAGCAGTACCTAGGGCACGAACTTCATCTTTAAATAATGTATTGAGTGGTTCGATTAATTTGAATTGCATATCTTCAGGCAAACCACCAACATTATGGTGAGATTTGATGGTTTCAGCTGTATCTGTACCGGACTCAATGATATCGGTATAAAGTGTTCCTTGAGCCAAGAATTCAACATCTGTTAACTTGCTCGCCTCATCGTCAAATACGTAAACAAATTCATTACCGATGATTTTACGTTTTTTCTCTGGATCAGATACGCCAGCAAGCAAATCTAAGAAGCGTTTAGCCGCATCAACACGGATAATATTCAGTCCAAATTTACCGCCTAGCATCTCCATGACTTGATCGCCTTCATTTTTACGAAGAAGACCGTGGTCAACAAAGATACAAGTCAATTGATTACCGATAGCACGTTGAAGAAGAACACCAACGACAGATGAGTCAACACCACCAGAGAGACCGAGTAAGACTTTCTTATCGCCAACTGTTTGACGAATTTTTTCGATTTCAGTTTCTATGAAGTTTTCCATCGTCCAATCGCCACGTGCACCACAGATGCCAAATGCGAAGTTTTTCAAAATGTCATTACCATAAATAGAATGACGAACTTCTGGGTGGAATTGGATACCGTAGATACGGCGTTCTGTGTTTTCAATTGCTGCGTAAGGACAGTCAGATGAAAGACCAACAAGATGGAAATCTGCTGGGATTTCTGTGACAGCATCGCCGTGGCTCATAAGCACTAGTTGCTCTTCAGGTGTATTCGCAAATAAAGCTGACTCGGTTTTCAATTGTAGGTTAGATTGACCATATTCACGATTTCCAGCTTCACCAGCAGGCACAACCTTACCACCTAGCTTGTGAGTGATGAGTTGCATTCCGTAACAAATACCCAAGATTGGAATACCCAATTCAAATATTTCTGGATCAATATCGAAAGCATTCTCTGCGTAAACAGAGTTAGGACCACCTGAAAGTACAATACCAATTGGATTGATGGTGCGAACTTCATCGGCAGTTATTCTGTGATTTTTCAATTCTGAAAAGACACCAAATTCGCGAATACGACGCGAAATGAGCTGATTGTACTGGCTACCATAATCTAGTACAATGATTTTTTGGACATCTTGTTTTGTCATGTTTTACCCTTTCGTTTTGAAATAAATTCAAATACTAGTACATATTTTATCATAAAAGCGAACATTTTCCAAACTATATTTCATAAATATCTGTTTTGCAAACTATGAGTAATTTATAAAAACAAAGTGTTCGTATTTTTCTATTTTTTACATTGCTTATTTTAGGAAAAGCTTTCTTATTGTTTGCGGTATCATTTTTCCACATAAAAATCGGTCTATTTTTGTCAAATGAGAATATTTTTGGTACACTAGAAAGAAAAAGGTTGGTCGAGATGAAAGCAGCATATATTACGATTCATGATAAGATAAAGGAACAAATTGACCAGGGGATTTGGACCATCGGTCAGCGCTTGCCGAGTGAAAGAGATTTATCAGAAGAATTTGGAGTATCTCGCATGACCTTACGGCAAGGCATTACGCTATTAGTAGAAGAGGGAGTCTTGCAACGAAAAGTGGGTTCTGGCACCTATGTAGCCAGCACTCGAGTGCAAGAGAAGATGCGGGGAACAACTTCCTTTACTGAATTGGTACTGCTTCAAGGGAAAACACCTACGAGCAAGCTCTTGTCATACACTCGTACAAAACCAAACGAAAAAGAAATTGAAGAGCTCGGTTTGTCTCGAGGGGAATCAATCATTCGAATGGAACGAGTTCGCTATGCTGACAATGTACCGGTTGTTTATGAAGTAGCCAGCATTCCGGAGCGTTTGATTAAAAATGTTCCAAAAGAAGAAGTAACCAATCATTTTTTTAAAACACTAGTAGATAATGGTTATCGTATTGGAACAAGTAAGCAAACAATCTTTGCTCGTTTGGCGAATGAAAAAGTTGCTCAGTACTTAGAAATTACTAAGAATCAGGCTATACTTGCTTTAAAACAAGTTTCCTATTTGGAAGATGGTCAAGCATTTGAATTTGTTAATAGCCAATACGTGGGCGAACGCTTTGAGTTTTATTTAGAAAATAATTGACATACATTAAATTATGTAACATATTTTAGAAAATCCGCTTGTTCTTTCAATAGATGACGGATTTTCTTATTTATAAAAGATAAAAATTTTGATATAATAAAGTTTATGGAAATTGAAAAAACCAACCGAATGAATGCTTTATTTGAATTCTACGCAGCCTTGCTGACGGATAAGCAAATGAACTATATTGAGCTCTATTATGCAGATGATTATAGTCTGGCAGAAATTGCTGAAGAATTCAATGTAAGTCGTCAAGCGGTGTATGATAACATTAAACGAACAGAAAAATTGCTGGAAGACTACGAGATGAAACTACATATGTACTCTGATTATGTAGTGCGTAGTCAAATTTTTGATGAAATTCTTACTAGGTATCCGGGTGATGATTACTTAGAGGAGAAAATCGCTATTCTAACTAGTATCGATAATAGAGATTAAGAGGAGAAGTATATGGCTTTTGAAAGCTTAACAGAACGTTTGCAGAATGTCTTTAAAAATCTGCGTCGTAAAGGAAAAATTTCTGAGAGTGATATTCAGGAAGCAACCAAGGAAATTCGTTTGGCCTTACTTGAGGCTGACGTGGCCTTGCCAGTTGTAAAAGACTTTATCAAGAAAGTACGCGAACGTGCCATTGGTCATGAAGTGATTGAAACCTTGAATCCTGCTCAACAAATCATTAAAATCGTTGATGAAGAGTTAACAGCTGTATTGGGGTCTGAAACTTCCGAACTCATTAAGTCTCCGAAAATTCCAACTATCATTATGATGGCTGGTTTGCAAGGGGCTGGTAAAACGACTTTCACAGGAAAGTTGGCTAATAAACTCAAGCAGGAAGAAAATGCTCGTCCACTCTTGATTGCTGCCGATATTTATCGTCCAGCTGCCATAGACCAGTTGAAAACACTTGGTCAACAAATTGATGTACCTGTGTTCGAGTTGGGCAATCAAGTTCCTGCTCTTGAGATTGTCCGTCAAGGTTTAGAACAAGCCAAAGCCAATCACAATGACTATGTCTTGATTGATACGGCTGGTCGTTTGCAAATTGACCAAGCCCTTATGGCCGAGTTAAGAGAAATCAAGGAATTTGCCCAACCAAATGAAATTCTCTTGGTCGTCGATGCCATGATTGGTCAGGAAGCTGCTAATGTTGCACGTGAATTCAACGATCAATTGTCCATCACCGGCGTGATTTTGACCAAGATTGATGGTGATACTCGTGGTGGTGCAGCCTTGTCTGTTCGTCACATCACAGGTCAGCCAATCAAATTCACAGGTACAGGTGAAAAAATCACCGATATCGAAACCTTCCACCCAGATCGTATGTCTTCGCGTATTCTGGGTATGGGGGACATGCTGACCTTGATTGAGAAGGCGAGCAAGGAATATGATGAGAAGAAATCATTGGAACTCGCTGAAAAAATGCGTGAAAACACCTTTGATTTCAATGACTTCATTGACCAATTAGATCAAGTTCAAAATATGGGCCCGATGGAAGACCTTCTCAAAATGATTCCAGGTATGGCTGGAAATCCCGCTCTTTCCAATCTAAAAGTCGATGAAAAACAAATTGCCCGTAAACGTGCGATTGTGTCATCAATGACGCCAGAAGAGCGTGAAAATCCGGATTTATTGACTCCTAGTCGCCGTCGTCGTATCGCTTCTGGATCAGGAAATAGCTTTGTTGAAGTCAATAAATTCATCAAAGATTTCAACCAGGCTAAGTCAATGATGCAGGGAGTTATGTCTGGTGATATGAACAAAATGATGAAACAAATGGGTATCAACCCAAACAATCTTCCTAAAAACATGCCAAACATGAATGGTATGGATATGTCTGCTCTGGAAAATATGATGGGAGGAGCTGGTATGCCAGACATGAGCCAACTAATGGGTGGCGCAGGTATGCCAGATATTTCTCAAATGTTTGGTGGTGGTTTGAAAGGCAAAATCGGTGAATTTACCATGAAACAGGCCATGAAACGCCAAGCAAATAAAATTAAAAAAGCTAAAAAGAAGAGAAAATGATATTTATACTCTTCATAATAAAAAGTCATTGTATGGCTTTTTATTATGAGAAATTCCGTAAATTAACTGAATGCAAAGCTAATTATTCTGTTATTTTATAACGCTGTGTTGATAGCGATGTTCAGAGATTATTAAAAAGAAAAGGTTACTATAAGAAATGAGAACACACATCACAAATCTATACGGGCACTCACCTAATAGCATTGCAATGATTGCCCAAAATACAGTGGCAGACATAGCTCGACAGCTTGGCTTTCGTGAAATTGGAATCTATTCTTATCCAGTTCAAACTGATACTGCCAGTGAATTAAGAAAGCGAATGGATGGAATGTTTGCTTCAGTTGGAAACAACGACATCGTAATTGTACAATCCCCATCGTGGAATTCAACTGAGTTTGATGAAATTTTTGTCAATCGATTAAAACTATATCATAATATCAAGATTATTATTTTTATTCACGATATAGTGCCCTTAATGTTTAAATCAAATGAATATCTTATGGAGCAGACGATTGAAACGTATAATAAAGCAGATTTGTTAGTTGTTCCATCGGAGAAAATGTTGTCTGAATTACGTCGCAGAGGCTTAAAAACTGAAAAAATTGTCATTCAGCATATGTGGGATCATCCAACATCAGTAATATACCATAGACCAAAATTTGCTAGAAAAATACAATTTGCGGGATCTCCTCAACGGTTTTCTTTTGTAAATGATTGGCACTATGAAATACCTCTACACCTCTATACTACAGATTCTGTCTCAGCAGATTTGACAACAGTGATCAACGAGGGATGGAAAGCTGAACATGAGCTTTTGAATTCACTAGCAACATTAGGTGGATTTGGATTAGTTTGGTCTCAACAAACAGAAGAAAAATATTATGAGTTGAATAATTCCTACAAATTGAGCACCTATATAGCTGCAGGAATTCCAGTAATTGTACAAGATACCCTGTCTAATTGTGCGATAATCAAAGATAATCATTTAGGATTAGTTGTAACTTCTCTAGAAGAAGCTGTAAAAAAACTATCAACAATAACTGAAGAAGAATATAATGCGATGGTAGAAGCAGTGCAGAACTACAGAGAATTAATTATAAATGGCTATTTCACTAAGAAATTACTAATTGATAGTGTACACTCTGTACTATCAATTACCAAGCCTAGCAGTGAACAATAAAAGAAAATATTCTTAAAAGCAATCTGGAATAAGAAATCTAGATTGCTTTTTTTGAAAAAATAGGATTAAAGGAATAGAATCAACATAAAAACACTGTCAAAACGGAAATAAATATAAATTTCCGTAAAAATGGACATTATCAATAATGTCTGGTAAAATAGAAATATCTATAAAAATAAAGGGTTATTATGAACTATATTGCGATTGTCGGATATATTATCTATTCAAAAAAAGTATCTAATCATTCACAGATTCAAGAATGCTTAAAACTGCAACTAAATAGGATTAATCATTCCTATTCACAAGAGTTTGCATCTCCATTTACAATCATAAAAGGAGATGAATTTCAAGCATTGTGCAAGCCGAATCCTCATATTTTTCTAATGATTGATAAAATTCAGTTGGCTTTTCGTGATGAACTTGAGTTTCGATTTGGAGTCGGTTTAGGGGAGATCTTTACAACTATTGACCCCAAACAAAGTATTGGAGCAGATGGACCAGCTTATTGGGAAGCACGTAAAGCACTTGACATTGTTAAAGGTAACAATGATTATAGTACCAGCAAACTGGCTTTCTCTTCAGAATACAAGCAAATAGATCGTGTTATCAATCCCTTGCTTAATTCTAGCGATTTCATTAAGGCAACATGGAATAAGTCACAAACTGATTTTTTTATGACTTTAATCAGCAATAACATATACGAAGAGAAATTCAAACAAAAGCCAATAGCCGAAAAAATGAAATTAAGTCAAAGCGCCTTCACAAAACGATTGAAATCTAGTGGAATTAAGCTCTATATTCGTAATCGGAAAACTGCGATAGAATTGATTATGCAATTAAGTCAGAAACAATAGTTTACATAATTTATTTTGTGTAAACTTTTTTGTAAAAATAGAAAGGAATGCTGTATGATTATTTGGTTAAACGGTCCATTCGGTGTCGGAAAGACTACTTTAGCAAATATATTACACAAACGAATAGAAAACTCATATCTATATGATCCCGAGTTACTAGGTGATTTCTTACAACATCAATTACCTCAGACTGTATGTCCTGAAGATTTTCAAGATTATTCCGTTTGGCGACAGATTACTTATAAAATAGTATTTGATTTAGCGGCTAAAACTGATAAGATTATTATTATTCCCATGACAATCTATAAGAAAAAATATTATCAGGAGATTATTCAGCAATTGATAAAGGATAAGATTCCTTTGGAACAGTATATTTTGCTAGCTGACAAAACAACCATTTTAGAACGTTTAGATAATCGAGTCAATGAAGACAACATCTGGGCCAAAAGTCATCTTGATGTTTGTTTAAAAGCTTTTGAAAGTCATATCCCGGGGCAAAGGTTAAACACAGACAGTTTGAAGCCAGAAGAGGTTGCGAAGGAGATTCTAATGCTCAGTAAGTTTACCGTGAAATAATATAGATTCTTGGTTATTTTTCCTAAAAAATTTTTTTGGTTATAGTTGTAATATCCCTACACACATCTTTCCGAAAAACTATAATTTTCTTGAAAGTTATATGCGGTTATGCTATACTACTAGTCATATAACCGGAAAAAATTTTTTCTCAAAAAATGTACATTATTCTTGGAAAAACTGGATTTTCTAAGGGGTATTATTTTGTACTTTTCAAACTAGTAAACTAAAATCAGGAGAAAATGATGAGACGCGAGTTGTTATTGGAAAAAATTGATCAACTGAAGGAAATCATGCCTTGGTATATCATGGAATATTATCAGTCAAAGTTGGCTGTGCC
This sequence comes from Streptococcus suis, assembly GCF_019794615.1. GTDB lineage: Bacteria > Bacillota > Bacilli > Lactobacillales > Streptococcaceae > Streptococcus > Streptococcus suis_AI. The sequence goes on from NZ_JAIMDU010000010.1 coordinate 9,219, forward strand.
TTACAGTTTTACCACCTTGTACGAATACTTGAAAGAATACCGTCGTTTTTTTGAGTGGTTACAGGATTCAGATTTGGTCACTGTTGAACGGATTGCTGACATTCCGCTAGATGTTCTGGAACATCTGACCAAAAAAGATATGGAGTCCTTTATTCTATATCTGCGAGAGCGTCCCTTGCTGAACGCCAATACAACGCAGAATGGTGTGTCGCAGACCACCATTAACCGTACCCTGTCGGCACTTTCTAGTCTCTTCAAGTATTTAACCGAAGAAGTGGAAAATGAGCAGGGCGAGCCCTACTTCTACCGTAATGTCATGAAGAAGGTGTCGACCAAGAAGAAGAAGGAAACCTTGGCAGCGCGGGCTGAGAACATCAAGCAGAAGCTCTTTTTGGGCGATGAAACCATGGAGTTTTTGGACTATGTCGATAAAGAATACCAGGTAAAGTTATCCAAACGTGCCCTCTCCTCCTTCCAGAAAAACAAGGAGCGGGATTTGGCGATTCTGGCGCTTCTCTTGGCTTCTGGCGTCCGTCTGTCAGAAGCGGTAAATTTGGATCTTCGAGACGTAAACCTCAATATGATGATGATCGAAGTAACCCGTAAGGGGGGCAAGCGGGACTCGGTTAATGTGGCAGGGTTTGCTAAGCCCTATTTGGAAGCCTATATGAGCATCCGTCAGCAGCGCTACAAGGCTGAAAAAACGGATACAGCCTTCTTTCTGTCCGAATACCGAGGTCTGCCCAATCGTATCGACGCTTCTTCTATTGAAAAAATGGTTGCCAAGTACTCTGCGGACTTCAAGATACGTGTGACACCCCATAAACTCCGTCACACGCTGGCAACACGGCTCTACGACGCCACCAAGTCGCAAGTTCTGGTCAGTCATCAGCTGGGCCACGCCAATACCCAGGTCACCGACCTCTACACCCATATCGTCAACGATGAGCAGAAAAATGCACTGGATCAGTTGTAATGTTGCTTAATTTTAATTATGTAAACCAATAATGGAGTAAGCTCAAACTTACTCGTGTTTTCAATTATAGCAATGCTTTCAATTTGTCCTGATTGACTGCTGGGTACTGGTCCAAAAAGGCTGAAAGTGTTCGTAAAACAGCTGGAATATAGCCAGTCTGGTCATTCTCCACCTGCAAGACCAAGAGTGGCTCGTGGAGGCTCATACGGAGCAAGAGCCTCCACGAGCCATAAGGCTCAGTCAGGTCAAACCGCACTCCTTCTTCGTTTTCTGGGTTAAAAGCAAAGCCTTCGAGGCTGGTGTTTCTGAGATCAGCAATGACCTGTTCACCCAGTGCTCGATAGTCTGCCACTTCTAATTTGAAACGCACTTCTTGGGTTTCAAGCGGTTGTTTAAGCTGGGCAATCAAGTCGTCCAAGGACTTGCCTTCCGCTTGCAGTTTGGGTAAGAGCATGAGAATCTTAGCCGCTACATACGTTCCGTCATCGAGGAAGTAATTTTCCTTAAAGGCAGCATGTCCAGATGTTTCGATAGCCAACTGGCAATCAACTCCCTCTTGATTGGCTAAAATAGCACGGTTGATGACATTACGGTAGCCTGAAATATAGCGAATTTGTTTGCCTCCCAGGCTTTCTATAAAGACCTTAAGGTGTTCAGTCGTTGGGGAATTGGTCACAATGCTGGTTCCTGGATGTTCAGCTAGGATAATCTGGCTGAGAACGGCAATCAGGTTGTTACGATTGAGAATTTCTCCTGACTTGGTGACCAGGGCGGCACGGTCAACGTCGGTATCAAAGATAATGCCTAGGTCTGCACCTTGCTTCAAGACAGCCTGACGAATGCTTTCCATAGCTTCCTTGTTATCTGGGTTTGGAACATGGTTTGGGAAAGTTCCGTCTGGGTCTAGGAATTGTGAGCCTGTGGTATCTGCTCCCAATTCTGCCAACACTTTCTCAGCAAAAAATCCGCCTGCACCATTTCCAGCATCGACGATAATATTAAGACCTATCAGTGGTTTTTCTTGTCCACCACAGGCGGTACGAATTTTACCAACCAAGTCTTGGGCATAAGGCGTAATCAGGTCTGCGGTGGTCACACTTCCAAGGGATGAAGCTGGCAAGTCTTCACTATGCGAGAGGATGAAGTCAATATCTTCGTGCTCTGCTCCGCCATTTTCCGAAAAAATCTTAATGCCGTTGAAGTAATAAGGCAGGTGGCTAGCAGTGATCATGACACTAGCGTGGCACTTGAACTGAGGATACTGGGTGCTCATGAAAAGGGCTGGCGTGGTGGCCATGCCGAAGTCAATCAGCTGAACTCCCAGACGAACGGCTTCTTCTGTAAAGGCTGCGACCAAATCTGGACCGCTGAGTCGGCTGTCTCGACCGATACCGATGGTCAATTGGCCTTTTTGATAGGCCTGCGCCAGTTCTGGCTTTTGAGTTAGCCAATGAATCAGTCCGCGAACCACTTCCTTGGTGGCTTGTGGAGTGAGATTGACGGCGTATTCGTCTGTAGCGATAGCAATGCCACGAATATCTGATCCATTTTGCAAGACGTGATGGTGGGACATAGTAACCTCCTATTTCAAACTAAATTTAGTATATCATATTTTCAAAGCGGTTTCAAAAACTTGGTAAATCAACTATGCAAACCCCATTTTTACCTAGTTCAAGCTGTTTGATGATCTTTCCGTTTGAAAATTGAAAGGCTCCACCACGGGCTGTCTGACCTGCTAGAGTATCAAATGAATTCACCATGAACACAGGGGTATTCAATTTCTCTGTCTGCTCGCAATAATCTTGCTTGCCTTCTTTATTCCATAAGTCTTCTGAATAATTGATATAAACAGACCAAAGAACGCAATCATAGTCTAATTGTGCCAGCTGATCAATCAAGTGATCATACCAAATATCCCCACAAATTGCCGTTGCAAATCTTTTGTTTTTGTATGTTAGGGCTGAAAATTCTTTTCCTTCTCGGTAATTCTCATTGTCCGTTTCTTTCCAGCCCTTTGAAATTCTTCGGTAGCAATCAAGTATCTGACCTAAGTGATCAATGAATATTTGGCTGCTGTATAAATGTTCACCAAGAAGTTCAATAAATCCGACTGACAGAGCTGTTTCATACTGTTTGGCTAGTTTTCTTAAGGTTTGAATTGGCTGTGAGTCCAAACTACAGGCTAGTTGACAATCGTCCCAAAAATTCCAATTCAATCCGTAAAAACCTTGCAGATAGGCTTCACCAAAGACCAGCAAGTCACAAGCTGTATTATTTTTAAGATATTCTTCAATACGATTTAATTGTACTTCAATTTGCCCATGCGACATCAGACCAGCTACTAATCCAATTTTCATACTCTTCTCCTATTGACGAATCGTAACGATTGTCCCAACTTCCAGTTGACTTTCCACGGAAATAGCTAGTTCCAACTGATTCAAGACCCGCTTGGTTAGATACAAGCCAAATCCTGTCGCTTTTTGGTGTTCACGGCCATTAAAACCTGTAAAACCTTCGTCAAACAGGCGTGGAATGTCTTCTGCCAGAATCCCAATTCCCGTATCGAAAATGGAAATTCCTCCATTCAATTCAATGGCCACCTTTCCACCAGTCTTATTGTACTTGAGGGCGTTGTCGATAATCTGTGATAGGGCAAAACTAAGCCACTTTCTGTCGGTTTTCAGTAGCCAATTTCCATCGATGATCACTGAAATGTCCTTTTGCAAGAACTGATTGCGGTATTTTTTGACCAAATCCACCACCACTTCTCTTACTTCCACCTGCTCAAATCGAAAATCGCTGGCATGGTTGGTCAGCTTGAGGTAGTTGAGAAGATTGGCCATGTAATTATCCAAGCGTAAGAGCTGGTGATTGACATCCTGCTGGTTGAGATTGTCAGTCTGGCTCATCAAAGACAGGGCAGCCAAAGGCACTTTCATCTGGTGGGACCACATTTTGACCATAGCTTGCAGGTCTTCTTCTCGTGACTTATAGACCAAAAGCTGCTCCCGCGTCGCCTCCTTCTCCGCTTCAATCAAGTTGAGATAGGCAAGGTCCACAGGCTTATTCAGCAGGGGCAGAGCTTCTTCATGGACATAGTCTTCCAAGGCTTTTATGCGGTTGCGAAACTTCCAGAAAAGCCCTACAGTCAGTAGGATTAAAAAGGTTAGGGACAATAGCAGAGCGTTTTGCAGGAATTCGGTGGGCAGTTGATAGAGAAAGAAAAGCAAGATAAAACTAGTAGCCAGAACAATGTAGGAGAAGTAAAAACTCCGGTATTCACGGATAAATTTTGCTATCATTTGACCAAGTACCCCACGCCACGAACGGTATGAATACGTTCAAACCCGACCTCGCTCACCTTCTTACGCAGTCTGGTCATGTTGACATTGAGCGTATTCTGATCGATAAATTCTTCATTTTCCCAGAGTTTTTCCAGGAGTTCTTCCTTGCTAACAATCTGCCCTTGTCGTTCTAGTAAGGCGGACAAAATCTTGGTTTCCGTAGGAGATAATTGAACCTGCTCCAATTCGCTTGAGAATCGTCCGTCCAAACTAAGCTGGAACTGGTCGATAGACAAATCGGTTGATTTGCTGAATTGATTAACCCGACGCAAGAAGGCGCCGATTTTGGCATCCAAAATTCCTAGTGAAAATGGCTTGGAAACAAAATCATCACCACCCATGTTCATAGCCATAACCGCATTCATCTCATCATCGCTAGAGGAGATAAAGATAATGGGCATGGTCATGGTTTTACGGATTTCTGTCGTCCAGTAAAAACCGTTGTAATAGGGTAGGCTAATGTCCATCAGCACCAAGTCTGGTTTGATTTCAGCAACTTCCTGACTGACAGCCCGGAAATTCTGCACACTTTCCACTTGATAAGATTTTCCCAAGTGTTGCTTCAAGAGTTGGACAATCATCTCATCATCTTCAACAATATAAATCTTCTCTTTTTTCATCTTCTTCATTCTGCAAAAGCCAGGACACAGGTCTTGGCTTTCTATATACTTCCATTTCTCATTTTTAGACTTGTAACTGTCACTTTGTCATCTTCAATGCTGACGATAACCCTGTAGTTACCGATACGGTACCGCCATTGGCCAGAACGATTGGTAGTCAAGGCTTTTCCGTATTGTCTGGGATTGTCACACCCGTCAATATGCTTGTAAAGATACCGCAAAATCAAACTTGCAGCGGTTTTATCCATCTTTCGAATTTGCTTTTGGGCCTTAGCAGACAAAATAACCTTATAGCTCAATGCCCAACTCCTCAGCCATTTGTTCTAGTGTTATTGGCTCAATTCCTTTTGCTAAGTCTGCTTGGTATTCTGCCCAAGCAATATCTGCCACACGGGCGTCGTACTCATCTTCAAGGGCTTCAAGGGTTTTAGTCCGAATGAGTTCTGACAAGCTGACACCTTCAAACTTTGCCATAGCCTGCATAAAGAGCTTGTCCTGCTCAGAAACTTTCAATGTGATAGCTGCCATTTTTCTTACCTCTTATAGTATTCCTTTGGTATTACCATTGTAACACCATTTCCCTGAAAAAGCAAGAAATCTCGCACAAGGCGAGACTTCTGCTACCGTTCAATAATGCGGTAATAGGTGCGACTAGTCCACTTGTAAATGACAAAGTAAATCAGAGCGACTGCCAGTAGGGTAATTCCGCTGACGGTATAAATCATAAGCGAAGAGGTGACACCTAAGGTCAATAGCATTTGCTTAAGCATAACAAGAGAAATCACGAAATGCAAGGTCGCCATAGCTAGTGGCATAAAGAAGACCGTAAGTGTTTGCGAGTTAATGGTCTTTTTGACTGCTGTTGCACTCATGCCCACTTCTTGTAGAATCTTGTAGGATTTCTTGTCTTCATGCCCTTCCGAGTACTGCTTGTAGTAGATAATCAAGGCTGCACCCAGTAGGAAACTAATTCCCAGCAAGAAACCTGTAAAGAGGAAACCGCCTCTAAAGCCCATCAGTAAATTGTTGAAATCGGATTTTTGCATAGCATATCCTAGGAATTCTCCGTTTGCATCGTTGATATTATAAGAGTCCCCAGTTTGCTCACCAATTGAAGTAACCTCTTCATCAGTCAAGTCGGTAAAGACACGGTAGTCCAGGCTAACCTGATAGCCTTGCGGATTATTGGACTCATAATACTCACGAACAGTATTCAATACAGTGTCATCACTGACTACCATAACGGCGGCATTTAGCGTATTGGTGATGTCTGGGAAAATAGCCTGGTCAAGATTGGCTACATTCTCAAAGGTATGATCGCCCAAAACAAGCTTCTTCAGCAATGGTTTTTCACTCGGACGCATAAAGGCAACTTGATTGGCAGCCAGCTCTGGCAGGTCATTGCCCAACTTCCTGAAATCATCTTGGGTGATGAAGTAGGTAAAGGCCATCTTGCTAAAGTTTGGATTGGCAATAGTCTCTGGACTAATGACAATCTCTTTCCCACCATCATAGACCAGACCAGCTTGGTAGGTCAGGTAGGACAGACTATCTTCCGCTTTTTCTGGAAAATGGCTGAGCACCGATTGCTGATAGGCACTTTCACCCTGACTTCTATCCGCAACTTTGTAGGTAATAGATGTTTCCTTTGGATAAAGACCACTTGTCATGCTTGACATGCCAGTATAAAGTGAAGTCGTTGTTGCAATGGTCACAAAGGCCATGACCGCAAGTAGCGTAATATTAGCCAAACCCTTTGCGTGCTGCTTCATCCGAAAAATCATCTGCGAGGTGGTAATGAAATGCTCTGGCGTATAGAAATACCGCTTGTTTTTCCGACGAGCCTTCAAATACCAAGTCATAAAACTGATGTAGAACAGATAGGTCCCCGCAATGACAAAGAGCACAGCGATAAAGAACCGAAAGATAAGAGCTACACCTTCTGCTTTAGATGAAAGTGATAGGTAGTATCCAATACCCAGTCCCACTACACCAAGAGCAGCTAGAAGAACATTGCCTTTTGGCTCCTTCTCCCCTTTCTCACTAGCTCGGAACAAAATCAGCGGACTGGTCTTACCAATGGTCCGAATGGCTAGCAATTCCAAGAGAAAGAAGATACCAGCAAAGAGAAAGGCGGTCATGACAAAGGCCAAAGGGGCTATTCCAAAATGCAAATCACTATAATGTGTTATATTGACAAAAATCAAGTAGAGAACATTTGCAAACACACCAGCTAAGACAGAACCAAGAACCACAACCAGTAAGAATATCATCATCAATTCTAGGCTGGCTATCAAGGCTACTTTTTTCTTGTTCATCCCCAGCATGTTATAGAGACCAAATTCCCTCGCCCGTTGTTTCATCAGGAAATTAAAACTATAAATCTCCATAATGACCGAGAAAATGGTCAGAACAACAACACCAAGACCGATAGAAACGGCACCAGAGCCCATGGTCTCCATAACTGGACTTAGCATGAGTAAGAACATGGAACAAATCAGAGTAAATAGCACAAGACTGGCTAAAACGAATGGAGCAAAAACACCCATGGATTTTCGGATATTTTGCCCAGCAAGTTTGAGGTAAAACATCTACTCACCCCCTAAAAGTGCAGACATATTGAGCGAAATTTCCTTGGCAAAGTCTTGATTGCTCTTACCTGCCTTGTACAATTGGTGGAAAATCCGCCCGTCCTTGATAAAGAGTACTCGCTTAGCATGACTAGCTGCGTTGGCTGAGTGAGTCACCATGAGAATGGTTTGCCCGTCTAAGTTGATGTCTTCAAACAAATTCAGCAAGTCTTCCGAATTGCGGTAATCTAGGGCAGCTGTCGGTTCGTCTGCTAGGACAATCTGTGGCTGGGTAATCAAACTACGGGCAATGGCCACGCGCTGCTTTTGTCCACCAGATAGTTCAAAAGGACGTTTCTTCAACAAATCTTGAATGCGTAATTTTGGAGCTAAAGCTTTCAACCGTTTTTCCATTTCCTCATGGCTGGTACGTGCCAATACCAGAGGTAAAAAGATATTGTCTTGGATGGACAGGGTATCCAAGAGATTAAAATCTTGGAAGACAAAGCCCAGATTACGCAAACGGAAATCCGCCAGCTTACTTTCCTTGATTTTCGTAATATCTTGATTGTTTAGGATAACCGAACCTCTCGTCGGCTTGTCCAGGGTTGCTAGAATGTTGAGCAAAGTCGTCTTACCAGAACCACTTTCCCCCATGATAGCGATAAACTCGCCCTCTTCTACCTTAAAATCCACATCTTGCAAGGCACGAGTTTCCTCTTTTGAAAAACGCGTGCGGTAAACTTTTTCTAAATGATTGATTTCTAATAACATATAAACTCCTAATTGTTTTCTTTGGAAAAATCAACTGCATCAAGTAATGCTTGATAGTCGATTCGGTCTGACTCAGCAACATTATCTTCTAAATCCACCTTGTAATAACTATCTTGGACACCGATGGCCCATTCCTTGCTAGTTGTTACATAGAGATTATTCAAGGATACTGTCTGTTTCACTGCCCCTTCTTCTTTGACAACAGGCCATTCCATAAACTGAACTTCTGTTCCTTGAATACTATCTTCGGCAACTTCCTGTTTGCTAACGGCATAGTCTTTTCCCTTGTAATGGAAAGTTTGATAGCCCTCATCAAAGCTAAGGCCTGCTGAAGAGGAAGAACAAGCAGTTAGCATTATACTGCCCACAGCCAGCAAGCCAATTACTTTCTTTTTCATAGTTTCCTCCCTCTAGTATGCCATAAATCGTATACTTTGCAAATCATGGGCGAGCTCTTCTAAGAATATGGCTTGTTCCAAGAGTTCAGCTTTCTCTTTTTCTGAGAATACCTTTTCTTCTATTCTCTTTGCTTGTAAAAATTTGAATGACATATGATTTCCTTCTTTCGTTTTCTTATGAGTCTATTATAGAAAATTGTTTTGCCTCGTTCCCTTACAGTTCTGATTAAAAAACTTACAGCTTTGTAAGGAAAGAAAAAAGACACCATTTCTGGCATCTTTCAATATAGTCTATTTAGTTTCTCCAATAAAGGCAATCATTTCATCTAATTCGTCCTTGCTTTTGGTTACAAGTAGATAGGCATCATTTCCCTGCAATTCTGCGAAGGCGTCAGGCATGCGTTTTACTGTTTTTAGCTTATCCGCATAACGATCACGAATAGCATCTGCAGAATGTACATAATCTGTTGCATCACGACGGGTTGCTACCAAACAATATTGTGGCTCAAAACGCCGTTCCTCAACTGAACCTCCAGAAACAACATTGGCATAATCACGGAAAAGATCAATTGAATGGGCATAGTTATATGATTCTACTGTAAAGCCACCGGCCATACGGTTATTGTATTCAATAGCAATATAATCTTTACCATCCTTGAAAAATTCAATATGGAAGAAACGCTCTTTCATGCCAAATGCTTTGATAATGGCACGTCCGTAGGATACCAATTTGGGGTCAAGCTCTTTTTCAATGTAATAGGCATTATCTTTTTTACTTTGTACCAATTCAAAAGGGGTATGTACATAAGTTAATCCTGTTTCAAATACAACATTTCCCTTGCTGTCAATCAAGCCATCATAAGTTGTAATGATACTTGAATTGACAAATTTCTCAAAGAAATAAGCTGTACGCCCATCCCAGGCTGTTTTAAAGTCTTCCAAATCGGCTTTCTTTGTCAGCTTAAAGGTTCCTGATGCTCCCACCCCATTGTCAGGTTTAGCAATCAGTGGGAAACCAATCTTTTTCACAGCTTTTTCAATATCTTTTTCAGTTTTTACAACCATACCTGGAACTACAGGAACACCTGCTTTAGTAAAGTATTTCTTCATTTCAGACTTAAACTTTGTCTTTTTAAGATTGCTTGGCTTAGCCCCAAAGATATTGAATTGTTCACGAAGAGCTGCATCTGTCTCTAACCAATGCTCATTATGAGATTCTACCCGATCCATTGGACCATGCTTGTAAATAAGAAAGGCTGCTGCACGCTTGACTTCATCCAAGTTTTCAAGGTTCTCAACACGGAAGTATTCTGTTAAGGCATTACGAAGTTCTTCAGGGAGCTGATCATAAGGCTCTTGTCCAATACCAAGAACAGTAAAGCCTTCTTTTTTTGCCAATTCAATAGTAAATGGCTGGAAATTTTCAGGATAAAAAGGGGAAATGACGAGATAATTCATAAAAGGTCCTTTCTAGCTTATAATCCAATCGAATGAAGGAAAAATGGCATCTGTTTTCTCCACCATACCCAGTCATGAGCTACATCTGTACCCCATGTATCAAACCAAGCAGGAATATTTTTTTCTTCAAATGCGCGTTTTAGGTTGTAGAATGAATCCAGACCATCTTGTTCCCAATCGCCTAGACCGGTACATACAATAATATCCGCTTGGCGGTATTTATCAATAAACCAGCCATCATGTTGATTCCAAATATAGTCTGCTGGAGAGTTTTGATAAACAACTTCATCATTTCCATAATCTTGATGATGATTGAAATATCGTGCATCGTAAATCCCAGAAAGTGCAATGACTTTTGTAAAAACATCTGGATGTTGTAAGAAGAAATTCAGTGCATGATAAGCTCCCATTGAGCAACCTGTTGCCATCATACCATCAAACCAGCCAGTTTTATGTTTAATAAATGGAATCGCTTCTTCAATCACATAGCGTTCATAGGCACGGTGAGCCTCTGCCTTATCATGAATGGATTTCCAATCGGCCAACCAACTTTCATTATCAAAGCTGGTAAGGGTGAAAAATTGTACATGACCTGCTTCGATAGACCCGCGGCAAGCCTCAATCATCCCAAAATTAGCATATTCATTATAGGAACCACCTGATGAAGCAAAGACGAGCACCGGAATACCTGCGTGACCATAACGATTCAAGTTCATTTCACGACCAAGATTTCCTGACCAATGACTTAAAAATTCGACATGCATAATGACGTCCTCCTTTGATATTTTTTGATTTATGACCAATGTTCACTTAAAAAACGTAGACAATCTGGTAAGTATAAGGCCCAAGCCTCCTCATTGTGTACAGCACCTGAAATCACTTCTAACTCTAAATTGTCCAAATGAACTCCACCAGAGATCAACTGTCGATAATAGGTTAATGATGAATTGATATAAGCTTGCTTGATATTGCCTGCCATCAATGTTTTGTCAGTATCATCAGCCTCCTCAGTACCCACATATATGTAAATTCGTTGATTTGGGTCTAGTTTTTGACGCTCAATAAAACGATCAAATGCATCTTGATGAAGCCAGTTAGCAGATGAAAAGACGCCTAAACAGCCAATTTGATCTTGATAGGCTAATCCCATAAACTGTGTGATATTGCCACCCAATGACGAACCAATCATAGCCGTATGTGCCTTGTCGGATTTGGTCCGATACTCTTTATCAATAAAGGGTTTTACCACATCCATGACAAATTCGGCGTACAAGGTCCCTTTCCCGCCAAATTGAACACCTGGTATGCTTGTTTCACTGTACTTCCAAGCTGCATACTCATGCATCCGTTCCATTCCATCATTATCAATCGCCACCACAATCATTTTACTAATATCTGGATTGCGCTTGATCGTTGGAATAACTTTCCACGAATGTCCTGAAAATGCTTCTTTGCTATAGAGAACATTTTGTCCATCATGGAAATAGACAACAGGATAGGTCCTTTCCGTATCTTCAGCATATCCCTTAGGCAACAATACACGGACACGACGGTTCCTCCCTGTGAAGGGAACTTCTAATTCATGTGTTTTCATGTCCAAATAAAAGTAAGACTTATTCATAGTAATCTCTTTCATAGGTATTTTAAGTATTATATCATAGTTTTTATGAAATATTCTGAAAATTTAGTTATTTATTTACAACTTTCGTATTTACCGAACATAAACCAGCTATTGCTTCAAGACTTCCTCGTACATTTGGCGGTAATCTTCCAATTCTTTCTTTTCTTGTTGGCTGATGTCTTCAAAGATGTCTAGTAAAATAGTACCTTTATCACGTTTCCAAGTTGCCACAAATCGCCCTTTATAAAAAACTACAGGTTTGACAATACCTGTCAACGTATAAATGTTACGGATGTATTTTTGATCAAAAAATGGGTTGTTTTTCTTTTCATACCCCAAAAGTAATTGATCAAACCCAGCAACGAAAAGACACTGAGGTAAATCTGCCTCATCAAGCGCCCCAAGGTAAAACCGTTCCTCTCCAGCTACTTGAATTGTTTTTAAATCTAATTGTGCCATCCACTCTAGAATGGTTGACTTATTTTCTTTAAAATAATAACGAGCATCTGCCAAACTGACAGGACCAAAACCTGAAAAATAACGTCGTGCTATTTCCAGCTCAGCTTCTTTCTTTGGTAGTGGTTGAAAGTCACGTAACCGATGAAACCTTTTTACCCCATACTCTTGGTAAATTTCTCCTCGTTCAACCATATAACGAAGGAGACCACCCCAGGCATTGAAAACTTGTTTTTCTTCTTCTACTCCAATATTCTCAGCTCGACAAAGAATTTTCAACTCTTCACGAGTCATGGGGCCAGTTTCTAAGGCTTCCAAAATAACTTGATGAAATTTTTTCTTAACCTGTGGCAGTGCACCATCCCAACTTACTGTTTCAAGATAATCAACGCTTGCCATTCTCCCTTCATGAATATAGAGAGGAATTTCCGATTTGAGGTAGGCATGAACTGTCCGTCGAAGTGACCATTGACGTGTCAGAGAGGCTTTCCAGTCCTGATTTTGAAATGCTTCGTTGGTCATTCGATTACGAAAACCGATATGAACATAGGGCTGAAATTGTGCCTGCAAGCCATTCAGGTTCTGGCAAATTTCTTGAACAGTTTGCGCTGTAAGTAGCCCCTGTTTCTTTAAGATTATCCCCTTCCAAGTATCTTGGTTCATAGTAGTCCTCTTTCTCATATTCTGTCTCCAGTATAACACAAAAGACACCCGAAGGTGTCTGGCATGAATTTCTCTCATTTCAACTTCTTATAAATATCGGAGCGATGTCCTACATGGAGATTGAGCAAAACCAGTTCTCCTTCGTCAACGACAGCAATGATACGATAGTTTCCAACACGAAAGCGGACATAGCCAGCTAAGTTTCCTGTCAAATACTTTCCAGGAGAACGTGGAAAATCCACACCCACCAGATGCTTATCAATCCACCTAGCAATCTGCCGACTGGTTCCCTTATCGAGCTTATCCATATCTTCAAAGAAACTCGGTGCATAGTCCACGCGATACTTAGCCATAACGTTTCATCATTTCTTCGTGGCTAAAGATTTTCTTACCGCTCTCAGACCATTCTTGATAGGTCTGTTCCGCCTTAGCGAGATCGTACATATCCTCTAATTTCTCTAAAACAGCTTCCCGAATGAAGTCCGTCTTGGTCATATGTTGTCCAGAAGAAACTTCTTCAATCAACTGGACCAAGTCTTCATCAAATCGGACAGCAATTGGTTTTGATAAGGTTGGCATTTCTATCACCTCTCCATGTTTACTATGTAAACATTATAGTCTGAATTAGGAAAAATGTCAATCATAGCAAAAGACACCCTAAGGTGTCTGATGTTAGTCTAAATATCTTAATAAGCCAAAAACTCTTCCAAGTCCTTGAGGGAACGCTCTGCTATTGCTTCATAACGCTCCTTCTTATCGCGGATACGCGGCCCATCCAGCTCCTTGATGATACCAAAATTGACATTCATAGGCTGGAAGTGCTTGCTTTCGGTGTGGGTTATGTAGAATGGCAGAGCTCCGATAGCTGTGGTCTGCGGGAAGATGACCGGCTCTTCGCCACGGAAACGGCGAACAGCGTTGATTCCGGCCACTAAGCCAGAGGCGGCAGACTCGACATAGCCTTCTACTCCTGTCATTTGACCTGCAAAGAAAAGATTTGGATTTTTCTTGGTCGCAAAGGTCTGTTCCAATAAGTTTGGCGAATCCATGTAGGAATTGCGGTGCATAACGCCGTAGCGGACAAATTCAGCATTTTCAAGTCCTGGAATCATTTGGAAGACACGCTTCTGCTCACCCCACTTGAGATGAGTTTGGAAACCAACAATGTTGTAAAGGCTACCTGCCGCGTTGTCCTGACGGAGCTGGACAACTGCGTACGGTGTCTTGTATTCGCCGTCACGAGGTCCCTTGTAGTCTTCTGGGTATTCCAGACCAACTGGCTTCATTGGACCATAGAGCATGGTTTTGATGCCACGTTTGGCCATGACTTCAATAGGCATACAGCCTTCAAAGTATTTTTCTTTTTCAAAGGAATTGAGTGGTGCTTCCTCGGCTGAAATCAAGGCTTCATAGAAAGCGGTGAACTGCTCCTTGTTCATCGGAGCATTGAGATAGGCAGCTTCTCCCTTGTCGTAACGGGACTTAAGATAAACTAAGTCCATGTTAATGGTCGAGCTATCGACAATCGGTGCTGCCGCATCGTAGAAGTAAAAACCGTCGCCACCATTAAGCGCGTGAATCTTCTCCGCCAAGGCGTCAGATGTCAAAGGTCCCGTCGCGATAACTGTAATAGCATCTTCAGGAATCTCTGTAATCTCCTCACGAATCACCTCAATCAGTGGGTGGTTGTGAATCTCATCAGTGACTGCTTGAGAGAAATTCTCACGGTCCATGGCCATGGCACCCCCAGCTGGTACTCGGTGGGCTTCACCAGCTCGCATGATAATGGAATCCAAGCGACGCATTTCTTCCTTGAGAAGGCCGACAGCGTTGGTCAAACTATCGCCACGGAATGAATTGGAACATACCAACTCAGCAAACTTATCAGTCTTGTGCTGAGGGGTCGGCTTGACACCACGCATCTCGTAGAGTTTGACAGGAATGCCGCGTTTGGCAATCTGATAGGCTGCTTCAGAACCAGCAAGGCCAGCTCCGATTACGTTAATATGGGTTTGAGACATGAAACTAATACCTCTAGCCAGAATATCTGACTACTGTTTGGGAATGACCCAAAACAGAACCTTTCTAAATTTTATACTTATCCAGTATACCAGAAAATGACCGGAAAAGATAAAAACTACTCTCATGGTGATAAAAGTAGTTTTTGAGATTTACATAATATAGTTTATGTAAACACTTCTATCAATGACTGCTTCCCAGAGGGTGGCAAGCATGCTGGTGTATTATCTTCCAGCCATCCTCAAACACTAAACAGAGCGTAAATCAATTAACAACAGATTGCACTACCACTTCATTTTTTAGTTTTGAAAAAGTTGCATCAAAATAGGCAAAGGTACAGGTATGGGAAGATTTGATGGTCAGATTTGAAAAATCAACCACTACTTCACCTAGGGAAATGTTTTTAAACCAATCCTCAACCATTGCAATTAATTCTTGTTTGCCTTTTATTGCCCATTGGCCAGCAACATCATAGATAAAAATGTCATCATGATGAAGGGAAATCATCAATCCTTATCTTTGTATCAGTCATTTGAATTCGCTTTGATACTTCGTCACTTTTGCCTTGCCGTACTCTACGAAAGTGACTTGTTTCTCAAGTCTTATTTCCAACCTAGAACAGCCTTTAGGCTGTTCTAGCAACCTGCGCCTCAGTTCCTTGTCTGAATGCTAATCCATTCGACCATATAAAACCGCTTGTCGATAATTGTCTAAAAGTTCTTGAATAGTTTGTTTCAAAATATGTTCCTTCTTAAAAAATTGAAAATAAGAAAATCAAAAGAACTACTTCCAAATTGATGAAGGTAGTTCTTAGGGTTATCATCTAACGAATCAATTCAATAATATCATCGATAATCGTAAAGTCCCAACCTTTTTCTTGGTAAGCAAAGATCTCATCAGGACTATAAGGGAAAGTATTCAGTAAGACACCATCAATTCCAACAGCTTGAGCAATAGCAATGTCTGAAGTCAAGTCATTACCGACAAAGACTGTTTCAGCTGGATCTAACTGATTTTCACCCATTAAACCTAGCAGAAATTCAGGTTCAGGTTTCTTAATGCGATAATCTGAGGAAATATAAATTTTCTCCATGAAGGTTGCGCACCCTGTTAGTTCAATCTCAGCTTGGGTAAATATTCGCTGAGCATTGGACAAGATAAACAATCGTGCACCCCTATTTTGTAGTTCCTCTAGGGTAGCTAAGGTATGCTGATAAGCTTCTAATTTTTCACGAGAAAGGACCCGGAATACAGTAGCTACCATTTGTCCGAAAGTCTTTAAATCAGCAGGTTTATTTTGGGTTTCCCGTCCATATTTGGTATCAGTCAATAATTGAACGAATACTTTCTCTAAGTCAATTTCGACATCTTGGTAAGGACTAATTCGAATCAAATCAAGCTCTGCTTCATTCGCAGTTTCTTGGAATGCACTTCTCAGCTGTCTAGCACCATAAGAGCATCCAAAAGAATTATAGATGGCAGCCAGTTTCTCCCATAATTCCAACTTGTTTTCATCTGTTACAATATCTACTAGAGTACCATAAAAATCAAAGATATAATTCTTATATTGTTTCACAAAGATCTCCTATCTATGATATGTATATAAATATTATAACTCATTACGGAACCGTTTGCAACAAAAGTTTGAAAATTAGTCTGGAAGTTTTCTAAAAAATCCTATGTAGAAAATTCAAATATGAATGGAAAAATTAATTGATCTTTTCCCGCAGTTTTTCAACAAAGAGATAAGCTGCGGGGCAAATCAAGGTGTTTTTTATGGTTAAATTGTTGATTTGATAGATTTTTTTGCGATCAGTATGAGGAAATTCTCGACAAGCTTTTGGTCTCGCATCATAGATGCTACACAGATTATCTCCACCTAGGAAGGGACACGGCATGGCCTGAAAAACCTTATCTCCATCTTCGTCTACACGCAAATACATTTCTTCGAAAACAGGTAGTTTCATACGAAGATGTTTGGCAATGCGAGTAATATCAGCTTCGGTAAAAAGTGGACCCAATGTTTTGCAACAGTTTGCACATTCTGTACAATCAATTTCAGAAAAGACTTCCGCGTGAATGTCCTGTACGATTCTGTCTAAATTCTTAGGCGCTCTTTTCTTGAGATTTGCTAGAAATTTTCGGTGTTCACCTTGCTTCTGCAGGGCCAATTGCTTGTATTTTTCAATGTCGACACTCATAAACTCTCCTTTTCGTCCTCCATTATACCACAAACAAACCTGCCAGCTCTGCTATTTTTCAAAATCGCTGTCGTCAAATATCCTGCGGGATATTTCCGCTACTGGAAGACCGATAATGGTATGAACATCCCCGTAAATACTCGCTACAAATCGTGGATCCAGCTCCTGAATACCATAGGCCCCTGCCTTGTCAAGTGGTTGCTTTTCAAAAATATAGGACTGAATTAGCTTCTCTAGTGCGGGATAATAGTCAACAAAATCAATCTGTGCCAGCGTATAAAAAACATCCAGTGATTGCGACGTTCTTAGACAAACTGAGGTCACCACATAATGACTCTTGCCAAAATAGGATCGAAACATCTTTTCAGCCTCGGTCAAATTTTTTGGTTTGTTAAAAATCTGTTCATCTGCGATTACAATTGTATCTGCCGAAATATAGAGATGACCTGGGGTCAATTTGATCTCAGACTTGGCCTTGGAAATCTCACAACACGTTTTAGCTGCTCGAGTGAGAAAATCATCGGAAGCAAATTGGTTCATAAAATATTCTTCAATTCCTCGTTCATCCACTTCAACAGAGGTAATATGTGGTTTCAAGAACTTCAATAACTCCTTACGACGTGGTGAATTACTGAGCAAGACATAGGATGAGATTGGTTCACGTTTGCCTTCTCTTTGATATTGAAATACAGTTTGCATGGTTCCTCCATTAAAAAACAGAGTCCGAAGACCCTGTTTCAAAAAAATTGCTTACATTTCTTCTTTACGACGTAGAGCCATTGCCAGTCCCGCGAGACCTAAACCAAATAAGCTGAGTCCAAGACTTGATTGATCGCCAGTATTTGGTAAAACTCCTGACTTGGCCACAGGAGTGGTTCCGTTAGCCAGTGGTGCTTTTTTGAGAATTTCATTACCTTTCACAGTTTCAGATTTGCCATCTTTTTCTTTAGGCGTGTCAACAGGACCCTTATTATCTGATGTAGATCCATTTGAGCCTTGATTTGAAGGTTCATCTATCGTACTAGTTGGGTTAGTTTCAGAATTTGTAGTTGGATCTTCTTGATTTGAAGACGTCTCCTCTGTATTCGCTTCTGGATTTGAAACTGCATTTTCAGGATCTGTACCTACAATGACTTCGATGAAGTCAGGATAACCATCTTCATCAGTATCCAAGGTAGAATCTATAGGAATAATTCGAGAGTATGGATTGATGTCTGCGTAGGCTGATAGGTCTGCAGTTTTTAGGTAATCTGCAAAGACACTATCCATTGACGGACCTTCTTCGCGAGCACCACCAAGCATTGTGTAGCCATCCCCACCTGCAGCTAAGAAATCATTTGTAGCAAGATAATATGTTTTTTCTAAATCCAAATCATCATATTCTCCAGTCTCAGGATTTAAGATGCCAATAAGAAGCACGCGCTCTTCAACAGGTAAAGTTGGATCATAAAATACTGTCGCACCGGAGATTTGTAAGAATCCGCCACTTGCCTCAAAGAGAGGCGCTCCATTTTCATCTAGGATGAATTCACCAGTTTCTTTATTGGTTTGCAAGGCAGATGACAATGACTTCGTAAACATATCTTGAATTTGCAGACCAGTCACTGTAATTTGTGAAATGATATTACCGAATGGTAAAACTGCAATAATATCACCTTTTGTAACAGGATGATCTTTAGCAATGGTTGCACGAAGACCACCGCCGTTTGTCACAGCAAGACTAGTTTTATTTGAGAAACCTGTTTGACCATATGCGTAGATAGCATCTGTTACAGCATTACCTAAGTTAGTTTCACGTACACGAACATTTGAACGCTCACCATTCAATTCAACTGGGTTGTTTTCAATCACTACTTGAGCATTTTCAGCTTCATATTTTGCTTTGATGTCATTCACAAGCTCAGTAATTGAAGCATCTGGTGTCACAGAGGCCGTATCTGCAGCAGAAATGAGACTTGCTTCACCCAATAATTGTTCAGATTTTAAGGTAACTTTACCAATATTATTCAAATAGGAACCTGTCTGGTTATAGGTTACATTGTCACCATATGTAGCAGATTGAACAGTATGGGAATGGCCATCAATAACAATCACACGTTTGCCTGCAAGTTTGGTATTTTGTGATAAGGCTTCAGCAAGTGTTGAACCTCTCCACTCTACAGGAGTTGTCGCATCAACACCTAAGTGCGCAAGTATGATGTAGTTGTTATAGACACGATTATCAGCAAGTGCACGTGCTTCTACTTCATCAATGACCTTATTTACTTCGGTAATAGGATCTACAAATGTAACACCTTCAATATTTTTTGGGTGTGTCTTTGTAGCAGTTTCTGGTGTTGTTACCCCGATAACTATAAATTCATCACCGACAACAGTTGGCGTTTTATCAACGATGGTTGAAGCTTCAAAAACACGAGCGCCATTAACGTAAGTGTTTGCACTCAATAGTGGGAAGTTCAAGGTCTCTTTGTATTTAATTGCTTGGTCCATCCCAAAGTCAAATTCATGGTTACCAACAGCCATGGCATCATAGCCGACTTGGTTCATAATATTGGCTCTGTCTTCACCTTTTGTAGAGTTGGAAATTGGCAGACCTTGGAAGGCATCACCAGCATCCACCACAATTGTATTTTCAACTTTACTACGTTCTTCTTCAATGACTGCAGCAGCCTTGGCATCACCGATTACGCCTTTTTCTTCAAGAATTCGACCATGCACGTCGTTCGTATGAATAATAACAGCATCAATTGAATCAGAGGCTGTACTAGAGGCAGTTGTTTCAATCGGGGTACTAGCCTCGACAGCCACTTCTGCAGCTGATAATTCAGTTGTTGTAGCCTCTGTCGTTGTTGAAACAGTAGAGACTGCCTCCGGTGTGTTCACATCTGGATTAGATGCACTTGTCCCTGTAGTTTCAGTCTGTTGGACAATAGTTGATGAGGTATCTGCAGTCTGTACGTCATCAGCTTGAACTTGTTGAGCCAAAATCACCGGCGACAACAATAGGGTAGACAACACAGGCAACAATAAATCTTTCTTTTTCATAAATCGACCTTTCTTAAGTGAGTTATATAGTTATTATACACTTTTTTACCAAAAAACAAAAACATTGAATTCGTTATCATAGTTAAAATGTTCGTAAAATGTTTGTATGAGAATGGCATTGAGGTATTCAAAAGTGAATATTAGAAGGAATTCCTTATAGTTTAAACAGATATTTGAAACGAGACTGTTGAAATTATCATTAGATTGTTTGAAAATATTTTGAACACTTCCACAATCTTTTCCATCTCAGCAAGTCTTGACTTCCTATTTGATGCATCAAAATATGGCTTTTACGATAAAAAAACTGCAACCAAGCAGGCTACAGTTTCAAATTCTTTTATTTTTTATGATAAACGATGCTTCCATCTGAAATTGTAAAAAAGACATCGCCTTTCAAACTATCACCGATAAATGGAGAATTTACGGATTTTGATGCAAAATCAGCTGTGACCGTTCGATTTGCATCTGGATTGAAAATAACAAGGTCTGCAGGACCGTTTTCCGCAAGATAGCCAGCATCAAGACCGTAGAGCTTGGCAGGATTAATAGTCATTTTTTCCAGCAATTGCATGAGTGTCAAGTGTCCTTCTTCTACCAAGTGAGTCAGGCCAAGCGAAAGCGAGGTTTCTAAACCTGTCATTCCTGACGGTGCTTGAGTGACATCCTCAACGTTTTTCTCATCGGCATGGTGAGGAGCATGATCCGTCGCAATGACAGAGATAACACCAGATTTCAATCCTTCAATCACTGCCAACCGATCGCTCTCCAAGCGTAACGGCGGATTCATCTTGGCATTGGCACCTTTTGTTAGAAGTAAGTCTTCTGTCCGTGAAAAATGTTGGGGTGCTACTTCTGCCGTGACGTTTGCTCCGAGACCTTGAACAAATTCAACCACCTTGACCGACTCGGCTTTGGATAGATGCTGGATATGAACACGCGCATCCGTTTCATAGGCAATCATGACATCGCGAGCGACCATGCTGTATTCTGCTACACCAGTTGCACCACAAACATGAAAATGTTTTTCAGCTACTTGCTCGTTGAGGCCCAAGACACCATTCAGGTCAGGGTCTTCTTCATGCAGACTGATGAGACAGCCCTGCTCTTTGGCTAATTTCATAGCTTGTCTAACCACGCCAGCATTTGTCAAAGGAATACCGTCGTCCGAAAAGGCCACCGCTCCAGCTTCTAGCAAAGCAGGAAAATCGGTCAGGTTTTGTCCATCGAAACGATCTGTAATGGTTGCCACACTATAAATGTGAATAGCTTCTTTTTTAGCAGATTCCAGAACTTCAGTTAGAATTTCTACTGTAGAAATCGTCGGATTAGTATTGGCCATCATGACGACAGAAGTAAAGCCACCAGCTGCGGCTGCTAAGGCTCCTGTGTGAATATCTTCTTTATGGGTCTGACCAGGCTCACGAAAATGAACATGAACATCAACCAAACCAGGAGCAACGACTAATCCTGTTGCATCAAGCACCTGTTCAACGTCAGCAGAAATTGACTCCGCAATTTTTACAATTCTCTTTCCATCTATTAAGATGTCGCAAGTTTTATCTAGTCCAGTTTGAGGATCCAACACTCGACCATTTTTCACTAATAACATTCATATTCTCCTTTGTAGTACCAAAGCCATTACCATCTACTATCGAAGCCAATCAATTCCTATTCTGCCTTGTGAAGTCAAGTAGGCATTTGCTTGTGAGAAGGGCTTGCTTCCAAAGAAACCTCGATAGGCTGAAAGAGGGCTTGGATGAGCAGATTCGATAACCAGATGTTTTGGATTGGTTATCAACGCCTTTTTCTTGCGAGCATAAGCACCCCAAAGAATATAGACGACAGGCTGGTCTAAGCTATTGACCACCTTAATAACAGCGTCCGTAAAAGGCTCCCAAATTTGCCCTGCATGTCCATTGGCCTGACCTGCTGGAACAGTTAAACAAGCATTGAGCAAAAGCACACCTTGTTCCGCCCATGTCGTCAAATCATGATCTTGTTTGACGCCAATATCATCCGTCAATTCTTTTAAAATGTTTTGAAGAGATGGCGGAGCTGGTACCGAGTTCGGAACAGAAAATGACAAGCCCTGTGCCTGACCAGGTCCGTGATAGGGATCCTGTCCCAAAATAACTACTTTAACCTCTTCCAAATCCGTTGTTTGAATGGCAGCAAATACCTTCTCACGAGGCGGATAAATGGGACCATTAGCATAAACTTGATCTAAGAATTGATTGATTTTGTTAAAATAATGATCCGGCAACTGTGCCTTTATCGATTCGTGCCAAGCCGAATGTTCCATACATCACTCCTAGTTTGAACTTCTCTCTTTAACAATGTAAATCGGACGTTTCTTCGTTTCCAAGAAAACTTTTGCCAAATATTTACCAAGTATACCAATAGTCATCAACTGCAGACCACCTAAAAATAAGATAATACAGATAGTCGATGGCCAGCCAATTGTAGGATCACCGAATACCAAGGTTTTGATGACTACGAAAACCATTAAAACCAGTGACAACAAGAATGTAAAGAATCCTGTGTAGGATGCTATATTTAAAGGTGTATCTGAAAAATTGATGATTCCTTCAATTGAGTAAGAGAGTAGTTTCCAGAAAGACCAACTAGTTTCCCCAGCGACCCTCTCAACATTTTCATATGGCAAGTATTCTGTCTCGAATCCAACCCAAGAAAAAATGCCCTTTGAAAAGCGATTGTATTCAGATACAGATAAAATAGCATCCACCATGTGACGACGCATGAGACGGAAATCACGGGCACCGTCTACTACCTCGACCTGGCTGATTTTATTCATCAATTTGTAGAATAATTTCGCAAAAAAGCTACGAATCGGTGGCTCACCATCACGACTGACACGACGGGTTCCAACGCAATCTAAATCTGGATTTCCATCCAACATAGCCTTCATTTCCATCAACATTTCAGGTGGATCTTGCAAATCAACATCCATAACGGTTATTAGATCCCCTTGCGCAGCTTGTAGACCTGCATAGAGAGCAGCTTCTTTACCGAAATTTCTTGAAAAGGAAAGATAGCGAACAGCTCGGTCTTGACCAGACAATTGGCGTAAAACCGTTAATGTCCTATCCTTTGAACCATCATTGACAAAAATATACTCAAATTGATCCCCCATTTCCTTACGAACTTTCTCCATAGCATCGTAAAAATAGGGAATCGCCTCTTCTTCATTAAAGCAAGGCACGATAACTGAAATCATGTTTTTCTCCTCATACGGTCAATTATTGTATTCTCAAAATACTTAGAGTCCATTATACCATTTTGTAGGACAAGTTCCCAGAAATCGTGCGCAAGCCTATCTCCAATACTAGTCTTCCTGCCAAGTTTCTTGATTTTGACGGAATTTTTTCAGCAAATTCAGTCCATCAGCACTGATATAACCTTGAACTTTTGCAACCTTGATTAACTCTGAATAATTGCTGAGTGTCACCAATTTCACGCCAGCATTGTCAAAATTACGATCTGCCTTTGGCAATTCATATGTGAAAATAGCAACCACACCAATAACGTCAGCGCCTTCACGCTCAGCTGCTGCTACGGCATCTAGTACAGAACCACCGGTTGAAATCAAGTCTTCAACGACAACCATTTTTTGTCCTTTGACGATACGACCCTCTAATTGATTCCCTGCACCATGATCTTTTGGTTTGCTACGGATATAAGCAAATGGCAAATTCATCCGATCTGCAATGATGGCTCCATGTGGGATACCGGCTGTGGCAGTTCCGGCAATCACCTCAACCTCAGGAAATTCCTCTTCAATTCGTTGAACAAATCCATCTTCAATCAGATTTCGAGTTTCAGGATAAGATAGTGTAATACGATTATCTGTATAGATAGGGGATTTGATACCTGATGCCCATGTAAAAGGCTTTTCAGGACGCAGATGAACTGCCTTAATATCCAATAAGTGTGATGCGATTTCTGTTGCTAATGTCATTATAGACCTCCTTTTAAATGCGTGCCTTCTCTACATGACCATCCCGCCGAATAGCCTTGTATCCACCTAAAAATGCTGGTTCTATTCGTGAACCCTTGTCACCTTTATAGCCATTTAACACTAAGTTTGGTGAAAAATGCTCAACTTTACCATCATCAAAACGGTACTTAAAACCATCAAAAAATAAATCCTTTGAAATAATCTTTCCCATATCTTCTCCTCGATTCTTAAATCAATCCATTTATCAAAGAAAGACCCATTACCTCATTTGAATCATACACGACACCATTCTTCTTTGATTGCCAAATAGGTTTCATAAGGATCTTCAGATTTTGTAATTGGGCGACCTACTACGATGTAATCACTACCGATTCGAGCAGCATCTGCTGGTGTCATGACTCGTTTTTGATCACCGATTTCTCCACCACTTGGCCGAATTCCAGGTGTCAGACAAACAAATTCGTGATTGGTAGCTTCTTTTATAAGTTTCACTTCATGAGCGGAACAGACAACTCCGTCTAAACCTGCTTCTTGAGCCTTTTGGGCATAATGTACTACCGCATCCTGTAAGCTGGTTTGAATATTCTGGTCCTTTCTCATCTGCTCTTCAGAAGTTGAGGTCAACTGAGTAACAGCGATTAAAATCGCATCCTCCCCCAATCCTCTACGAGCCGCCTGCATCATCTCCACACCACCAGCAGCGTGAACGTTAGTCATATCCACACCGAGTTTTGCCAAGACTCGCATCGCAGACTCAACGGTATTGGGAATATCATGGAGTTTCAAGTCTAAGAAAATACTGTGACCGCAGTCTTTCAAATAGTGAATGATATCAGGACCTTCCGCATAGTATAGTTCCATTCCTACCTTTACAAATAGTTTTTCTTGGCTAGGAAACTGTTCTAGGAATGTTTGCACTTCTGTTCTGCTTGCAAAATCTAGGGCAATAATTGGTCGATTCTCTTTCATAAAATCCTTTCAAATATGCATAAAAACCCTGCCAATTGAGACAGGGTTGTACACGAAGTCAGCCTGAAAAATACATTTTCAAGCAATTTACATGACACCTTCCCAGCCTCTCTGGACATAGTTAAAGGAGTTAGTTTCTTTTATATTACTCTTTTATCTAAAGCTTGTCAATCTTGACTCAAGCTTGTACGAATCTCGCTCCGTAACTGCTCTAAACGATCAATGCCATAGAAATCCATCCGATTTGGTAATTCTTGAATAATCTTTGGACATGCAAATGGATCCGTGAAATTCGCAGTCCCGACACCGATAGCCGCTGCGCCTGCAATCATCATTTCAAGGGCTTTATCTGCCGAATCTACTCCGCCCATTCCTATGATAGGAAGATTCGTTATCTGCGCGACTTGACGGATGAGCTTGAGTGCAACTGGAAACACAGCTGGGCCAGACATACCACCCGTACCATTTGCCAGAATCGGTTGTCGAGTTTTCAAATTAAATCGCATACCAACTAGGGTATTGATCATCGTTAAGCCACTTGCACCTGCATCCTCAGCCGCTTTAGCCAAAAGGGTAATATCGGCTACACTAGGTGTGAGTTTGACATAGACTGGCACGGATGATGCTGTAACCGCTGCTTTTACAGCTTCATAAGCTAATTCTGGCACCTGTCCTATTAGAAGACCATTGTTTCCATGGTCCACATTGGGACAAGAAATGTTTAGTTCAATCGCCTTTACATTCGGAGCCTTTGATATTTTTCCTGAAACATAGGCATATTCTTCATTTGAAAAGCCAGCTACATTGGCAATGATAGGCAAATCTGGAAAATGCTGTTCCAACCATGGGAGTTTTTCGGACAAGACGGCATCAACACCAGGATTTTGAAGGCCAATGGCATTGAGCATACCTGCTGGAGTTTCCGCAACACGGGGAGTCGCATTGCCATAGCGAGGATGACGAGTGGTCGCCTTAATCATAATGGATCCAAGCTGGTTAAGGTCATAATAATCTGCATACTCTTGACCAAAACCAAAACAACCAGATGCAGGAATAATGGGATTTTTTAATTCTAAACCTGGTAAGGAAATCGCTAAACGTTTCTCCATGCTGTCCTCCTATAAAACCAGACTTCCAGTCTCAAACACTGGACCTTCTTTGCAGACGCGCTTGTTCTCGTGCTCTTGTCCTCGCTTTGGTTTGACAACACAGGCATAGCAAGCGCCCATCCCACAAGCCATGCGGGCTTCAAGCGAGAGGTAAGCATGTGGATGACCTTGGAACCGTTGGTCAACATACTTCATCATACCAGGCGCCCCACAGGAATAGATGGCAAAAAAGTCATTTGTCAGTTGCTCCACTACTGTTGCCACAGACCCTTTAATTCCATAGGAACCATCATCTGTTGTGACATGAACAGAGCCATACTGCGCCAACTCCTCCTCCAAAATCACAGCTTCTTTAGTGGCAAAGCCAATGACTGACGTGACCTTAGCACCACGCTTCGCAGCTTGTTTTGCTACCTCCACCAGAGGAGGAACACCGATGCCACCACCAATAATAAGTATCGGGTCGCCGTCTTTTAGAAAATCAATCTCAAAACCATTTCCGAGTGGTCCCATGACATCCAAATAATCTCCTGCAACCATGTTTGAGAAAACATCTGTCCCAAGACCCTCCACACGGTAAATAATCCGACATTGGGACTTACCATAATCAATTTCAGAAATGGAAATCGGTCTGCGCAAGAGCATTGCATCATTTGGAACCCGAATATGGATAAATTGTCCAATCCTCATCTCGGAAACCATCTCTCCTTGCAAAATCATTGAAAAAATTCGTGGTGCAAGTTGTACTTGTTCAACAAGTAACATTTGTTCTTTTAAAATCATTTTTCCCCTATTCTATAATTCTCAGAATACAAGAAAGTCGGTGCAGAGAAAAAACCTTGCTGGCTAGCAAGGTTACACGAAAAGAAGACAGAATCTGTCCTTTTTATCACGTTCCCTTCTTCGCCTCTCTGGACTCAGTTAAAGGTTATATTTTCAGCATTATACATTTTTTCATATCATTTGTCAATTTTCATGATAAAATAGATTTATGAGAATTCAACAATTATTTTACATTATCAAAATCGCTGAAACAGGCAGTATGAATGAAGCTGCCAAACAATTATTTATCACACAACCAAGTCTTTCAAACGCTGTGCGAGATCTTGAAAAAGAGATGAATATCAAAATATTCTATCGAAATCCCAAAGGAATTACCTTAACAAAGGACGGGATGGAATTTCTTTCTTACGCACGGCAGATTGTTGAACAGACTGAATTATTGGAAGACCGCTATAAAAATCCGAATGCCAAACGACAGTTATTCAGTGTCTCTTCCCAGCACTATGCTTTTGTCGTAAATGCTTTCGTTTCCTTGTTAAAAGAGACAGAGATGGAAGACTATGAGCTATTCTTAAGGGAAACGCGGACTTGGGAAATTATTGATGACGTGAAGAATTTCCGCTCTGAGATAGGTGTTTTGTTTTTAAATAATTATAACCGAGAGGTTCTTCTCAAATTATTAGATGAATATCGCTTGTCTCATACCTATCTTTTTACTGCTCGTCCTCATATTTTCGTAAGTAAAACAAATCCACTTGCTTCTAAGAAATCAATCAAACTGTCTGACTTAGTTGATTTCCCTTATCTCAGCTACGAACAAGGGATTCATAATTCCTTCTACTTCTCAGAAGAAATTTTATCTCAAGAACACCATAAGAAGTCTATCGTTGTCTCAGACCGTGCAACTCTTTTTAATCTATTGATTGGTCTTGATGGGTATACAATCGCAACAGGTATTCTTAACTCGAATTTGAACGGAGATAATATCGTTTCAATCCCTCTAGAATATGATGATGAAATAGAATTGGTCTATATCAAGCATGAGAAAGCCGTTCTATCTGATATGGGGGAAAAGTTTATCAAGTTTCTACTTGAAGAAGTAAAATTTGATAAAGTTTAAAGTCATTAAGTCTATAAAACTTAATATAATATATTTGTGAAAGTGTTTGGTAAAATTATTGAAAATTTTTCAATTTTTACCTAGGAAACGCTTTCATTTTTTTCCTTTATGTGCTATAATACATGTATCATATATATTAAGGAGTGGTTAGATGGCTCAAAATAAAATGTTAGCTATGATTCTTGCTGGTGGACGTGGAACACGTTTAGAAGGGTTGACCAAAAAAGTCGCAAAACCAGCGGTCGCATTTGGCGGCAAGTACCGCATTATTGACTTTCCTCTCAGTAACTGTGCCAACTCAGGTATTGATATTGTTGGTGTTTTAACCCAGTATGAGCCTGTTCTCTTGAATTCATATGTTGCTCAATCACAACGTTGGGGACTTGATGTACAAGGATCTGGTGTCTTTGTATTACCACCGAGTGAAAAAATCGAAGGTTTTGGGTTATATAAAGGAACAGCTGATGCGATTACGCAAAACATTGACTTTATTGATCTCCATGATCCTGAGTATGTACTTATTCTATCTGGCGACCATATCTACAAGATGAACTATGATAAACTCCTTGATACGCACATTCATAAGAAAGCGGATGCTACTATCGCTGTTATTGAAGTCCCTATCAAAGAGGCTTCACGTTTTGGTATCATGAATACTGACGAAGAATACCGCATCCAAGAATTTGAAGAGAAACCAGAGAATCCAAAGAGCAACCTGGCTTCGATGGGGATTTACATTTTCACCTGGAAAACGCTTAAAAAATATCTGCAAGAAGACGATAAATCAGAAACTTCTACACACGACTTTGGGCACGATATTATACCAAAATATCTTTCAGATGGCCGTACTCTCATTGCCCATCCATTCCAAGGTTATTGGAAAGATGTTGGTACAGTGAATAGCCTATGGGAGTCAAATATGGACTTAATTGACCATTCAGGTGATTTAGATTTGTCTGACAGAACTTGGAGAATTTACTCTGAAGACAAAGGTTCACCTGCCCAAGTTATTAGTACTTCTGCAACTGTTAAATCTGCCTATATTGATAAAGGGGCTGTTATTGATGGTTATGTTGAACATTCCGTTATTTCAAACGATGTTCAGGTAAATAAGGATGCGGTTGTTAAAAACTCTGTTCTGTTACCGGGATCAGTGATTGGTGAAGGCGCAGAGCTTGACTATGTCATTGTTGCTGAGGATGTGAAAATTGCTGATAATGTCAAACTTTCAGGAACACTTGATAAAATTCTTTTGGTTGACAAAAATGTAAGTAAGTAAGAAAGAAAGGAATGCTATGCTAAGAAATACACTCGGAATTGTAAATATTGAAGGAAACAATGTGCATTTTGGTGACGTTATGAGTCACCGTGGTGTTCAAGCTTTTAGCTTCCTAGGTCGCTACCGTCTAATCGACTTTGTGCTATCAAATATGTCTAACTCAGGCATTACAGAATTTCAAGTTTATATGCCTGCAAGAATGCGTTCTACCATTCAGCACGTTGGTACCGGTAAACACTACAACATCAACAGTAAACGTGGCTCATTACGCTTGCTGAACAGTGTGACAGATCCAAACTCAGTTTATCAGCATGATGTTAACGCATTTTCTGAAAATATCCATTATATCGAAAGCTCTACGAAGGAATATGTCTTAATCGCTCCTTCCTACTTTATCTATAGTCAAGATTTTTCAAAAGTAATGGAGGAACATATCGCAAACGAAGCTGACATCACTGTACTCTATAAAAATGTTTCAGATGCGAAGGAAAATTTCATCGGCTGTCAAACCTTGAAATTCGGTGATGACCGTCGAGTGATTGCATTTGAAGAAAATCATGGCAAATACAAGAATCGTCCCGTTTCATTGGAAGCTTACTTCATGAAACGTACGACCTTTATCGAATTGATTCAGCGTGCGAATAAGGTTTCTTCTTTATACTGGCTTAAAGATATTCTAAGAGATGTTGTGGACCAATACAAAATCATGGGATATGCTCATCGAGATTTTGTGGCTTGTATCAACAGTGTGGAAGCCTATTTTACAACTCAACTGGAGTTGCTTCAACGGGATACCCGTAAATTGCTCTTCAAACATGACTGGCCTATCCATACACAGACAAGTGACTCCTCTCCTACCTTGTATGGTCCACTAGCTGAAGTAAAAGGTTGTATTATTGCAAATGGAGCGAATATCAACGGTCATGTTGAAAATTCTGTCATTGACCGTGATGTTGTCATTGAAGAGGGTGTTGTGATAAAGAACTCAATCATTCTCAATGGTGTAACCATTAAGACCGGCGCAAATATTGAAAATGCCATTGTTGATAAAGCCACCAAAATTATCCACCCAATTGACATCAAAGGAAGTCAAACTTCCCCTTCATACCTGAAACCTCATCAAATCATTTAGGAGTTGATATGACTAAAAAATCTGTTCTCTTTGTTGCGTCTGAGGGACTTCCATTCATCAAAACTGGTGGCTTAGCTGATGTAATTGGCTCACTTCCTAAAGAACTTGTTAAGCAAGGTCTGGATGTAAGGGTTGTCCTTCCTCTTTATAAAAAGATTGCAATACACAATCATTCTGACTTTGACTATGTATCAAGCTTTGATGTGCGAGCAGGCGACATTCAATCCATGGCTAATGTTTATCGTCAAATCGTTGATGGTGTGACTTTCTACTTCATTGAGCATCGTGATTTCTTTGAACGGGATGAATTATATGGATATGATGATGACGCTATCCGATTTGGTTATTTCCAACATGCCACTTGTCGCCTCTTAGAAGCCCTGAACTACTTCCCAGATGTCATGCACACGCATGATTGGCATACAGCCGCACTTCCATTCCTATGCCGTACATTCTATAGCTACCGCGAGGAATTCCGTAGCATCAAACATGTATTGACCATTCATAATTTAGCCTTCCAAGGTATTTTTCATAAGCAGGCACTATGGTCCGCACTTGGTATGGACTACAGCTACTACTTGGATGGTATTGCACGTTTTCATGATGAATGCATCAGTTTCATGAAATTAGGAATTTTGTATGCTGATAAGGTAACAACTGTTTCAGAAACCTACGCGCGAGAAATTCTGACAGAAGAATTTGGTGAAAATATGCAACACGTGTTAGAGTTGCGTAAACATGATCTTGTCGGTATTGTCAATGGTATAGACTATGATAGTTGGGATAGCCAAACAGATCACTATTTAGTAAAGAATTACAGCTTGGAAAATATAGCTGAGAAAAAAGCAAACAAATTGGCATTACAAGCCCAATTTGCACTGCCACAAGATGAGAATGTCATTCTGGTAGGAATTGTATCACGTTTAACCTGGCAGAAAGGCTTCTATCTTTTGACAGAGGTACTCGGACATCTTCTACAAGCTCATGTTCAATTTGTGATATTAGGAAATGGTGAAACTGACATTGAAAATGCCTTTAATCATTTCAAACAGGCATATCCTGATAAATTCGCTTTCTATCGTGGGTACAATGAGCCCCTCGCCCATCAAATTTACGCAGCAAGTGACCTCTTCTTAATGCCGTCTATGTTTGAGCCATGCGGTATTAGCCAACTGATTTCTATGCACTATGGAACACTCCCATTGGTTCGTGAAACAGGTGGGCTAGTTGATACCGTCACACCTTATAACATGGAAACAAAAGAAGGTACTGGTTTTAGTTTTGGAGGACGTGATGCCTACAATATGCGTCAAGTCTACGATTTAGCCCTTCAAACTTACTATGAGCGGCCAGAAGATTGGTTTAGGATGGTTGACCAAGCGATGAAACGAGACTTTAGCTGGACTGCTTCGGCTGAAAAATACATCTGGCTCTATCGTGAAATAAGTGGTTAGAATACAAATAAAGATTGATTTGGAGTGAGACCCCCCGTCCACTCCTTTTGCACAATGGAGATTGCTATGAAAGAATTTACTGATTTAGACCTATATTATATGAATTCCGGTGAACATACCACCCTTTACGAAAAGATGGGGGCACACATGGTAAAAGAGAGAAACAAGATACTCGGTACCCATTTTCGTGTCTATGCTCCTAATGCTAGGGAAGTATTTGTGATTGGTGATTTTAATGCGTGGCAAAGAAGTCATCAAATGCAGTGGGAAATTGATGGTGTTTTTCAACTCTATGTTGAAGGATTAAAGTCACTTGAGAATTATAAATATTTGATTATTACCCATGACGGTCGGGAATTGTATAAGGCTGATCCATACGCATTTTTCAGTCAAGTTCGCCCAGAGACTGCTTCTACCACCTACAACTCACGCTATAAATTCAAAGATCAAGCTTGGATGAATGAGAGAGTGGAATATGACTTCAAAGAACAACCTGTCTCCATCTATGAAGTGCATTTGGGATCTTGGAAGCAAAAATTCGTCAATAGAAATGAGGCTGGGGCTCCGATAGAGGCCTTCAATAGTTATAAGGATATCACCCCACTTTTGATCGAGCATCTCAAAGAAAACAACTATACGCATGTCGAGTTGCTTCCAATTACTGAGCACCCATTAGATGCATCATGGGGCTATCAAGTCACAGGTTATTATAGTCCCACTAGTCGGTTTGGTAAGCCAGACGAATTAAAATATTTAGTTGATCAGCTTCATCAAGCTGGGATTGGCGTTATCTTAGACTGGGTTCCATTACATTTTTGTAAAGACGCACATGGTCTATACCAGTTTGATGGTAGTTGGTTGTATGAATACCCTTATGAGCATGATCGAGAAAATCATCAGTGGGGAACTGCCAATTTTGACCTTGGTAAAGGAATGACACGGTCTTTCTTACTTTCAAATTTAAAATATTGGCTAGAATATTTCCATTTCGATGGCATACGCGTTGACGCTCTATCCTATCTCCTTTATTGGCGAGGGGAAACGACTGAAGACAAAATAAACCATGCTGCCATCGATTTTATCAAACGTGTCAATGCAATGGTTCATACGGACTATAAAGGTGTTCTAATGATTGCAGAAGATTCTTCTAGCTTTCCAAAAGTAACCCATTCCTTAGAAGATGGCGGTATCGGATTTGATATGAAATGGGATTTGGGCTGGATGAACGATACGCTAAAATACATGGGTCGCCCATCTGTCTATCGCAAATACCATTCAAACGAAATAACATTCGGAATGTATTACAACCAAAACGAGCATTTCCTTCTTCCACTTTCACATGATGAAGTTGTGCATGGGAAACACTCCATCATAGGGAAAATGGATGGAAATTATGAAGATCAATTTAATTTGGCGCGTGCCTACTATAGCTTCTATTTTGCCCATCCTGGTAAAAAATTACTCTTTATGGGCAATGAATGGGGACATATTCGTGAATGGCATGAATATACTGAAATGGATTGGAATTTACTACAATTTCCAATTCACCAATCCTTCTATCAAATGATGAAAACCTTATCTACTTTCTATAAAGAAAACGATGCCTTTTGGAAGTATGATTATCAAGCCTACGAAAAAGGGTTTAATTGGGTAAAAATTGATGGTGATAGTAATCTCTTTGCATTTACACGTATGAGTGATGACCAAGAAATTCTAACGATCCATAATTTTAATGACCAAGAACTCTTCGACGTACATTTGGATCTGCCTGCAGAATCCGAATATAAGCTAGTCTTTTCATCTAGTACCATCCCAATGGAATCATTTAGTATTTATCCAAATGAGAATGGTGTTACGATAACAATGCCACGCTTAACTAGTTTCTATTTAGAGAGAATGAAGTAAAAAAAACTTGTAAGTCTCTACTTTTAGACTTACAAGTTTTTTGTATTCTATTCAACAGCTGTAT
This sequence comes from Streptococcus suis, assembly GCF_019794615.1. Taxonomy (GTDB): domain Bacteria; phylum Bacillota; class Bacilli; order Lactobacillales; family Streptococcaceae; genus Streptococcus; species Streptococcus suis_AI. Next base: position 43,158 of record NZ_JAIMDU010000010.1, read on the forward strand.
AAGTGGCTGCTTTTTCTAAGAAGGTATCAAATTCACCACTTGACTTAACTTCGTTAATAACCTTATCAATGCTTGTTTTTAGGTCATCACTTCCTTTTGGAAGAGCAATAACTTTTGAATTTTCATCAATAGTTGGGAATTCAATTGAAGCAATGGCTAAATCTGAATTTTGTGAAACATAACCAGCTGCGACAGGTGAATCCATCAAAACAGCATCAACTTTACCAGCTTTTAGTTCATTTACTGCTTCTCCCATTAATGTCAATGAAACAATTTTAGACTGACTTATTTCTGATTTAGCATATGTTTCCTGAGTAGAACCTTTTTGGACAGCCAGGTTTTTGCCTGACATTGCATCGATTGAAGTTAAGGTACTTGCATCATCTTTTTTGACAAGCAAAACATCAGCAATTTGGTAATAGCTTTCTGAGAAGTCAAAAACTTTCGCACGATCATCTGAGTAAGATAGACCAGCAATTGCGATGTCGGCTTTTCCATTTTGAACGCTTGACAACACATTGTCAAAGCTCATTGCTGAAACTTCAAGTTTCACTCCCAATTCGTCAGCAATCTTTTGTGCAAGCATAATATCTGCACCAACGACTTCATTCTTGCCATCAACAAGGGCTTGAAACTCAAATGGTGCATAGTCTGGACTAGTAGCAACAACCAACGTACCTTTTTCTTTAATCTTTTCTAATGTGGATTGGCTGGAATCTGAACAAGCAGCTAGAGATAGGGTAGCGACAAATGTCGCAGCAAGGGTTAGCATTTTTTTCAATTTCATTAATAAACAGTTCCTTTTCATTCATTCCCAAATCATTCTTTTTTGATTCGATAGTGAATATTCTATCGTATTTTTATTCAGTTGTCAACCAATCGATTTGAATATTTATTCTCAAAAACAATTAATTATTACTGATGGATTGCTGGTAGGCTTCCTCAACAAATTGATCCATTTTACCAGAGTCAACTAACTCAGTAATGACTTTGTCAATTTTTTCCTTTAATTCGGTACTACCCTTTGGCATTGCGACCGCGTAAGAATCCGAAATAGAAGATTCAATATCCATATCAACTATTTGCAAGTCACTATTGACCCCCACGTAGGCTTTGGCAATTGGCTCTTCAAAGATGACACCATCAAGCTGACCAGCCTTTAATTGTTGAATCAAATCGCCATTTTTATCTAAACTAATCAATGTAGCCCCAGTGAATTCTTCTTTTCCGACGCTTTCTTGAATGGTACCCTTTTGCGTACCAATTGATGTACCAACGAAATCCTCAACGCTTGCTAAGCGAGTTGCGTCAGATTTCTTTATGATCATTTTATTTACCGATTGATAATAGGCCTCAGAAAAATCATAGATTTTTGCACGCTCTTCGGTTGCAGAAATACCTGAAATGGCAATATCAGACTTACCGCTCTGTACACTCGCTAATACATTTGAAAAGCTCATGCTAGAGAATTCAACTTCAACTCCTAACTCCTCCCCGATTGCTTTCGCTAGCTCAATATCCGCACCGACAATTGTATCTTTTCCATCTACAATGGTTTTGTATTCAAATGGAGGAAACTCGGGATTTAAAGCAACAACAATTTTTCCTTTGTCTTCAATTTTTTGCAAAGTATTTGAAGTTGAGCTTGAGTTACAAGCTACAAGGATAGTAGAGGCAAAACAAACAGTTGCAAACCTATAAATTGACTTAAATTTCATAATAATCTCCTGTATAAAAAATCATAATATCGAACATACCAGTGGTTACTTTTGTATGTTTATGCTATTCTAAATCATATTTATACATTTGTCAACTGTTTTTTGTATTTTTATTCGTTTTGATTATAAATTTACAGTGTAAATGAATGTAATGTTATAACAAGCTTTCTAATTCAGTGATATCTTCTTCAGTTGTAGACCAGCTTGTTGCTAAGCGAATTACCGTACTATGTTCATCATATTTTTCCCAAAAACTATAACCAATTCCTAATTTGTCAAAATATTTTAGGTCTGTATTCGAAACAATGATAAACTGTTGATTAGTAGGTGATTGCAAATAAAATTGATATCCTTTTTCAGTCAAGATTCTTTTTAAACGCTCTGCCATTTCAATCGCATGACGTCCAATTTCCAAATATAGATTTTCTGTAAAAAATCGATCGAATTGAACACCGACTACACGACCTTTTGCAAGTAATGCTCCATGTTGTTTTACAATTGTTGAAAAGTGCTTTGGCTGATTATTTTTAGTGAAAATAACTGCTTCACCAAGTAAAGCTCCCATTTTAGTTCCACCGATGTAGAAGACATCTGTTAAGGCAGCGATTGCTTTCAAATCGAGATCTGTGTCCCTTGCAGCTAGACCATATCCCAAACGAGCTCCATCCAAATACAAAGGAATTTGAAAGTGTCTACAAACGCTAGCAAGGTCACTCAATTCTTGTTCTGTGTACAAGGTTCCATATTCAGTAGGATGTGAGATATAGACCATACCAGGAAATACCATATGTTCGTGATTGTCATCAGCATAAAAGTCAGTTATGTATTGTTCAACGTCTGATGCTACTAACTTACCTTGTGAATGCGGTAAAGCCAAAACTTTATGTCCAGAAAATTCAATAGCACCTGCCTCATGAGTTGTCACATGCCCTGTGTCTGCAGCGATTACTCCCTCATATGATGCAAGCATTGAATTTATGACCAATTGGTTTGTTTGTGTCCCCCCAGCAAGGAAAGTAACTTGTGCATGCGGACAATCCGTTGCTTCGCGTATTTTCTCTACAGCACGGACAGTATAAAGATCAGTCCCATATCCAGACAACCCTTCATTGTTTGTTTCAATGATAGCTTCTAGAAGCGCAGGATGAACACCTTTATTATAATCATTTTCAAAATGTAACATAGATACCTCCAGTATAAAATAAACTCCCCCTATAATTTTGGGAAGTTGATACTTAAAAACCCTTGATCTACAAGGGTTTTTAAATATAGTTAGTCCAGCTTGAGCGAATGGGACTAAAATGTGAATAGATATATCCTACCAAAAATTGCCTATCTTTGCAATATTTTAGGAAATTAATACTCATAACAACTCATTTTTTCCCTTTGTGGTGTATTTGGTGCAGACACACAAAAAACACTGTATGAATCAACTTTTCAAGACCTCTGGAAAAGGTCTTTTTATGCCCATAAAAACAGCAATTTTACCTATTTTGAGCAATCAGTCTATTTATCCAAAAACAAGGATTTTAAAAAATCCCCCAGCAATCGCTGAGGGGCTTTGAAATACAATGATAGCGGTTGGGCGGCGTATCCAACATCTCAGGTACTCTTTCGAGTGCGTCAGGAGCCTTTCTGACCTCGTTATCATTTATCTTATTTAGTTTACTACTTATCTTCTGTTTTGTCAAATGCTTTGATGCGACCATTTCTTTTCATGTGGTTTAATTTGGAATCTGTAATGTCATAAATCGAAGCCACAAAGAAATAGTCGTTTTTCTTATCTAATTTGACAGCGACCAGAACATTATCTGCAAGGACTTTGATGGCTTCAAAACTCTCTGATTCAACGTTCTTGTTTTGACCTATATAGTCTGGTGCATTCAAAATATCTGTAACATCTGGGATATATTTGATCATTTTTCGATGTCTGCTTTTTAACATATGCTTTTTAAGATTTTCTTCATGAATCAGAATATCAGTTGCAGAACTTTCTAACCCAACTATTTCCTTGATTTTATGACTGATTTTTACATTGTATTTCATAATCTTTATTATACCACATTCCTTTTAGCAAATCATAAACACCCAGCATTACTCACGCCGTACGCATGAAAACTTTCTTCTCTCCTTATGTCCTCGGAAATAACCGCTTTAAACTGGGTATCTACCTTTTTTACACCCACCTTATCCTCGATGTCCAAATAATTGTGGCAAATAATCCTCCAAATGGACAGAAATATAGCGTTGTTTGCGACGGTAGCTCAACTTCTCATTAGGGAATGTCATCATTTGTAGGAGAGGAAGACAAACTTTGCGAATAGCATTCAAATTGAAGGCGGCTCGTTTATCTAGGGTTTGGTTCTTATCTTCTCAGTAAATCACATCTAACAACCAATGTTGGCTCTCAATCGACCAATGACCACGAACAACCTGAGAAAAAGTTTGCACATCACCCTTGAAACTGAGGATAAAGTATCGAACTTCTTCCATAATGATGCCGTCTTTATCAATGGTATTCTTAGTCATCCCAATCCCACGAAGGTTATGCCATTTTGGGTGTCGTTGGCTCAGCCATTTCACATCGTGAGAAACCCAGTAGTCCCTCACCTCAATCTGACTGCGTGCCTTTTCGATGGTCTGATAATGACAGCCTTTCTCTGTCAACTTAGATAATATTTTGGCATCACTAAATTAAAGGTCAATATCCTCATGGAGAGTTCCTTGATTTCCTTCAAGAAATCTGGATTAACGATACTCACTACACGTTCCAAGGTATCATTAGAAGGACAGCCTACACTCAAGCCAACGTGTTCTCCCAAGACAGATTCGTTCATTTCGATGAAATCTTCCATCTCTTTCTATGTTTCAATCCCTGCCAATTGACAAACGAAAACTAGAAAGAGAATAGTAGATAAGGGATAGCGGGTTTTCCAAGCATGACGGCTATCATACTCTTCTTTGTGTCCTTCTATGGATAAAAAAATCAATCATTGTAGTTCACCTCTATTCTAGTGTACTACAATGATTTGGGGCAGACATAACAAAAACCCTTGTAAATCAAGGGTTTTTAAGTATATTTAGTCCACCCTGAGGGAATCGAACCCCCATCTCAAGAACCGGAATCTTACGTGATATCCATTACACTAAGGGTGGAAAGGAAAAACTTGCCGAGGCAAGTTTTTAAGTGAATTACAATTCAATGTCACCGAAAAGGTCAGCCATTGAGAAACCTGATTGAGTTTCTGGTAATTCGTAATCACGTTTTTCTTCACGTTTTTGGCGACGTGGACGTGGAGCACGTTTTTCAGCTTTTTCTTCGCCTTCAGCTGTTGCTGGACGTTCTTCCAAAGCCTTGATAGAAAGTGACACACGTTCATCTGCTGCATTCACTTCAAGAACTTTAACAGTTACGTCTTGACCTACTGTCAAAGCATCTTTAGGATTTTCAACACGTTTGTGTGAAATTTGTGAAATGTGAACCAAACCGTCGATACCAGGTAATACTTCAACGAATGCACCAAAATCAGTCAAACGTTTTACTTTACCTTCGATTACATCGCCAGCTGCCAATTTTTGCTCAACGCCATCCCATGGGCCAGGCTGTGTAGCTTTCAATGACAATGATACGCGACCTTCAACTTCGTCAATAGCAAGAACTTTAACTTCTACTTCTTCACCAACAGTTACAGCTGATTTAGGAGATACGTTACGCTCATGTGACAACTCAGTCAAGTGAACCAAACCATCAACACCGCCTAAGTCGATGAAAGCACCGAAGCTAGTAATACGAGCAACTTTACCAGTTACAACATCACCAACAGCCAATTTACCGAATACTTCAGCACGTGCTGAAGCAGCTGCTTCTTCAATTACATCACGACGTGACAAGATGAAACGATTTTCAGCTGGATCAACTTCTTTGATTTTAGCATCAAATTCTTGACCTACAAAACGCTCAGTGTTTCTAGTGAAACGGCTATCAATCATTGAAGCTGGAATGAAACCACGCAAGCCTTCAAACTCAACTGCTAAACCACCTTTAACTGCACGTGTTACTTTAACAGTAACGACTTCATCTTCACGACCAATAAGCTTGTCCCATGCTTTACGAGCTTCCAAACGTTTTTTAGATACAAGATATGTAACAGTGTCTGTATCTTTACCAACAACTTGGCGAAGTACAAGCAATTCAAGTGTTTCACCAACTTTAACAAGGTCGTTGATATCAGCATCACGGTCGTTAGTCAACTCACGAAGAGTCAATACGCCTTCTACACCAGTACCAGCAATAGCTACATTAGCTTGACCAGCATCAACTGTCAAAACTTCAGCAGTTACTACATCACCCGGTGTAACTTCGCTTACACTGTTCAACAAATCTTCAAATTCGTTCATTATAAAAAAACCTCCGACAATCGGGTTTCTACACCCAACATAAAATATATTTTATTAAGGCACACGCAAGGACAACAATTGGACATCTTTGACGAATTAGGACTTGCCTAATACCTTTACTGGGGTAGCTGGATTCGAACCAACGCATGAGGGAGTCAAAGTCCCTTGCCTTACCGCTTGGCGATACCCCAAAAAATTTTCTAAGATAGTATTCTGAAATGAACTCGGGCTAAACGCTGTGTAAAAAAGATAAGTCGCCTAGCAAATCAGGATTTGCAGTCAACTTCCTATTTTTACTATGCGTTTGACGCCCTTAGTATCTTAGACATGGAGAGAGAGGGATTCGAACCCCCGAACCCGAAGGAGCGGATTTACAGTCCGCCGCGTTTAGCCTCTTCGCTATCTCTCCGTGCACTAACAGACACTATTCTACCATAAAATAGAGCTAATTACAATACTTTTAGTTGCTTAAATTATAATTTTCAATAATATTTCCGACTGCTTTTTCCAATGTTTTATAAAAGCCTTCGGTATTTCCGTTTTTAACAATTGTAAAATTATTTTCAGCTAATTCTGCGATCTCACCAATAACTTTTTTTCCAATGACGAGACGGTAACCATCATATTTTTCATTGTTCACAACAACAGTTGCATCTTCAATCTGGATTTCAATTTTTTTGTCTTTTTTACTCATTTTTAAAACCTCACTGTTTCTATTCTACACAAAAAAAGAGGAGCTTGCAAGTGCAAGCCTCTCTATTAAATCAGTGCTCATGACAGATATTTCATATTATTTCAATATTTGGACATCTTCGCTGTAGAAATTATTATTTTGAACCATAGAATGTGATTCATCGTGACCTTTAGAACTAAGTTTATCAAAAACCACTAAAACTGTTTTCAGCATCAGCTTAATATCTAATCCTAACGAGTAGCTTTTTATATAAAGCAAGTCGAATTTTAATTTGCTTTCAAAATTAGAAATATATCTGCCGTAAACTTGTGCATATCCTGTAATTCCAGCACGAACGTTATGGCGGAGTGGATAAAATTGACTACTTTTCGTAAATTCCTCTACAAACTTTGGTCTCTCAGGTCGAGGTCCAATAATCGACATTTCGCCACGCAATACATTAATCAATTGTGGCATTTCATCGATGCGGGTTGCCCGAATAAATTTACCAACACGGGTAACACGCGAATCATTTGCTCCGGCAAGGACAGGCCCTGAATCTTTTTCTGCATCTACAACCATCGATCGGAATTTTAAAATCTGAAATGTTTTATTCCCTAGCGTAACACGTTCTTGTCTATAAAATACTGGTCCATTACTTTCTATTTTTAAGACAATAGCAGTCAATAGCATGATCGGCGAAAATAGAACTAATAAGATTAACGAAGTTATTATATCAAATATGCGTTTTACCGTTGCTTGCGCAATTGTTAATGAGTAGGGGGATAACTTGATAATACTTTCATCAGTGATATTTATTAATCGTGAATTGATAACAGCCGTATTCTCTACGTTTGCTGTATAATATATTGTCTTGTCCTTCGTAATTAAGAAATTATATACTTCTGCACTCTCATTTCTGTCTAAAAGACCTGCCATATAGACTACATCAACACGATCGAGTACTTCTTTAAGATGCGACATATAATTACCGATAACAATATAAGAGATACTATGAAGAGGTTCTCTTGAAGCATTGAAGTTATCTAATGCTTCAAAAACTGATTGAGCATCACCTATGACTAATACTTTTTTTCTCTTGGATTTTTGAGATAAGTATGTAAAAATAACTACATTAACTGTCCCTGACAAAATGGTCCCAACGATGGTATATAAAATTAGGAAAAAAATATTAAAATCAAATGTATCTATATATATATGACAAATTACTGTTACAATAAATGAAAAAATTAGTTGAACACAAAAAGAATATAAAATAATAACTGTTTTGGTTCTATTGTAATAAATATGTGTATCAAAAAAATTATTTAATACAATATAGGTAATAATTAACCAAGGAATCGTTGGTAAGAAATTTTCAATACTGCTGGATGTAAGGCTAAAATCATTTTGTGGTGTTAATGCTACTGTAACACCAATTATCATCAAAATAGCCTCAATGATGTAAGCCAAATTAGACCATAAACCATTCTTCTCAAGCAAGAAAATTGCCTCCCCTCATACTATATCAGTGATTCACCATCAAACAAATTGCCTCTTTGATGATAACGCTTTATAATTATTATAATATTCTATACTTTTTTTCTAAAAAAGTCACATAATATGCATTCTTTAACATATTAATTATCTTATTTTGCGTTAACCTTATTTTTTATTACTTGTTTATAAATTTTGTCGCTCCTTCAAACATATATTTTATATTATCGAGAATTGAAATCTCGTTTGGCATCATTTTTCGTTTACGAATTGCAAATTGGATAATAATTATCCAATACCAATGAGGGGACATTCTTTTATAAATTGCTCCACGTTTTTTACAAACCTCAGGTGAGTTAGAACGATCCCATTGTGAGGGGCGAGAAATCAAAGTTGCGATTTTTTCTGGATAACTATAGATTTTTAAGCCATTTCGAAGAGCATCAAACAAAAGTATATTTTCTTCTCCAGAACCATATTTTGCCCCTATTCCAAATCTTTCATCGAAAGTAATTCCTTTTTTTGAGAGACTTGACTTTTTAAAACTAATTTGAAATGAAACAACTTTCATTGAAGCCAAGTATCCTATTCTACCTTTTGCAATTTCTTTTTTAGGAATAGCATGATTTTGAAAATCCATCCCAAAAATAATTATATCTGCATCTGGAAATTCTCGGTAAGCCTTCTCAACAATTCTTTCATATTGGTCGACAAAAACTAAATCATCATCCGCAATTTGACAGATATCTGAATCTTTTGCAAGTGATATAGCATCATTTCTACTAGCGCTTAAGCCAAGACGATTAGATTGTAGAATTGTGGAACGGCCATTTTTTATTAGTTCAGAATACTTACGACCAGATCTATTCTGATTAATGACAATTGTATCAACATTTGAAAGATTCATCGTTTCAATCAATTTTTCAACGTTTTCATTATCAATTGTTGCTATTAATATAACCATATCACATCCTCCTTTTGACAGCATGATACGCATACCCCAAGAAAGGGAATATCGTTTGAAAAAGGGATAAGCCCTCTACTTTTCTGAAAAGATACCATGTCCTTTGAATTGCTTTTAGTTTGTTAGCAGATAAAGACGAATTGACACGACGATATATCGATAATGGCTCTTTTAAACTAAATGCATACTTAGTAATTTTTAAGATTTTCCACCAAGTAGCTGTATCTTGACCTCTACGTACATCAGGCATAGCGATTTGATTTTTTGTTAGTTGTTGCATATCCAGCATTACGGTTGATGTAAAAATGGTATGATTTCGAAGTGCTTCCTTATAAGTCATTCTTTCAGGGACTGCCACTGTTTTATTAATTTTATTTCCATTTTCATCAGCAAACTCATATGAGGTGAATGTAAATGCATGGCCGGATTCTTGCATAAATTTTACCTGTTTCTCTAGCTTTGTAGGTAACCATAAATCATCAGCATCTAAAAAACAAATATACCTTCCTGTAGCTTTTGCAACGCCAACATTACGAGAAATCCCTACTCCACTATTTTTTTTGTTCTGTAATAATGTAATATTTGAATACCGTTGACAAAGCTGCGAAACAACATTGTATGATAAGTCTGTAGAACAATCATCTACAACAATGATTTCCGTATTTGAATAGGTTTGCTGTAGCACGGTTTGTATTGTCTCTTCAATAAACAATGTAGCATTGTACATAGGAATTATGACACTAACCAATGGAGATTCTATTTGAAGATTCATATTCTTTCCTTCGTGAATATTATTTGAAAAAATTACTATCCTATAGTAATATTAAAGACAACTAAGACTAGAAAGTGATATTATGAAACCACTTATATCTATAATAATTCCCAACTTCAATCGTGGACACCTATTAAAAGAGGTACTTGAGAGTGTCTTAAATCAGACTTATCAACCATTAGAAATCGTTGTTGTTGACGATGCATCAACCGATAATTCTATTGCAATTATCCAAGACTTACAAAAATCTATTCCAAATTTGCTCCTTATTCAACAAGAGATAAATAGTGGAGCAAACGCATGTCGAAATCTAGGAGTAGACCATGCAAAAGGTGAGTATATCGCCTTTCTTGACTCAGATGACTATTTTCTACCAGATAAACTTGAAAAACAGCTAAAAGTCTTTAATCAATATCCCGAAGTAGGATTTGTCGTCACTGGTTTTGGGGCAAAAACGGTACAGGTTTTACCTGAAGGAATTATTCCACTGAAAGAAACTATCTTGCAAAATAATCTGGGGGGATTCTCAACCCTAATGGTAAAAAAATCGCTATTTTTGGAAGTTGGTGGTTTGGATCAATCTCTACCAAGTTGTCAAGATTGGGATCTCTTCTTAAAATTATTAACAGTTAGTAAAGGTTATAAACTAGCAGAGGATCTAGTTATTTATGAGGTTCAAGATGATAGCATTTCAAAAAATGTTTCAAAGGTTGTTCAAGGATATAAAATTGTCTCTGAACGTGCCAGAATCTTAAATAGTTCTCTAGAACTCATTCCTGAACCGAATCTATTAGCTTATCAAGAGTATTATCTTGCTATGCGGTATTTTGGACTGAAGGAAATAAAACCAACGAGAAGACATCTTTTACAATCCATTAAGACTTTGCCAAAGCCTGTTCCAATTCTTTATTACATCGCTTCACTTTTTGGAGTTTCATCTCTTTCTTACCTTTTAATGCTAAAAAAACACTTTTTAACGAAGCATTCTTAGCAGAATAGATGATATAAAATAATTTCGTGGGAGAATGTTTATCATTGCCCAAAATACAGGAATGGAATGCTCTTTTTTTAAAAGAGAGTAAAGATAATGGTTTTCCTTAAAACGCAAATCCGATAATTCTTTTCGAGCCGCACTGTAAGTTTCATAATTTTTTTCTTTGATTGAAACCATTAGTAACTGTAATAGAGCCTCGATTAGTTTGAATTCGTAATATTCTTTATATGCTTTACAGTTAGATAGTAATAATCTACATGATGCCACAGATTCAAGAATGTTTTTTACTCGAAATTCGGAGCTAAGTGAATTTGCTCTAATTCTATAATTATAAAATGGTTTATGAACCGAAGTAATATTTTTAGCGGCAACCATTAAATCAACATATACTCCATCACTATTTCCTTCTAAAAAATAAAATCCTTCTCGTCTAATTAAATCCAATGATGCTATTTTATTGGTGGGTTGGGTGTTTTTATATAGGGTTTCAGGTGTCGCTTTTCCTTCAATAGGTGTAAACCATTTTCTTTTGTCTAATCTACCTCCATCACTGTACAAGTTGACATCACAAATTGCAATTTCTGCATCCTTTTCAATGGCTTTTTTATATAGTTCTTCAAACATTTCAGGTTCAATAAAATCGTCAGAATCAATAAAACTCATAAATTGACCAGTTGCAAGATCGATTGCTCTATTCCGTGCTGCGCCAACACCCATATTTTTTTCTTGAACAATCACCTTGAATCTTGAATCTATCTTTTGGTACTCTGTTAATATTTTTAAAGAATTATCAGTTGAGCCATCATCAACACAAATAACTTCAAGGTCGGAAAAGGTCTGGTTTCTAATTGATTCTAGGCAATCTTTTAAAAAAGATGATGAATTGTAAACTGGAACACATACTGTTATAATAGCCATACTACCCTCTATATTTTTTTATTTAATCCATTTATTTATTGTATCAAATATTTTATCTTTATTCCAAAAAAAATGAAAATATTATTCCATTACAAAGAAAGTTGCCATCGTGAACACAAAATCTCTAAAAATAAACGGAATTGTATCCTTATTGAATAAATGTATTTCTATCATTTGTAGTTTGATATTACCTCGACTTTTTATTTCTGCCTATGGTTCCGAGATAAATGGTTTAATGTCCAGTATCACACAATATCTAACATTAATCAGTTTACTTGACTTAGGAATGGGTGCTGTCATTCAAGCAAGTATGTATAAACCTTTGTTAGAAGATGACATTCCAACTTTATCTGCAATTTATTATAAATCGCAACAATTTTTTAATCGGATTGGTTTCTGTCTACTTATTTATATTGCAGGTCTGTGCATTTTACTTCCACTGACTCTATCTGGAAATTTTACAAATAGCCAAATCATTGAACTTATTTTAATTCTTTCCCTATCTCATTTGTTGCAATTTTTTATTGGAATCACTAGCCAAATTATTCTTGGTTCTGACCAAAAAGCATTTATAAAGGAAATATTACAAGGACTTGCAAATATTACAAATCTACTGCTTTCAGTCATTTTAGTAAATAGTGGACACACCATTTATCTTGTAAAATTCGCTTCAGCTTTGGTCTATATCATACCCCCTGTTTTTATTAGCTACTACGTTCACCAACACTATCATATTTCTAAGAAATATCGAGATACAAAGTTAAAATTGCAACAACAATGGTATGGCATAGGACAACATATCGCCTATACCATTCAAGAAAGTACCGATATTGTTATATTGTCATTTTTTAGTAGTCTATCTACGGTATCTGTCTATGCTGTATACAACACAGTTTTTCAAGGTATTAAAACCTTTCTAAATGCTGCAACAAGTGGGGTGAGACCATATTTTGGTCGTGCACTTCATATGGAAGACAAAACTATACTAATTGAGCAGTTTCAAAAAATCGAATGGATTTTACATACAGTGTCAACAATTTTGTTAAGTACAACTTTTCAATTAATTACTCCGTTTGTAATTTTGTACACCAAACAGGTTACTGATGCAAATTACAATCAACCTGTGTTTGGCTTTGTAATGACCTTTGCTGTTTTTCTATATGCATTACGTTTACCATATCGGACTTTAGTTTTTTCAGCAGGTGCGTTTAAAGAAACTCAACTAGGAAGTTATTTAGAAGCAGTCTTGAATCTCTCGTTTTCAGTTTTATTGGTTTTTAAATTTGATCTTACTGGAGTCGCAATCGGAACTTGCATTTCACTTTTATTTAGTTTATTTTACAATATTTGGTATTGTTATATACACATATTAGATTGCAAGATTAAGCATATAATTCGACAATTAATAATTGATTGTGTTATATTTTTGACCTCATGTATTTTTATTACACCCTTTTCAAATAAAATTTCAAATATTAGTAGTTGGGGGCTACTTGGTTTTTATAGTATTATAACAATAAGTTGTGTTTCTTTTGTGATTAACTTAATGTTTCTAGAACAAAATTTTCAAATTTTTCTGAAAAGAAAAAATTAATTCAAACTTCAATCGAGGGTTCTATGTATTATTTGATAAAATTTTTAACATTACTATTTCTTTGTACAAAAAAATACAAAATTTTAAATAATTTGACCTACAAACTTGCAAGAATAAAAAACAAGCTCATATTTAATCTCTTAGATAAATTACCTGTATCTAAAACTTACAAATTATCTCCTCCAAATAAATATATGGAACGTATTTGGATTTGTTGGCTTCAAGGTGAGGAACATGCACCTAAATTAGTTAAGTGTTGCATAAAGAGTATTCAAGACAGTTTTCCTAATCACACCATTACAATACTAACAGAACAGAATATTTCTGAATTTCTTACACTCCCGGACCATGTTTGGAATAGATTTCATAACAATGAGATTAGTAAGACTCATTTTTCAGATTTATTAAGAATGAATCTAATTTCACAACAAGGTGGACTTTGGATAGATGCAACAGTTTTCATGACTCGACCCATAAATAATAATTTTTTTAATTTTGATTTTAATAGTTTACATCATGATTCTCCATCTCATTATGGTGTTTTTTCTGAGTTTTGGATATCATATTTCTTTTATGCAAAACCCAACAATAAACTCGTGCAATACTGTGCTCAACTACTAAACGAGTATACAATGAAATACCCTAGATTCCATGACTATTTTATTATGGATTATTGTATTAAAAAATCAATCAATGATTGTGGAATGATGGACTCACTCAAAGAATTACCAGTTATTGGAATAAATAGATTTTTATTAAATAATATTGCAAATCAAATCTCCAATGAGCACACAATGTCTCTTTTGCAAAATGATTCTATTGGAATATACAAACTAAATAGTAAAAATATATACAAATTGTCAGATTCAGGAAAACCGACAATTTATCAAAAAATTGTATTAAATAATTGTAAATTGACAGATACTCATTAGGTGCCGGTAATAAAAATATTAAAAAACTTCTAATTATATTTGGTCATTGGAACAAAATTTCTATCTGCATGTTACATACTTTTATTAATTTTTTTTCAAATGGTAAATATATCTCTAAGATCAACTTCTAGAAAACATCTCATAATTATTTAAATGTTCTAATAGATAGGGCTAATAATTCACTTTATCTAGCCCTTGCCATTTGTCTGTTTCCAAAAAGCCACCGATTTATGTGAATTGTTTATCCGTTTTCTCTCGTAAGACGTGTGACAAAATACCTGCTCACTATCCTTTTGCATTTTTTTATTGATAAAATTGGGATTCATAGTAACCAAAGTTCACAAACTATTCTTTCAATAATCTTTCTATACATTTATATGATATAATATTTTAAATAAAGTTGAGAGGAAAACATTAATATGCCTAAAGTTTCAATAATTACACCAGTTTTTAATACTGAATCATATGTTGGTGAATGCATAGATTCCATATTGAAACAATCACTATCCGATTTCGAACTGATACTAATTGACGATAGTTCAACTGATAATTCGTTGTCTATTTTAAAAAGTTTTTCACAAAAAGATTCTCGTATCAAACTGATTGAATCTCCTTATAATACTGGAGTTGGTGAAGCGCGTAATAAAGGGATTGAAATAGCAACTGGAAATTACATTGTTTTTGTAGATTCCGATGATTACATAAATGAACAGATGTTGGAAAAACTTTATATGCAGGCATTAGTTGAAAATGCAGACTTAGTTCTTTGTGATACTGGAACATACTCTTCCGATGGTAAAAAAAAATCAGTTTGGTATAAACCTATCTATGGAAAAGCAGAATTAAAAGACATTTTTCACAATACTCAACCTACTGCCAGAATGGTTGCGAAAGACTTGATCGATGAGATTCAATTTAGATTTTTGCCTGGAATGGGTGAGGGTATTTATTTCGAATTAATGATTCATGCAAAAAAAATAACTACTGTTCCCGAAAAATTATATATTTATCGCTCTAGAACCAATTCACTTAGTTCAACCCCTTCTCCCGAGGTGAATCTAGATTCTATGATGAACAATCGAATAATGGGAGAAAGGAACCCGGAATATAAAGAGTATTTTACATTTAAAGTAATTGAAGACTTAATACACTTAATTGCAAGCGCAGTGAAAACAAATGATAAATAAGCTTATAAAAATGCTCGTCATGAACTTTATAAATTAAATTATTTAAAAAATCCATACCTTTCAAAATTTTACAAAGCAGAACTTCCACTTTACCGATATTTTATAAAGGTCTACATTTTACCTTTTAATTTTAATATAGCTCGGCTCATCTATACTTTTCTATATAAACCATAATTCCTTGTAATATTAACACCACGTAAAATTTTACAAGAATATATAAACTATTATTATTGACACCAATATGTAAATTAGTCTCAAGATTGTCGAACTCACTTTCTGTCACTTTATCAACCATGAGGTATTAGATATAATCTTGGGTATCGTACTTTTCTAATTCTATTAGATTCAATAGTATGTGACCAAAAACAAAGTATAGTTAATTGAAACTGGAGCAAGACAAAAGTGCCTCAAGTAGAGTATCGCAATTTGGCAATACTTTTCTGAGGTGTTTTTGATTTGAGCCCATGTTTTCTGTAAGCGCCCAATAGCAAAGTATAGTAAGCGCCCAATAACAAAGTATATTGAAAAAGGCTCCAAAGTCTACACGACCCTGGAGCCTTTTTTCTATTTACAAGCTCTCTTAATGTTTTTGTCCCATGGCAAATAAGCCTCTAGCACCTCTTTTTTTGCGAGCGTCTCCTCGTTAGGTAAGTGTTCTAGAAGATAGTTCATATATTTTTCTGCATCAAGGCCGTGTCGTTTAGCAGTTTCCAAAAGACTCAGAATGACAGCTGTCGACTTGGCTCCCTCAAAGCTCTGGGAAAAAAGCCAATTTTTTCTGCCCATCACTAAGGTCTTCATTGCTCTCTCAGCCATATTGTTAGACAGGACTAAGTCACCATCCGAGAGAACGGTTCGGAAAGTGGTTTCGTAGTTGAGGCTATACTCTATTGCAGTGCCCAATTTGGAGCCTGGCAAAACGGCCTGATTGCGACACCAGTCAAAGAATTCGTCCATCAAGGGTGCCAACTCTGTCTGACGTTTATGTAGCCGTTCCTCAGTAGACAAGTCAGCCCAGTCATTCTCTAAGGCAAATAGGCGGTCGCAGTATGCTAAACCCTTGGCTCCTAAGGAGGTCTTGTCTGTCTTCTTAGGAGTCGCTTCAAAGAACTTTCGTCTAACATGAGCCCAACAACCAACCAGCTGAGCCTTGTCTAATTGACGATAAGCACTCAAGCGGTTCGCAGTTAACCAAGCTTAGCGTCGCGTCGCTCCTAAACCTTGGACTGCTATCGCATAGGC
>NZ_JAIMDU010000011.1:0-59213 GCF_019794615.1 Streptococcus suis
ATTGTCAGTTACCAACTTGTCCCATAGTAAGTTCTACCTTATTTTTTTGTCTCAGTCTAATTTCCAGCTTTTGTGTTAGACTAGAACTTACTTTGAGAAGTTAGCTTTTTGGATTCTTGGTGAAAAGTCAGTCAGAACACCTTGACAAATAGTTTAATTTCTTATAAAATAGATTGGTATGTTTAGTAACTGATCAAAACTAGCCGGCTAAACGAATACGAAAATCTAGAGGAGGTATTCATCGTGAAACGTACTTTTCAACCAAGTAAAATCCGTCGCGCACGTAAACACGGTTTCCGTAACCGTATGGCAACAAAAAATGGCCGTCGTGTGTTAGCAGCTCGTCGCCGTAAGGGACGTAAAGTGCTTACTGTAGTGTAATTGATGAACAAGAAACCAGCAGAAACTCGAGTCTGCTGGTTTTTTTCTTCTCATAAGAATCTTCTGAAATATGTTACAATAGTAGGAAAGAAAGTGATGGAACGATGATACAAATATTTGACACCCACACCCACCTCAACGTAGAGCAGTTTGACGGTCGGGTCCAAGAAGAATTAGACTTTGCCAAGGAAATGGGGGTCACCCTCCACAATGTGGTCGGTTTTGACCGAGCAACCATTGACAAGGCTATGGAACTGGCTGACCAGCATCCTGAAATTTATCTGACACTGGGCTGGCATCCGACAGAAGCTGGTTTTTATGATGACGAAGTGGAGAAATTTCTTCTCCAAGCTCTCCAACACCCTAAAGTAATTGCCCTGGGGGAGATTGGGCTGGACTACTACTGGATGACGGCGGATAAGGATACTCAGGCTCGTGTTTTCAAGCGACAGATGGAGTTGGCCAAGCAGTTGGATCTGCCCTTCGTGGTTCATACTCGTGATGCCTTGGAAGATACTTACCAGATCATCAAGGAAGTCGGCGTCGGTCCGCGTGGAGGCATCATGCACTCCTTCTCTGGAACGCTGGAGGAGGCTCAGGCCTTCATGGACTTGGGGATGCACATCTCCTTCTCGGGGGTGGTAACCTTTAAAAAAGCCGTCGAACTTCAGGAAGCGGCGCAAGCATTGCCCCTAGAAAAAATCCTGGTCGAAACGGATGCGCCTTACCTGGCTCCAGTTCCTAAGCGTGGTCGGGAAAATCGCACCGGCTACACCAGATATGTGGTGGAAATGCTGGCCCAGCTTCGCAACCAGTCGGTCGAAGAAGTGGCGAAAGCGACCTACGAGAATGCAAGGAGCTTGTTCAGAATTGACTCAGAAAATTAAGATACAGGAAGTCCTCGTTGTTGAAGGCAAGGATGATACAGCCAACCTAAAACGATTTTACGAGGTGGATACCTACGAAACCAGAGGCTCTGCCATATCAGACGATGACTTGGAACGCATCGAGAAACTCCATGACCTGCGGGGCGTCATTGTCTTTACTGACCCAGACTACAATGGAGAGCGGATTCGGAAGATGATTATGCAGGCCATTCCAACGGTCAAACATGCCTTTTTACAGCGTGACGAGGCTCGGCCCCAGTCCAAAACAAAAGGGCGGTCCTTGGGCATTGAGCACGCCAGCTTTGAGGACTTGGAAAAAGCCCTCGCAGGCGTGCGTGGTCATTACGATGATGAAAATAACTTTGACATCACCAAGTCCGATCTGATGCGCCTAGGGCTCCTTATGGGCGGCGACAGTCGCAAGCGGAGGGAATATCTGGGAGAGAAGCTCCGCATCGGCTATTGCAACGGCAAGCAACTGATCAAACGCTTGGAGCTATTTGGGATAAGTTTGGCGGAAGTCGAGGAGGCGATGGAGAGCTATCATGGATAGGGTCTACGCTGTTAAGTGCTTGGTTAAAAACGAGTTTGAACCTTCTTATGAAAATTATTCATCTTATGAAGAAGTGACCTACTTGCTGCCGGCTAATGTCCTTGTTTGGGAGGATGAGCAGGTTGATAAGAACAAACTAGCAGACTATTTGCGTGGTCTAGTTGAAGATGGCTATGTCAATGCGGATGGTATATGGAAGCAGAGCTGTTTGTTTCATATTGCCGGTGTGCAAGAAATGGACGACATGGTAGAGTTTGATGGCCCAGCCGTGGAAGTCTATCGCTGGTTTTACAATTTTGAACGTCTAGTTACTGAGGAAGAATTTTTGAATCTCTATTATTTTGATGATTTGGGGAGATAAACAATCTAGAGCGGAAATGACTATTTCTGCTTTTTTGAAGATTGCTACTGACATCTATTCGTGTTACAATATAGAAAACTAGGAGATTGGGATGGCCAAAATGTGTTCAAAGTTAATTTGAAAAAAACTAAGGGCAGATTGCTTTTAATCAACTGCTTTTATTTCTGGTATTACTGTATTTTTCGGAACGTTGCTGAAAAAATGAATTTCGTATTTTATTGGATAAAAAATATATACTACTTTCCTATATTTTTTAAAAGAGGTTGGGAAAGAGTTTCTAATGTTTATTGATGAATACAATTAGTTGGTATCATATTAATTTGTTGGAGAGAACTATATGAAAAACAATGATAGACTTAAATTGATGGTATCGGTATTGTTTGGTATTGTGATAGTGTCCTTGTTTCTACTGGTGAACTATTTTACACATGGAAGTCATTTAATCTTTGAAAAATTGGTTCAAGGAGAAGTATTGACAGGCTTGATGGTAGCCTTTCCGACTCTGATGCTTTGGAACTATTCGATTATTGATAGGAATAATAGCGAGAAAGAAAAAATAGAAAATGATAAAAGTCGGATAAAAAATGAAAAAAGACAGATAGCTCAACAAGCTTTAGAGATTGTTAAACATTATGACGAGCAGCTATATGATATTACCAATGAGATTGCCAAAGATGGGAGTCTAAGTTTACAAAAGTCTTCCAAAATTGTGTACATTATAAGAACATTCGAAAAACTATTTCAGGAATTGAATGCTGAGGAAGAAACGGGAATATATCTCGACTTGACTCAGGTTTTAGCAACTGTCTGTACGATTCGTTATCCTGAAAATTTACTCAATGAGCCCCGTGATAAGGATGTTACTCTTTGGAAAGAATCTTTAGGAAGTGTACTGCAACCGTTGCTTAAAGCTATTTTAGAAAAACATGACGAAGCCGGAATGAAGATGTTGGAATCTCCATCAGTGAAGTATTTTTGTTTGGTTGTTTTCGATTATTCGAATATAGGCTGTATTGAATTTAAAGATAAATCATTTGTGGAATGTAGATTTACGAAAAAATTTATTGAAACAAATAAATTTGAAAATTGTGAGTTCATTGATTGTTACATAGAGGATTAAAAATGATAGAGTTTTTAAAAGATTTTTTAAAGAATAACAGCATAAAAGGGAAAATTACACTAGGTAATGAGGAATTCTCTGAGGATGATCTTAAGGATATATTGGAAGATCAATATGACGTAGCAGTCGAAGAGACTGTTGTGGAAACTGAGAATGTAATATTAGATAAAAGAGAAAATATTGATGTGACACCATTTGTTACTGGCAATCAGTATTATGATTTGGCAGTAGATACGAATATTAGTTCGAGGAAGGAAATTTATAAAGAGATCGTCAGATTGTTGTCCGAACAAGGAGTTGAGGACTTTGGGCTTGAAGTTAATGATAAGAAAATTAGTATTAGTAAGAATTATCTGAACGAAGAAAATAAAGATCAGTATCCTTCAAATGTAGTTTGGGCAGGTTGGCACAGTCTGTATGATGAAAAAATGACTAGTTCAATGAATTTTAAATACTATATATTCTGTGTTCGCGATAATAGAGAATCCAGCAAGTATTTTACGATTGTTTTTCACGAAAATGAATTAAAAGAGGTTCTACGTAGGAAAAATGTTGACAAATCTGGAAAATACAATTTTTATTTTACTGGATATGATAATAGAAATAAATGAGTTATAGTATGAGAATCGCAGACAAAAACGTTACTCGTGCCGTCCTTGAACGCCACGGGTTTACCTTTAAGAAATCTTTCGGTCAGAACTTTTTGACCGATACCAATATTTTACAGAAGATTGTGGACACGGCAGAGATTGACCGAAATGTCAATGTCATCGAGATTGGTCCTGGAATCGGGGCCTTGACCGAGTTTTTGGCGGAAAATGCCGCCGAGGTCATGGCCTTTGAGATTGATGACCGCCTGATTCCAATTTTGGCGGACACCTTGGGTCGCTTTGACAATGTGACTGTGGTCAACCAAGACATCTTGAAGAGCGACCTACAGACCCAGATTCAGAATTTCAAAAATCCTGACCTACCTATCAAGGTCGTGGCCAACCTGCCTTACTACATCACCACACCCATCCTCATGCACCTGATTGAGAGCAAGATTCCCTTCAGCGAGTTCGTGGTCATGATGCAGCGGGAGGTGGCCGACCGCATTTCTGCCGAGCCAAACACCAAGGCTTACGGTAGCCTGTCCATTGCGGTCCAGTACTACATGACTGCCAAGGTGGCCTTCATCGTGCCTCGCACCGTCTTTGTGCCCGCACCAAATGTGGATTCCGCCATTCTCAAAATGGTCCGCCGCGAGCAACCCATGGTCAGCGTCAAAGACGAAGATTTCTTCTTCCGGGTGTCCAAGGCCAGCTTTGTGCACCGCCGCAAGACCCTGTGGAACAACCTGACCAACTATTTCGGTAAGTCCGAAGAGGTCAAGGACAAGCTGACGCAGGCACTTGGCATGGCAGAGCTGGAAGCCAGTGTACGTGGAGAAGCACTTTCTATGGCTGACTTCGCGCGTTTGTCTGACAGCCTCCAGGAAGTTGGCTTATCATGATACTAGCGCAGGCAGTTAGTTAATCAATTAGCTCAGTTTTGTGGATTGAGAGAACTGTCCTCCTTGACAATGAAAGCTCTCCAAGCCGAGCAAGGACTAGAACAAGTAAATGTTCTAGCCTTTTTTGGTGGTTCCATTCTAGCTGGTGGTGAACAACTGGCAGAAGCTATTCGAAACACGCTCGCTAAGACCTACATCATCGTAGGTGGAGCAGGTCATGTTTTTGATATTCATTGAATAATAGAGCAAAAACAAAAAGCTCGTCAATAGCAAATATCCGTTGGTATCCTTTGAGATGTAAAGTTTCAAGGAAAAGATATACGAAATGTGCTTTGATTGAGCTTTTAAAATAATGATTATAGACTATCTAAAATTTGTTGGGTAGATAAAATAGTGGCAAATTCTTCGTTCAGACTAGCCAAAGTCGAGTCTTGAATTTCTTGGGCACTAAATATTCTACCTTTATGGTCATGTAGTGGGAATGATGCAGTAGCGTCTTCCGCTAATGTGACTGAAAAACCTAAATTTGTAGCCATACGGGTGGTGGTGGATACACAATGAGGGGTTGTCAAACCGGCAATAATTAAACGACTGACACTTTGTTCTTTGAGAATTGCTTCTAAACTTGTTCCGATAAAAGCACTGTTAACAGTCTTGGTGATGACTAATTCATCTTCCAAAGGTTTCACTATATCAATAGCAGAGAACCCGTTTGATTTAAAATAGAAACGAGAATCTGGATGCTGGCTCCAATGATGGATATGAAAAATAGGTAGTTGGTTTTGTCTAAAATGTTTTAGTAACTTAGCTGCCTGGACTTCGGCCTGATCATTACTAGAAGAGCCCCAAGACCCATCTCGAAATGTTTGTTGAAAGTCAATTAGTACTAATGCCGTTTTCATTTTAACTCCTAAAAAAAATAAATTTATGGTATTTTAACACAGATAAAAGTTGTAGTAAAGTAATATGGTTGTGCTGGCTCGATTATTATACTCCGCGATTACATATTGAAAGTGAATTCGTTTTCTTATTTATCTGGGTGTAAACAGGGGTGTTATTCATTGACAGGTACATGAAAGCTTGCTATACTAGGGAGAACTGAGGCTGGGCAATATTGTTCCAGCCTTATCCTTTGTGGGAGGCAATTCGATGCTTGTTTTTCAATAAATTACGGTCGAATTTTAAGATTAGTGTGTAGAGGTGCCTCACCTAATTGTGCTGGTTAAATAAATATACTTGAGAACAAATAATAAAATTGAAGTAGTTTTTTCTTCCTAAAAAGGTATGCATATGTTTAAGAATACATTAAAAAAACATCCCCACCTTGTGGCTATTAGCCTATTTGTGGGCTTTTCTGTATTGTTGCTCGTCCCTCATATTGTGACCCGAGGGATGGTAACAGGAGCAGACTTGATTTTCCACTACAATCGGTTTTATGATGCGGCCATGCAAATGAAGGAAGGCAATTTTTCCTATATTATCAGCTTGTATGGTTACCAACAGTCAGGACGGATTGTCAATGCGCTTTATGGTCCATACTTTGCATACTTGCAGGGTGCTTTGGTTCTGTTGAGTGGGACATGGTTTCGTTATCAAATTCTATCCAATTTACTTTTAGGTACTTTAAGTGCGACCTCTTTGTATCTTCTCATGCGCGAGCTTAAAGTTAACTATTGGCATGCGATTTCCTTATCCATGTTCTTTGTGACTACGTATTCCATCCAGTATTGGTGGGCGACACAAGGATTTACTAGTTGGGGTGTGGCGTTATTTCCACTTTGTTTGATTCCTGCAGTTCGTTTCCTACAGACTAAAAAAGTGCCGATATTCCTCATGGCAGGAGCGGTAGGGCTCATGTTGCAGGTTCATATGCTTTCGACCTTATTTTTAGTCATTGCCTACGGGATTATTTTCTTAATTGGCTGGATGAAATCACATCAAAAATTGAAGATTATCAGAGATGTTGTCTTTTCGGTAGGTATTTTTCTCCTTTTAACCATCAATATTTGGTTACCACTTATTTACATAAATGGAACAAATACATTAGTACCGCCATTTGTGAATAAGAAATTTGTCTTGAATACTGTCACATGGCTCAAAACTGCTTTTCTATATTATCCCTATCCTCTACCTCTTTTCTTTGGAATCTATCTCTATTTCTTAGTGAAAAATTGGAAGAAACAATCAGTGGTTCTAGCGGGTCTAGCATTGACCTATGTGGTATTTCTCATTCTGTCGACTAACCTATTTCCATGGCAGTTGATAGCAGGGAAAGGTATTACTATAGTAGAATTGATTCAATTCCCTTTCCGATTTTTCCTTTATGCCAATGCCTTGTTACTAGCGGTGGTAGGAGTGCAAGTTTCGGGATTATCAGAAAAATTGCAGAAAAACTTTTCAGGTATAATCGTTGTTTCTCTTCTTATTGGCGTTGGTTTTCTTTGGCGGGAAAGCTACAAGGAAATAGAAGGGCACTATTATAGTGATACCTTCTTGCAGAAACGAATTTATACAACTCTATATGGTACGACTGAAGAATTACGCGATTCATTTCATTCGACAGATTTAGGTGAATTCATTCATCTAGCTCAGAAGTCTACTCCAGATTATGTCCCGGATTTAACAGTAAAATCTGGACCATTAACGAATGAAGAATCAGATGATACCTATTATGTTTATCGTGATCAGGTTATCCTACCAAACCAATCTTTTGATAAGCAAGTTGATGGGAATCGGCTAGTGATTACATGGACAGCAAATGAAGCAGAAGATACAGCGATTCCGATTATTGTTTACCAAGATAGCCAGTTGGTCCTAAATCATCAGGTGTTAAACAGGGAAGATATAAAACTTTCCACTATCGGAGTCCCAACAGTCAAAAGCCAAAAAGGGCAGAACAGCCTTGTCTTATCCTATAAGCAACAGTGGTGGTTGTTACCGGTGATTGCGATTAGCTTGATGGGGTGGGGATTATGGCTTTGTTATTATATGGCTTTCTATCGCAAATCAAAACTTTTAAAATTGAGAATATACAATGAAACAAATCAATCCTAAAGTAAGTAAGCAATTTGTCCTTGTCATAGTGATGACCGTGATTCTAGCAATGGGACGTGCTCTACTACTGAGTGGTATGGCTTATCCAATATGGTTTATTCCTTTATCGATAATAGCCTATCTTATCTTTACTTTTTATATTTTAGTCTTATTAGAAAAATATGAAGAGTTTATCAGAACTAAAACGTTTGCAAAATATGTTGGTTATTTTCTGGGTTTTCTTTACCTTGTTATGTTAGTCTATCGGCTCAATGCTAAGAAGTTTCAACCCTGGAATATTTTTCGGAACAATCTTTTTCAAATTGAGCTGCTTTTGATGCTGGCATTACCAATTATTTTGGCTCTTTTCTTACATAAGAATAGAGTGGTTCGTGAAAGGCTTCGTTCTTGGTCGACAAAGCATTTGGTACCCGATGTTTATTTATTATTAACGACTTTGTTCTCACTTAGTCCATTAGCAATTTCATATTGGAAAGATAGCCATTATGAGAGTTTAATCGAAAATGGTTCTTATACGGAATTTTTCAGCCAGACTCCCATTTTTGCGGCCATACATTTTGTGGCAATGTATTGTTTTCTACGCTATCTTTACAAATGTTTTAATGAGTTTAAATCAAATCGGACCAATGTGCATAGTATGCTTTTCATTAGTTTAGCCTTGGCAACCATTTCACATATTGGTTATCAAGCATCTATGGCAGGAGGCACAGGTTCTTATTTTACTAGGCACCTTTTCCCAGGGGCGATTGTTTTTCAAATTGCGTGTCTCTTTTTCTTAAATGTGATAATCAGTTTGGTCCTTAATCGACAAATTTTATCAGTTGCGTTAATCGCCTGTTTGAACGTAACTTTGATAACAGCTAATTTTCTTAAGTTCCGTTATCGTTCAGAGCCGTTAACTCCAAATGATTTCAAGTGGATTGGGAACATTGGGATGATTTTTAGTTTTATTAGCGTGAGAGTGGTACTTGTTACGCTTCTATTCTTGGTTATTCTGCTTTTTATTTATCGCCATCTTCGTACTCGCTTTTTTTTAGGGGTAATTGTTCAATCTTTTTGGAAACGACTCGCCGGAATTTCCGTCATCGTATCGTTGATCGTTGGAATGGGATGGGCGATTCGTAATGAGAAAGATCACAAGATTGTTGGTTGGGTTCCAATTCTTTCTCCGGTTAACAATTGGCGGAATGTTGACTGGAAAGGCTATGCTTTTGTGGCACGTTACCGTACATTATCCTTTCTCTGGTTGCAACAGCTTAGCAAGACAAGTATGGAGGAACCTCAAGATTACTCCGAGAAAACAATGAAGGCCATTGTTAAAAAATATACAGAGTTAGCTGAGGAAATCAATGCAGAACGGGGTGGGCAGCTAACTGACCAAACGGTTATTTATGTATTGAGCGAAAGTTTTGCGGATCCTCGTCGTGTTCCTGGGGTGACGATCAGTCAAAATGTAATACCTAATATTGAATACATTATGAGTCAAACAACAAGTGGTTTGATGAAGAGCGATCATTATGGTGGTGGGACGGCTAATATTGAATTCCAAGTATACAGTGGCTTGCCTTTCTACAATTACAACTCCTCTATTTCATCGGTCTATTTAGATGTTGCACCGAATATGAAGAAATTCCCAAGTATCAGTGACTTATATAATGAAAGTAATCGGGTCGCTATTCATCCATACTACGATACCAGTTACAACCGTAATACTATTTATAAACAGTTGGGGATTGATCGGTTCTATACCTTGAATAGTTCACAGTATCCGATAACTGTAGCGGATACAGATTACCAAGGGAATTTTGTTAGTGATCGAAAGACTTATGATTTGATATTGGATCAGGTTCGTTCTACTGACAATAAATTTGTGTCTGCCATTACTATGCAGAACCATGTGCAGTGGAATTCTTCAGAGCCTGCTACAATTACAGCAACTGGTCAAGGTTTTACTGCTGAGGAGAATGAAAACCTAAATAGCTATGTTCGTCTCTTATCCTTTACAGATCAGGAAACAAGGGATTTTCTAGACCAGCTTAAGACCTTGGATAAGAAAGTGACAGTTGTTTTTTACGGTGACCACCTACCAGGTTTGTATCCAGAGTCTGCTTTCGTGACGGACCCAAGTGCGCAGTACAAGACGGATTATTTCGTGTGGAGTAATTTTGAAACAGAAGACTATCATTACGACTTGGTCAATTCTAGCGACATGAATGCACTTATGCTGGAGACGACCAATAACAAGGTCAGTCCTTACTATGCTCTCTTGACGGAAGTGCTCCACAAGGATCGAGTGGGTCAGGCGGAACGCGACGCAACAGTTGCAGAAGAGCTCAAACTGGTCCAATATGACCTATCCACGGGAAAAGGCTACCTTTTGAAATACAAAGACTTTTTCAATGTGGCGACTGAAACGACAGAATAAAAATAGACCAAGTCAGATAGCTGGCTTGGTTTTGTTATGTGAAAAATCACACAAACTTGGAAAGTTGTGGTATAATAACGGTGTTTAATACAGATTTTTTATTGCTTTGCTTAGAAATCTATAAAATGGTGGAGAAGAAATGAAAAAGAGGGATTTTTGGCTAACCTTAACTTGTATTTTTGCAGTAGCCCTGCTCAATGTTGGCTTTCTGTACCAATATCGCTATATTATTGATGCTATTGCAGCTGGAGATAGACAGGCCTTTGAGTCCTATTTTGTGCTGATGGGGCTAACTGTCCTTGTCATGCTGGTCTTTGAATACATTCGTCAAATTGCCAATGTCAGCTATCTCAATCAAGTGGGTTTCCATTTGCAGGCGACCTTTATTGGGAAAATGTTTGATTTACCTTTTAGGCAGTTTGTTGAGCAAGGGGCAGGTGCTTATATTTCTCAGCTCAATAATGATTTGGAGACGGTGAAAGAAGATTATTACGACGCTTTCTTTACGATTTTTCAAGGTGTTTGTACCTTTGGCATTGCCAGTCTAGCCTTGCTTAGCCTGGATGGTCTGACCGCTATTTTCTTGATTCTGATCTCATTCTTACCAGTTGTGATTCCCTATTTGTTTAAAAAGCGGAGAAGGCTCAATCAGGAAGCGGTTTCAGACCGTCAGCAGGTCTATAATACAAGGGTTTCAGATGTCTTTCTGAGTTATTTGCAAGTGAAAAATAGCCACAAAAGACAGCAAATTTTAGATGGGCTGAGTGATCGCTATCAAGCAGTCAATGACAAGGTCGATCAGGCCAATCGAACGACAGTAACCATGCGGCTCTTAGTCGGTTTCGTCTTTTATCTGACCACGCTTTCGATTATCTTTATCGGTGGTTTTCAGGTTTTATCTGGGGCCTTGACCATCGGTGGCTTGACAGCTATTTTGACCATTTCAGAGCAGTTGGTGGATCCCATTAATAGCATTGCGGCAGCCTTTTTGGATAGGCATGCTGTTAAGGAATTGAAGAAAGAGTTTGAGCTATCTACTTTGGGTCAAGAAACGAAGGGACAGGAACTAGCTTCAGCTTTCCAGAGTATTCAACTGGTCAAGGCTAGTTATGCCATGGGTGAGAAACAGGTCTTTGAAGACCTGACCGTAGCGTTTGAACGTGGCAAGAAGTATTTAATTCTTGGGGAAAGTGGTTCTGGCAAATCTTCCTTGGCTCTTATTTTGACCAAGAATAGCCAACTGCAAGCAGGGGATATTTACTTTGATCAAATCTCTCTTTCAGACTTATCCTACAAAGCCATTCAAGACAAGATTTCCTATCTGCCACAAGAGGGAGCCCTTTTCCATGATACGGTTCTATACAACTTGACCATGGGACAGGATGTTTCAGAAGATAGGCTGATGTCCCTCATTAAGACCATGAACCTTGACAGTCGTTTCCCAAGTTATACTTCTTTGAGCGAGGAAATTAGTGATGATAGTGGACTGTCTGGTGGACAAAAGCAACGCCTGCTCTTGATCCGTGCCTTGCTGCAAGATAAGGATATCTTGTTGCTGGATGAAAGTCTATCTGCCTTGGATCAGGAAACCTATACAGTAATTGAAACCTACCTTACTTCACTAGCTGATAAGACGCTCATTCATATTTCCCACCGCGTGTCCGATGAGGTTCTTAGCCGTTATGATGGGGTAGTACGGATTGGGGCAGGTGAGTAAAATTAAAACAACCCAAGTAAGTTTATCTTACTCGGGTTTATTAACTAAAAAAGAATAGACTCTAAAACTAAAATATATTCTAATAAGATAGATAATATAGATAGATGAGGTTCTGTTTTGATTATTTCAAAATAAAAATTTGTATAATTTTTTCTAATACCGTAATGGCAGAAAAGAGTGAGACAACTATTAGCAGAGTTCGAGTACTTTTTTTCATATGAAAGCTCCTGTTTATGATATTGTTTTCTAAACTTTGTAACTAATGTAACACATACTTTATAAGTTGTAAAAAAAATCCCGTATATGCAAAAGAGGAATTGTGAAATGAATAGTTTTGGCCAAACATTTAAATTTATTAGGGAAGGTAAGGGAAAGAGCTTGGTGGAGGTTGCCAGAGGGCATCTCTCGACTTCGCAACTCTCACGGTTTGAAAACGGGGAATCTGACATAACAATTAGCAAACTTTTTGGTGTATTAGCAGAGTTGAATGTAGACTTTGATGAGTATTGTTATGCAAGTCAGGATTTCCAGAGAGATGAGTTGACTATAATTTTAGAACAACTGAGACAATCAATATATGGTAGAGATATAATGAAAATAAGAAAAATGCTGTCCGATCAACTAGTGAAAGCCCAGGGGGATTATCGTAGAGAATTTTATCGATTAAATGCTGTTTTAATCAAAATTAAATTAAGTGATCTAGATCAGGTGACAAAAGTTTCTTTGGATGAGTTAACGTATTTAACAGACTATCTCTTCCGAGTAGAGAATTGGGGCTACTATGAATTGACGTTATTTGCTAACACAATGGATGAATTGAATCATAGCTGTACTATGCTATTCTGTAGAGAATTGATAAAACGAACACAGTATTTTTCTGAAATACGACAAAATCGAAATGCTTTATCACAAATTTTACTAAATGCATATTTGGTTTGCATTGACCGAAATAAATTGTCGGATGCAGTTTATCTTGAAAAAATCATAAAAAATAATTTTTTTGAGGAAACGGCTGTGTTTGATCGTATTCTTTTTCGATATGGAAAGGGTTTCTATGACTATAAAAAGAATAAAGATCAAAATGGTATATTAGAGATGAGAAAGTGTATCGGTTTGCTGAGAGCAGTAGATAGTCAGAATATAGCAGACTGGTATGAAAAGTGTTTAGAAAATGTAATTGTGAATGATTGATTGCATAAATGGGATACGATTTTATTTATCCCATTTTTTTGTTTATAATAAAGTCACTTTGAAGGGAGAAGTAATATGTACACATTTTCAAATAATATTTCTTGGCAGAAAATAAATGATTATATTTATATTGTGAATGAGAGCACAGGACAAATTTATTATCTTGATCATATAAGTAAATATATATGGGAAGCAATTGACAATTCAATTGAAATTAGTAGTGTAATACAAGAGTTAAGTGACACTTACAATTTGAATAATGCTCAACTCAACAAAGATGTATTTTCATTTTTAATAGAGTTACAAAAAGAGGGGTTACTTTTATGAAAGATAATGCATCGTTTTTTTCGCTTTCGACTGTCATGGATGATGCATTTAAAAATGATAGTCCGGTTTTTGTAATAATTGAATTGACAACAAGATGTAATTGGCGTTGTAAACACTGTTATCTTCCTGAACATGCAAAAAATGGGTTGTCTACTGAGGACTTGAAAGAAATACTGAATGATTTACGGAAGTTTGGGGTTCACCATGTTGCGTTTACAGGTGGTGAGTTATTCATGAGGAACGATGCGTTGGATATTATCGAATATGCAAGAAAAAAATATTTTCGGGTAAGTATTTTGAGTAATGCTTCCTTAATAACTGATAGTATTGCAAAAAAACTCAAGGAATTATATATTACAGACTTTTCATCTACAATCTTTTCAATGGTGCCTGAAGTGCATGATTCGATAACAGGCATAAGAGGTTCGCATCGAGCAGCTATGAGGGGAATTAGAAGATTAAAAGAGAATGGAATAAAGATTGAACTCAAATCTCCAATTTTAAAGCAGAACAAGGATTCATTTGATAGTGTTTATTCCTATTGTCTAGAGAACGGATTCTCTTATTTATCTTCTACTTGTATCTTTCCTCGAACCGATGGTAATTATGCTCCATTAAGCTACTCACTAAATAATAACGAGTTAGAAGACGCGATTAAAATTTCTGATACGATAATGAATTATGAAGTCCAAGATTATTTAACAGAAAATATGTGTACTATTCTAAAAACTAGTTTTGCTATCTCGGCTACAGGGGATGTTTTTCCGTGTAACTCATTTTTTGTAAAAATGGGTAATATTTTGGAAGAATCCATTGTAGATATATGGAACAAGCCAAAATATCTGAATGTTAGAAATCTGAAAAATAGAGACTTGACTGATTGTTTAGAATGTGAGCTTGTTTCAATTTGTGATAGATGCCCAGCTACATCTTATTCAGAAGGAAATAGTTTTTATGGTTGCTCTAGTATAGCTAAAAATATTGCTAGAGCAAGATATAATAATTTTAAAAAGGAGAAAACAGATGTTAATTGAAAATAATGTTACTTATGCGGTGCCTCTATTGAATAAAGGGTTAACAGAACCAATATATGCATGCAGGCAAGGAACTTGTAATGGAAAATCGCATAATAAATGTTCTACAGAGGTAGATGAACCATCGGAACTTATTATGATTAGAAAAATTAGTTGATAGTTTGTAAATGATGTGGCTTAGGGTAGGGAGTAGCCTTCGCTCCCTTTTATTTATAAAAAATGTTAGGAAAAAGAAATGAAAAAAATCATCTATCAATTGAGGTCTGTTATTGCCATTCAGTTGATTTTCCATATCTTATATAGTTTAACAAATGTCGCTTTGCCGGAGTTAAATAAGTATCTTTTTGATCATATTTTTCAGATGGGCTGGATAGGACTTGTCTGGCTCTTATTGGCCTACGCTTTGACCATCATTGCCAATTCAGTCTTTCAGTACATTTCCCAGGTTTATGAGTGGAAGGTGTCTCAGGGATTCTATGTCACGGCTAAAAAAGGTCTGGCAAACAGCTTGTTATCACAGCCTTTAGCCAAATTTTTAGAGAAGAATGTCTCTGCCTATCTATCCATTTTTGACAACGATTTGGAAACCATTGAGGAGAGTTACCTGAGCCCCCTCATGGACATTATCCGCTCTAGTTTGAGCATGTTCATCTATGCGGTTTCCCTCTTTCTCTTTGTTCATCCCCTGGTTGCGGTTGGGATTATTCTGTCGTCTGCCTTGGCGGTTTTCATTCCCAAGTGGATTTCTGGTCCTCTTTCTCAGCGTCAGCGGGCATTTTTACAGAGTTTGGAAAGTTATTTTCAGGTGGTGACAGACCTCTTTTCTGCTAAGAACCGCGTTAATACCGAAACTTTCGGCTCCATCAGCCGTGTCCATCATCAGTCAGTAGAAGAAAGTGAGCAAGCCCGTTTTCGCTTTGGGCAATTCAAAACCTTGGCCAATGTTGTCAATGGATTTTCCATGTTTTTGGTGCAATTAACAGCTTTTGGCTTGGTCGGCTACCTCTTGTTGCAAAAAGAGTTGACCATTGGAGCTGCCATTGCGACTTTTAGCTATGTTGAAAATTTCATCTATCCTATGAAATACATCCTCTTGGATGTCAATTATATCCATTCGACCAAGGAAACGGTAGCCAACCTAGAAGACTATCTTGTTGGTCAGGTCTTGTCTGAGCAAGTGCCAAGCTATCCCAATGTGACAGCCTTGGAAGTGAAAGATGTAGCTTATCATGTGGGAGAATTAGCAGTCACCGATTTTTCCTATCGGTTTGACAAGGGGAAAAAGTATGCCATCATTGGTCAGTCAGCCAGCGGGAAATCCACTTTTCTACGAGTGTTGGCAGGAGAACTAGCTCTGGACAAGGGAAGTATTTCCTATCTGGAACATGATGTTTCACATGAAATGGAAGCAGCTACCGCCTTCTATCTCAGCCAGTTTGAGCATCTTTACCATACCGATTTTGAAAACAATGTGTCTGTTTTTGGGACCTATGAGAAGGGAAGAGATGTCATGCTTGGCTTGTTGAAGAGCTTGCCAAAGAGTTTACAGGACACCTTGCGTACAACAACAGACCCCAGTCTCTTGAGTGGTGGCGAAAAAAATATCCTGTGTCTGCTCCGTGCCCTGATGAGTGGTAAGGATGTCTTGCTCTTGGATGAACCGACCGCCCATTTAGATCCTGCCCTGACCAAGCAGGTCTTGACCAACCTCTTGCAGCTGGAGGACAAACTTATCATCACCATCTTGCACCAATCAGACCCTGCCATCCTAGACATGTTTGATGTGGTTTTGGAAATGCGTGATGGGAAATTGAGTGAGAAGATATAAAGGATAACCCCAAGTCATAAACTTTGACTTGGGGTTGTCCTTTATAAATAATGCGGAGGAAGGGATTTGAACCCTCACACCCAATGGGCACATGCGCCTGAAGCATGCGTGTCTGCCGTTCCACCACCTCCGCTTGCTTTTTATTATACTATTTTTCAATTGAAATAACTAGAGTAAAATGTAAAATCGAAACCGCTTGCGGTTTTTTCTTAGGAAATTTGGTATAATAGGAACAAGTACATACAAAGGAGTCTTCATTGCAAGGAAGAATTATCAAGGCCTTGGCTGGTTTTTACTATGTCGAGGCAGATGGACAGATTTATCAAACCAGAGCCAGAGGAAATTTTCGTAAGAAAGGCCAAACGCCCTATGTGGGTGATTTTGTGGATTTTTCTGCGGAGGAAAACTCAGAAGGCTATATTTTAAAAATCCATGAGAGGAAAAATAGTCTGGTTCGACCTCCTATCGTCAATATCGATCAGGCGGTAGTTATCATGTCGACCAAGGAGCCTGATTTTAATGCCAATCTACTAGACCGTTTCCTAGTGCTTTTGGAACAGAAGGATATGGATCCCATTATTTATATCTCTAAGATGGACTTGGTAGAAGATCGGGCGGAGATGGATGCCTTCAAGGCTATCTATGAGAAAATTGGCTATCCTTTTGTCTATAGTTTGGAGGAATTGACGCGATTATTGCAGGATAAGGTGACGGTCTTTATGGGGCAGACAGGGGTTGGCAAATCGACTCTTCTCAATCGCATTGCACCAGAATTAGCCTTGGAAACAGGGGCGATTTCAGATAGTCTGGGGCGTGGTCGCCATACCACTCGTGCGGTCAGTTTCTACAATGTCTTCGGTGGGAAAATTGCGGATACGCCAGGTTTCTCATCCCTAGACTATGAAGTCAAGGAGGCTGAGGCACTGACAGATTGTTTCCCAGAGATTGCGGAAGCCAGCCAGAACTGCAAATTTAGGACCTGTACCCACACTCATGAGCCGGATTGTGCAGTCAAAGAAGCTGTTGCCAGCTCTGCCATTTCCCAAAGTCGCTTTGACAATTATCTCCAATTCCTCAGCGAAATCCAAAATCAGCGTGAAACCTATGCCAAGGTAAGTAAGAAATTCAAATAGAAAGTTGGTTCTGTATGTCACATTATAAGATCGCACCGTCTATTTTGGCGGCAGATTATGCAAATTTTGAAAAAGAGCTCAAGCGTCTAGAAAAGACAGGTGTGGAGTATGTGCACATTGATGTCATGGACGGTCATTTTGTGCCAAATATTAGCTTTGGGGCGGATGTGGTTGCGGCTATGCGTCCTCATAGCAAGCTGGTTTTTGATTGTCATCTCATGGTGTCCAATCCTGAAAATCATATTGAGTCCTTTGCACGTGCGGGTGCAGATATTTTAACCATTCATGCAGAAGCAACGGTTCACCTGCATGGAACCTTGCAGAAAATCCGTGCTGCTGGTATGAAGGTGGGCGTGGTCATCAATCCAGGTACACCTCTTGTGACCATTGAGCCTGTGCTTAACTTGGTGGATCAGGTGCTTCTCATGACGGTCAACCCAGGTTTTGGTGGTCAGGCCTACATTCCAGAAGTGGCTGAGAAGATTGAGGCCTTGGTCAAACTTCGTGAAGCTAAAGGCTTGACCTTTGACATCGAAGTGGACGGCGGGATTGACGATAAGACCATTCATTCAGCCAAAAATGCGGGTGCCAATGTCTTTGTGGCAGGTTCCTACCTCTTCAAAGGCGATTTGGATGCCAACGTTGCCAAATTGAAAACAGCCCTCCATGATTAAGATTGCCCTAATAGCAGGTGGTTCATTTGACTGTCTTCCTGAGCCTGTAGACCTCTATGTAGGGGTAGATGCAGGCTCACTTCGTCTACTGGAACATTCCCTACCTCTTGACTGGGCTATCGGTGATTTTGACTCGGTGACATCTGAAGAATTAGGGCGGATAAAGGATCTAGCAGAGCGGTTCCTACAAGCACCTGCTGAAAAAGATGACACAGACTTAGAATTAGCGTTAAAGGAAGTGTTCAAAGTTTATCCGCAGGCCCAGGTTCACATATACGGTGCTTTAGGTGGACGCATGGATCATATGATGGCCAATCTCTTTCTAGCTGCAGAGCCTGACTTGGCACCCTACATGGAGCAAATTGAATTGGTGGACAGTCAGAATATCGTTCGTTTTCGACCAGCAGGACGTCATGTCATTCAACCTATTCAAGGAATGACCTATATTTCCTTTATGCCGTCGGACCAGAGTTGCCTGACCATTCGTCATGCCAAGTACCCGCTGGATGCCAGCAATTATTTTTTCAAAAAATGCTATTCCTCTAACGAATTTATAGATAGAGACATAGTCATTCAACTGGATAAGGGCTACGTGGTCCTGATCTACAGTAAGGACAAGAATTAGATGGATATTGTTTTACTTATTTTGCTGATACTGGTCTTGCTCGCCTTGGTTTTTCTTTATGGAAAATGGCAGAGCTTGGCCCTGCTTTTGCAAGATCAGGCAGAAGACACTGCAGACAACTTGTCTGATCAGCTCAGCTATCAACTAGAAAATGCAACCCTCAAACAGCAGCAAGCCATTCATCAGGAAGTGGAAAGACTCCGCACGGAGCTTTACCAACAGCTAACAGACATCCGTCAAGAGCTAAATAAGAGCCACTTGGAAACGCGAGATGCTACCGACCGCCGTTTGCAGGCCATTCAGGAGTCCAATGAAAAACGCCTGGAAGAAATGCGGCAGACGGTTGAGGAAAAACTAGAGAAAACCCTGCAAACCCGCCTACAAGCTTCCTTTGAAACAGTGTCCAAGCAGTTGGAATCGGTCAATCGTGGTCTGGGCGAAATGCAGACGGTGGCGCGTGATGTTGGTAGTCTTAACAAGGTTCTGTCTGGCACCAAAACCCGTGGCATCATGGGTGAATTGCAGCTGGGACAGATTATCGAAGATATTTTGACACCTAGCCAATATGAGCGAGAGTTTGCCACGGTTTCAGGCTCTAGTGAGCGCGTGGAGTATGCGGTCAAGCTACCAGGACGGACTGAAGGCGACTATATCTATCTGCCGATTGACTCCAAGTTTCCGCTGGCGGATTACTATCGCTTGGAAGATGCCTACGAAAGTGGGGACAAGGACCAGATTGACTTCCATCGGAAAAATCTCTTGGCTGCTATTAAACGTTTTGCAAAGGACATTCAGAGCAAGTACCTCAATCCGCCTGAAACGACTAATTTTGGTGTGTTGTTCTTGCCAACCGAAGGGCTTTATTCAGAGGTGGTCCGCAATCCGATTTTCTTTGACGACCTTCGCCGTCAGGAAAATATTGTGGTAGCAGGACCGACCACCCTTTCTGCCCTGCTTAATTCGCTCTCTGTCGGCTTTAAAACCCTCAATATTCAACGGTCGGCCGATGATATTTCCAAGGTCTTGGGCAATGTCAAGCTGGAATTTGGCAAGTTTTCTGACCTCTTGCTTAAGGCTCAGAAACAACTCAATCAGGCCAGCAGCAATATTGACAAACTCCTAACCACTCGCACCAACGCCATCGAGCGTAGTCTTCGAGCCATCGACCTATACGAAGATGACCAAACTAAGGGACTGCTTGGCTTATCCCCATTAGATGAGGAAGATAATGAAAATTAACCAAATGAAAAAAGATGAATTCTTCGAAGGATTCTA
Source organism: Streptococcus suis (assembly GCF_019794615.1). Classification (GTDB taxonomy): domain Bacteria; phylum Bacillota; class Bacilli; order Lactobacillales; family Streptococcaceae; genus Streptococcus; species Streptococcus suis_AI. The sequence continues at coordinate 20,081 of NZ_JAIMDU010000011.1, forward strand.
TTTGATTAAAACAGCAGAAGTCCGTCAAACACGGGCTGGTAAAGACTACCTGGCTCTGACCTTCCAAGATGAGACAGGTGAGATTGAGGGCAAGGTCTGGGACGCCCAACCAGGGAAAATCAAGGATTTTACTGCTGGAACTGTAGTTCATATGCAGGGACGCCGTGAAGTCTACAATAATTCACCCCAAGTCAATCAGTTGGTTCTCCGTTTACCAAAAGCTGGCGAACCAAACGACCCTGCTGAGTTCAAGGAAAAGCCACCTGTGGATGTCAAGGACACCAAGGACTACCTAAATCAGATGATTTTCCGCATCGAAAATGCCACTTGGCAGCGGATTGTCCGTGCTCTTTACAGTAAATATGAAAAGGAATTTTATTCCTATCCAGCGGCCAAGACCAATCACCATGCCTTCTATTCAGGTTTGTCCTTCCATACAGCGACCATGGTCCGCTTGGCTGATAAAATTGGTGACATCTATCCTCAGCTCAATAAGAGCCTACTCTTTGCAGGAATCATGCTGCATGACCTAGCCAAGGTGATTGAACTGACAGGTCCTGATAACACAGGCTACACTGTCCGTGGAAATTTGATTGGGCACATTTCCTTGATTGATGAAGAGATTACCAAGGTTTTGGTGGAATTGGGCATTGATGACAGTCTGGAGGAAGTGACTGTTCTGCGCCACGTTATCCTCAGCCACCACGGGCTCTTGGAGTATGGTAGCCCAGTCCGTCCGCAGATTATGGAGGCGGAAATCCTCCACATGATTGACAACATCGATGCGGAAATGATGATGATGCTATCGGCCTTGGACAAGGTCGGTCCAGGCGAGATGACCAACCGTATCTTTGCCATGGACAACCGCGCCTTCTATAAGCCCAATATCGACTAATGGTAGTTAAGATTTTATCTCGACAGCCCCTCACCAAAGGCTGGTCCACGGACCAAAAGTACAAGGTCCAGCTAGAAGATGGTCGCTTTGGTCTGTTGAGAATAGCAGAGCGGCCAGCCTATGAGGCTAAGCGATTAGAGTTTCAGTTAGTTGAAAACCTGTTTGGTTTAAGTTTGCCTGTGGCAGAGCCACTAAGATTTGGGGCGGATGATTTGTCAGTCTACACCCTTTATGAATGGGTGGAAGGACAGGATATGAATGAAGTGGCTTCCGATTTGCCTGATTCTGTCTTGTATGAATTGGGCTGTCAGGCTGGAAAGTTTTTACGAGCCCTGCATGGTCTGCCTATTGATCAAAGTCTGCGCGACTGGAACAGTTTTTATCAGGCAAAGATTGACTGTAAATTAGCTGCCTACCAAGCAGCTAGTCATTCCTATCCAAATGGTCAAGCTATGATAAACTTTGTCCAGGCCAATCGCCACTTGCTTGAAGGGAGGCCGATTGCCTACCATCATGGAGATTTTCATACAGGGAATTTTCTACTGGGAAGAGATGGAAAACTAAAAATCTTAGACTTTGATCGCTACGATATAGGAGACCCCTGGGAAGAATTTAATCGATTGATTTTCACGGTAGATTTGTCTCCAGCCTTTGCACGTGGTCAGGTGGATGCCTATTTTGATGGCGCTATTCCAGAGGAATTTTGGAGACTCACTGCACTTTATGTCACAGTAAATAGTCTAGGAGCTCTTTCTTGGGCAGAACAAGTAGATCCCGAACAAATTCCCTTGATGCAGTCACAAGCTGAGAGAATAGTTGAGTGGTATGAACACTATAGGCATTTTTTCCCTACATGGTATCGGTAGTATTTCTATAAAATGCGAAAAAAGACGGACTTTTTATATAAAAAGTTCGCTTTTTGTTGTTTTTGTGATATAATAGAAAAAATAAATTTAGAGGATGATTATATGAAGTTAAGAAGAAGCGAACGGATGGTAGTGATTTCCAATTATCTCATCAACCACCCTTATGAATTGACAAGTTTGAATACCTTTGCTGAAAAGTATGAATCAGCTAAATCTTCCATTTCCGAAGATATTGCCATCATTAAAAAGGCTTTTGAGGAAAGCTCGATTGGGAAAATTGAAACCATCACTGGTGCTAGTGGAGGTGTTGTGTTCACACCGTCCATCTCAAAAGAAGAGTCGTTGCAAATCGCAGAGACACTGCGCAGTCAGATGGCTGAAAGTAGCCGTATCTTACCTGGCGGTTATATTTATTCCTCAGACCTCTTATCAACACCTCACATCCTAAAAAATGTGGGTCGCATTATTGCTAATGCATTTAAAGATGAAAAAATCGATGCTGTCATGACAGTTGCAACAAAAGGTGTTCCATTAGCTAATGCGGTTGCCAATGTTCTTAATGTACCATTTGTCATCGTTCGCCGTGATTTGAAAATTACTGAAGGGTCAACTGTTTCTGTCAACTATGTGTCAGGATCTAGCGACCGTATTGAAAAGATGTTCCTGTCTAAGCGTAGTTTGAAGGCGGGAAGCCGTGTCTTAATCGTCGATGACTTCTTGAAAAATGGTGGAACTATCAATGGTATGATTAGCCTCTTGTCTGAGTTTGACTCGACTTTGGTAGGCGTGGCTGTCTTTGCGGAAAACCAAAAAGGGGACCGCAGCGTAGCGAATTACAAATCCCTGCTGGCTGTGACGGATATCAATGTCAAGGAAAACCGCGTTGACGTCGAATTGGGGAATATTTTTGAATAATTCTGTAGCCTCTCTAACGAGAGGTTTTTTTGTATCCGTGAATATCCTGTTATAATGATGCACAAATTTACTGTTGAAATAATGCAAGGAGGGATTTGTTAGTGCGATTTTATGGGGAAAATCCAATATAATTGTAACAAAAAAATAGCAAAAATTATTGACTAAAAACAAATACGTTGTTATAATACAAATATAAACAAGTTTTATTGAATATATAGTTCTGTGAAGAATCCCAGTTACGAGTGATATAAAGTTATTAAAAAATTTCCTTGTTCAATCGTGTAACCAATCCGATTATCATGCTGTCAAAAATCATCTGTATTCTATAGCTATCAAAAAAATGTCAGGGTAATGAAATAATGAAAATTGAAAAAGTATATGTACTTATCTTTTTTGGGTGTCTAATGCTTTCATCCATCACATTTCTAGCATATGATCATGTCAACGAAGAAATAAAGAAATACATTATTTGGGTCAATATTCTATTCTTTATAGTAGTCCTAGCCATGATTCTATATGCAAAATTGATTTTAAAAAAATAATAGTTACACTTGCAAAAGTGGATGCTACAGTCGTTGTTGGTGTGGTTGTGTAGTACAAAGGGAGACGTTGTAAGTTCTGGTGATGAAACTTCAAAGTGAAAAAGAAATTTCAATGGTTGTTATACTACTTATTGCTTTCACTATTCTAAGCATTTTAAGTGTAACGAATAAACTTATTTTAAACAGGCGCATTCATACAGAACTAAGAATAAGGAGTGGTTTACACACGATTTTTCAACAGTTCTGTGAGAGGGAAGTTGTAGATCCCTCTAAAATTGTCGAATCAAAGGCTTTTTGGTATCGCCCAATAGCACATACAGTCGGAGTAAAAAATATAGAAAGCAATTATTTGGTTGATGCCTTTGCTTTTTTACATGAACTCTATCATTCTAAGGACAGAAATAGATTGCTAAAGCTACAATCCTTTACATCTCTATATTTTAATCTGATTTCGGTATCTCTGAAGTTATTAGCTTCGTATTCATTATTGTTTCAGAAATACATTTCTTTTTTGAAGTCGCTAATGCTAATTGATTCGGCCATGCTACTAGTTTGTATACCCATCACGCTATCTATAGAAACATACGCTTCTGAAGGAGCTCTCTCCTTTTTAGAAGAAAAGCAGTACCTAGAGCCAAATAGACTTGTGAAATGTCTATCAAGCCAAGCAATACTTAGCTATGTTTTTCAATTCATTATTTATTCAATATTGTCAATGATTTTGTTCTATCTGGTGGAGTAAAAATAAAGTTTTTGGTGAAGTTGGTATATATAGGCTTGTTTTATCTGCTATGGACGGAAACTCATGTTGTATGCAGGTGTTCTAGTTTTTTCAAATTTCCTAATTCCATTTTTAAAACAGTGGGAATACAAGTTACGTAGGCAAGGTAATAGTGAAGAAGCGGATTTTCAAGATTTATCGTACGACAGTTTAGGGTTAATGCAGACTGTTGTTTCTGGAAATACTATGGAAAAAATAAAATTTGTCAAAGAAATAGGTTACGTTATTCTGGTAGCAATATTGTTGATAGCCTTTATCTATCGATTGGGCTTGTCCAATGTCGGGAAGCTTGAATTGATGATCTATGTTATGTTTTTCAGTCTTGCCCTTGTGCATCTGTTGAAACGAAACAAGAAAAAATAATTTAAGATTTAATCAAAGGAGCAAATCTATGCCAATCTATCTACTATTTGTTACCCTTTCGCTAAATGTAGTTGTGCTGAACCAACTCTATCTCTTTTACAAGAAAAAGAAAGACTTGAATAGCACTGTTGTTTTTTCTGGTGTGCTTACTTGTGATAGTACTTCCCAATGCACAAGACTTAAATGCAATGTTAGGCTTGGTGACAGGAGTCATTGATATTAACTATTTGGGAAGTTTTGTTAATTCTAGGCTGGCTTCTCGGAGAAAGGCTGTCAAATAGCTTTTGCTAGTGATGACACATAAAAACTCACTATTTCAACAGTTGAAGTAGTGAGTTTTTGGCTATTTTTTCAACCCTTTTTCAAAACTCTCCGACCGTGCTTCCACGCTGATTTTTTCCAGAGTTAGCGGATGCGTTAAGCTGAGTTTTTGGGCGTGGAGCATGAGGCGAGGTGCTGCGACTTGACTGTAGAGTGGGTCTCCGATTAGGGCGTGGCCATGATGAGATAAATGCACCCGAATCTGATGCGTCCGCCCTGTCTGGAGGCGACAGGATACCAGGCTATTTTTACCAAGGGTCTTCAAGAGGCGGACTTGAGTGAAGGCTGCTTGTCCATTTTGGTTGTCAACGACTCTCTTTCTGCGATCGTGGCGGTCCCGTCCAATCTTATCGGTAATGGTCCAGTCGTTCTTTTTTAACTGTCCTTGGCAGAGGGCTAGGTAGTCACGGTAGATGACCTTGTCTTCCAAAAGCCGATTGAGAATGGGAAGGATAAAGGGATTTTTGGCGAAGAGAATGGCTCCGCTGGTTTCCATATCGAGTCTGTGGACAACATAGCAGGTCTGTCCAACATAGGCAGATACATGGTTGAGCAGGGCAATCTCTGTCGGCTCGTTACCGTGGGTCTTCATACCTTCAGGCTTGTTGACAATTATCATATGTTCATCCTGATAAAGTTCCTCCACCATGTCCGCCTGTCCCAGAGGAATACTTTTTTCAGGATAGTCTTCTTGGTCAAAAGTCAATTCTAGCAAATCACCTGCTGCTATGGTGCTTTGCCAGTTTATCAACTCACCGTTGACACGGACGTGTTTCTTGGTGCGGAGGAAATGGCGGATTTTTCTAGGAATAAGAAAATAATCTTCCAAGACTTCCTTAACAGTGAGTTGTGGAAAGGCTTGGGGAATGCGAATGTCAATTTTCATCTTACAGACTGGTTGAGTGCTTAGGTTGCACTTTTTCATTTGGATTGAGGTAGTTCATGGCATTGTTGACGGCGGTTGGGGCTTCGCCAAGACCAGTCGCAATCAGGTCAACCTTGCCCTCGTAGAAGCAACAGTCACCGATGGCATAAATACCTGGAACAGAAGTTTCTTGCTTGCTATTGACGACGATGCGGTGGCGATTGAGCTCCAAACCCCATTCTTTCAGCGTTCCGACGGATGATTTAAAACCGTAGTTGACAAAGAGGTGGTCGAAAGGCAGGGTGAGCTTGTCTTCGCTCTTAACCTTGTCGAAATGAATGGCAGAAGCTCTGCCATTTTTCCCAGAAAGCCCTTTAGGGACAAGTGGTGTATGGATGTTGACGTTGGACTGCTTGAGTTCCTCTACGCTGTGCTCAAGGGCGCGGAAGTTGTCGCGACGGTGGACAATATGAGTAGTTTTAGCGATTTTTTCAAAAGCTAATGACCAATCAACCGCGGAGTCTCCTCCACCTAAGATGACAACATCTTTGTCAGCATATTGTTGGATATTGGATACATGATAGTGAACGTTTTCAAAGCTGTCTGCTCCCTCAATTTCCAGTGGACGAGGCTTGAAGGCGCCACCTCCCATGGCGATAAGGAGAGTTTTTGTCTGGTGGATGCCTTTGGTGGTTGTCAGGGTAATAACTTCTCCTGGTTCTATGGCGGTCAGAGTTTCATTGAGGCAAATGGTTGTTTCAAAAGTCGAGAGTTGGGCAAGGAGGTTATCGGTTAATTCTTGTCCTGTTAAGCTAGGGAAGGCTGGAATATCCAAAATTGTTTTTTCTGGATAGAGAATAGCCGGTTGGCCCCCAAGCTGTGGTAAGGAGTCAATGATTTTGACTTTAGCTTGGCGGAGATGGGCATAGAAGGCGGCAAATAGACCAACTGGTCCGCCACCAATAATGGTAATATCATATACTTGTGTCATTGGAAATCCTTTTCTGATTCAGAATCTCCCTATTTTATCATATTTTGCCAAAAATTTCCGCTGTTCGGCTGTGACAGGTTTGCAGTAGTGTTTTTCTCAGCTAGCTGAAAGAAAATATTGTATAATGGTACAAAATCACTAGAAAGAGGTGTTCTATGGACGATTTGCAACATCAGCCGATTGAAGTTCCAGATGATTTTCAATCTGACAATGATGACAGACCTAGCCGTAGTCGCAGGGGAAATCGTGGTCATTCAGACAAACCAAAGAAAAAGTCTCGTATTCCAGAGCCAGTTCGTAAATTTTGGCGGCGCTATCAACTGACAAAAATAGTTTTGATCTTGATAGGCGTAATGGTTCTTACGGTAGGTGGTTACCTATTCTTTCTTGCAAAGACTGCGAATGTTGGGGATTTGCAGGAAGCATTAAAGGCTACAACGATTATTTATGATAAGGATGGTGCTGAGGCAGGGACCTTATCTGGTCAAAAAGGGACTTATGTAGAATTAGATGCTATTTCTGATAATCTTGAGAATGCGGTGATTGCTACAGAAGACAGGAGTTTTTATAAAAACTCAGGGATAAACTATCAACGGACCATCTTAGCTGTTTTGACCTTGGGGCGTTCAGGTGGTGGTTCAACGATTACCCAGCAGTTAGCTAAAAATGCATTTTTGACACAAGAGCAGACCATTAGTCGAAAAGCTAGAGAGTTCTTCCTAGCCCTTGAAATCAATAAAAAATACAGTAAGCAAGAAATACTTACAATGTATCTCAACAATGCCTATTTTGGTAATGGGGTTTGGGGAGTTGAGGATGCTAGTCAAAAATATTTTGGTATTTCTGCAAGTGATTTGACGATTGAACAATCAGCTGTTTTAGCAGGGATGCTTAAGGGTCCAGAAATTTATAATCCCTATTATTCCTTAGAAAATGCAATCAATCGCCGAGATACAGTCTTGCAAAATATGGTCAATGCTGGCTATATTGATCAGGCAACTGCCGATGCAGGTTTTCAAGTCGATTTAGCGAGCCAGTTAGCAGATACCTATACGGGTAAGCAAGATAACTATTCTTATCCATCTTACTTTGATGCGGTTATTGCTGAAGCGATTGATCGCTATGGCCTTAAAGAATCAGATATCATTAATAACGGCTATCGAATATATACCGAAATGGACCAAAATTCTCAAGCGAGTATGCAGGTTATTTTCAATGATGAAACTATGTTTCCGACTTCAAGTTATGATGGAACCTCGGCTCAAGCTGCTAGTGTAGCTTTGGATCCTACAACTGGCGGTGTTCGAGCCTTGGTTGGGCGCGTGAATAGTTCGGAAGATGCTGTGTTTCGAACATTCAACTTTGCGACTCAAGCTAAGCGTAGTCCCGGTTCAACTATTAAGCCCCTTGTTGCCTATGCGCCAGCAATAGCAGCGGGTTGGGCTATTGATACACCATTGGATAACCATACGGAAACCTATGGGGATTATACCTTACACAACTATGACTATTCAACTTCGGATACCATTCCAATGTACCAAGCTTTAGCTTTATCTTACAATCTGCCAGTTGCATATATTGTAAATACCTTTGGGATTGACAAAGCTTTTGAATTTGGTCAAAAGTTTGGTCTTGATATGGAAAATGTTGAAAAGGTACTTGGTGCGTCAATCGGATCAGGTGTGGAAACGAACCCCTTGCAAATGGCTCAGGCCTATAGTGCTTTTGCGAATGATGGTGTAATGAAGGATGCTCATCTAATTACACGTATTGAAACAGCGAGTGGAAAGGTATTGGCTCAGCATCGCGAGACAAGTACAAAAGTAATTGACCGCTCGGTTGCAGATAAAATGACCTCTATGATGCTTGGGACCTATACGAATGGTTTAGGTGTATCTGCAGATGCGACGAATTACTATCTTGCAGGAAAAACGGGAACAACCGAAACAAGTTTTGATGTAAATCTTGTTAATGACCAGTGGTATATTGCTTATACACCTGATTTGGTTATCAGTCAATGGGTTGGTTTTGAACAGACGGATGAGAATCATTACATTGATAGCAGTGGCTACTGGATGGCTCCAACAGTCTTCCGCACAGTAGCTGATGCGATTTTGCCAAATACAGCAGGGACTTCCTTCGATGTGGAGAATGCCTATGTTCAAAATGGTATTGTAGCGATTCAAGAAGAGGATACAAGTGCTTCAGATTCGGTCGTTACCTCTGATCAAGTGCAAGATATTACTACTCAAGCTCAGGATTTGATTGAAAAGACAAAACAACAAATCCTAGATGCTAAGATTCCAGAACGGGCGAAAACGCTATGGGATACAGTAAGAAGTTGGTTTGAGTAGTTGTCAAACTGAATAAAACATGTTAGAATAGTAAAGATGGAGGGCTATGATGGCACTAAAAAAAGCAAGTTTAGCCTGTACAGTTTGTGGCTCTCGAAATTATTCGATAAACCTTTCGAGCAATCCCAAACCAACACGGTTAGAAGTAAATAAATTTTGTAAACATTGTGGTCAGTACACTGTTCACAAGGAAACCCGATAGGAGTTGCATATGAAATTCGTTTCAGATATTTTTAGCATTTTAAAAGAGACTGCTTGGCCTACTGGAAAACAAAGCTGGAAAGACTTTGCTTCAGTGATTCAGTATTCCGCATTCTTTGTTGCTCTCATTTACCTATTTGACCTTATTTTGTCAAAAGGAATTATGAGTTTAATTAATCTTTTCTAGAAAATACTTGCCATATTCAAAATGGAAGTGATATAATAGAGAAAAGCGAAAGCCTTCGGGCTTTTTTTAGCGTCTTCAAATGACATACCGTAGTTTTTGAATGAAACTTTCATTGAAGAATACGAGGCACAGGTTCGAAAGAAAGGAAAGATAATGTACGATAGTTTTGATAAAGGTTGGTTTGTTTTGCAAACTTATTCTGGTTATGAAAATAAAGTAAAAGAAAACTTACTCCAACGTGCGCATACTTACAATATGCTGGAGAATATTCTTCGTGTAGAAATTCCGACTCAAACAGTACAAGTTGAGAAAAATGGCGAAGTTAAGGAAGTGGAAGAAAATCGCTTCCCGGGTTATGTATTGGTTGAAATGGTCATGACTGATGAAGCTTGGTTTGTGGTGCGTAATACTCCAAACGTAACTGGTTTCGTGGGCTCGCACGGGAACCGTTCAAAACCAACACCACTTTTGGAAGAAGAAATCCGTCAAATTTTGGTATCAATGGGTCAAACTGTACAAGAATTTGATATTGATGTGAAAGTTGGTGACACTGTTCGCATTATTGACGGAGCCTTCACAGACTATACAGGAAAAATCACAGAAATTGATAACAATAAGGTCAAAATGGTTATCTCTATGTTTGGTAATGATACCATTGCCGAAGTTAACTTGAGCCAGATTGCTGAGTTGTAAGAAAAGAAATATTAAGGGGCGAGAAATCGCTCTTTTTTTGTAGTACGACGGGCATGTCGTACATCTGAGGTGAAAGTCCTCTGCGGGCACCCGCTACCGGTGAACCCTATAGCGACTCCCAAGCCTGACTATCGTGAGGTAGCGGGGAGAGGAAGGGATAGCGAAATCGTGGCGCTACGAACAGAAACGTGATACAAAGGCGTATATAGCGGATAAGGTGGCTACAAGCACCAAAGTCCAAAAAGGTAGTCGTAACCTATATGCGTAAATCACGAGTGTAAACGAGGAAAGATGTACGACTTATCCCGTGAGGTCTCATGAGCGTCAATAAGACGTAGTAACAACGAATCATGAGAAGTCAGCCGAGGTCATAGTAGCGATGAAATTTCTGTAATGGAAACGGAGCGAAGGACCGAACAATTAACCGAAGTATACCTACTTCGATTGTGTCTGTAAAGAATGGTCTGATAGAACTGGAGACGGTCACGTATTGACTGGAAGAAAGCTCATCAATATAAGATATCCTACAGACACCGAAACAAGAAAGGAGTACGCACATGTCACAGTTACTAGATAATATCCTATCACGTTCAAATATGTTGGATGCTTACAATCAAGTTAGAGCCAATAAAGGTTCAGCAGGAATTGACGGCGTAAGTATTGACGAAATAGATGACTATCTCCGCAAACACTGGCGTTCAACTAAAGAACTCATAAAGCAGAGAAAGTACAAACCACAGCCCGTTTTACGAGTTGAAATTCCCAAGCCTAACGGCGGAGTTCGCCAGCTAGGCATTCCAACGGTCATGGATAGAATGATACAACAAGCCATTGTCCAAGTCATTAGTCCTATCTGTGAACCCTATTTCTCTGATAAGAGCTACGGATTCAGACCCAATCGGTCCTGTGAACATGCCGTTGTCCAGTTATTAGAATACCTTAATGACGGCTATGAGTGGATAGTGGATATAGACCTCGAGAAGTTTTTCGATACCGTTCCTCAAGATAGACTGATGTCGCTTGTTCATAACATTATCCAAGATGGGGATACAGAATCTCTGATTCGTAAGTACCTTCATTCAGGTGTAGTCATCAACGGCCAACGGCATAAAACACTAGTCGGAACGCCACAGGGAGGAAACCTATCACCGCTCCTATCCAATATCATGCTTAATGAGCTAGATAAAGAGTTGGAAAATCGTGGACTTCGCTTTGTTCGCTACGCAGATGACTGTGTCATCACAGTTGGTAGTGAGGCGGCGGCTAAACGTGTGATGCATTCAATTAGTCGTTATATTGAAAAACGATTAGGTTTGAAAGTCAACATGACCAAGACCAAGATTGTGAGACCGAGCAAATTGAAGTATCTAGGATTTGGGTTCTGGAAATCATCGGGGGGTTGGAAAAGTCGTCCGCACCAGGATAGCGTACAGAATTTCAAGAGAAAACTCAAGAAACTAACGTCCCGTAAGTGGAGTATTGACTTAGACAGCCGAATTGAGCGACTAAACTGGGTCATCCGAGGTTGGATAAACTACTTTTCTATGACGAACATGAAATCAGCCATGGAAAGCATTGATGAACGACTAAGAACTCGAATAAGAGTTATTATCTGGAAACAATGGAAGAAGAAATCTAAGCGATTATGGGGACTTCTCAAACTAGGAGTACCGAAGTGGATAGCGGATAAAGTATCTGGCTGGGGAGACCATTATCAATTAGTGGCTCAGAGGTCTGTACTGAAACGTGCCATATCAAAACCAGTCCTCGCTAAACGTGGACTGGTTTCTTGCCTAGACTATTATCTAAAACGACATGCGTTAAAAGTTAGTTGAACCGCCGTGTGCCGAACGGCACGCACGGTGGTATGAGAGGGACTAGAAATTAGTCCCTACTCGATTCACATTTTTGATTAATAGGATTGCTCCTAATGAGCATGAATCTAAGGAAATTGGCTAAGAAATTAGTCCAAAATAAAAGAGATAAAAAAACACAGAAAGTTCGGCTGGATTTCATCATACTCAGCTTGAATCTATCTGTGTTTTTTATTCACTGGCTAGTTTTGCCCAGTTACTTTCTCTTGTCCCAAATTCGCCCCAAAATATTTTCAAAGTTTGCCGAATTTAACCTGACGGAAAAACAAAAAAGCCCGATTTTACGGACTTTGTGTTCGGTTAAATCCTGTCAATTCAGGTATATTAAGGCGGTAGACGGATTTGAACCGACGATCAAGCTTTTGCAGAGCCGTGCCTTACCACTTGGCTATACCGCCATAACAGAAACTATTTTACCGAAAAAAATGCCATACGTCAAGTGGAAATTCCTTGTCAAAAGTGAAAAAATTTGGTATGATAATAGAGTTGCTGTAGCAACAAATACTCATCTCGAACCAATTGTGATCCTGTTGCCGTAAGGTTGGGTTGCAAGTCGAAGTTTGGGAGAGGAGAAAAAACAAAAAGGAGAAATACTCATGGCAGTAATTTCAATGAAACAACTTCTTGAGGCTGGTGTACACTTCGGTCACCAAACTCGTCGCTGGAATCCTAAGATGGCTAAGTACATCTTCACAGAACGTAACGGTATCCACGTTATCGACTTGCAACAAACTGTAAAATTGGCTGACCAAGCATACGACTTCATTCGTGATGCTGCAGCAAACGACGCAGTTATCTTGTTCGTAGGTACTAAAAAACAAGCTGCTGAAGCTGTTAAAGACGAAGCTATTCGCGCTGGTCAATACTACATCAACCACCGTTGGTTGGGTGGAACTCTTACCAACTGGGGTACAATCCAAAAACGTATCGCTCGTTTGAAAGAAATCAACCGCATGGAAGAAGATGGAACTTTCGAAGTGCTTCCTAAGAAAGAAGTAGCATTGTTGAACAAACAACGTGCTCGTCTTGAAAAATTCTTGGGCGGTATCGCTGACATGCCACGCATTCCAGACGTTATGTTCGTAGTTGACCCACATAAAGAGCAAATCGCTGTTAAAGAAGCTAAAAAATTGGGTATCCCAGTTGTAGCGATGGTTGACACAAACACAGATCCAGATGATATTGATGTTATCATCCCAGCTAACGATGACGCTATCCGCGCTGTTAAATTGATCACAGCTAAAATGGCTGACGCTATCATCGAAGGCAACCAAGGTGAAGACAGCGTAGCAGCAGTTGAAGCTGAATTGGCAGCTGAGCCAGCATCTACAGAATCAATCGAAGAATTGGTTGGAGTTGTAGAAGGTAAATAAGTAACGAAGGCGTTTAGAAAAGCGTTAGATTTCTCTAAATTAAAGCTTTTTAGTCCGAGTACATTCTACATCATTTATCAAACACAAAAACAATCCTAGAGGGGCAGGGCTGAGCCCGCTCCTCTATTTTATAAATACAAACAAGGAGAATAGACATGGCAGAAATTACAGCAGCTCTCGTTAAGGAATTGCGTGAAAAATCAGGTGCTGGCGTTATGGACGCTAAAAAAGCATTGGTTGAAACTGAAGGTGATATCGAAAAAGCGATTGAATTACTTCGCGAAAAAGGTATGGCTAAGGCGGCTAAGAAAGCTGACCGTGTAGCAGCTGAAGGTTTGACAGGTGTTTACGTTGACGGTAACGTTGCAGCAGTTGTTGAAGTGAATGCTGAAACTGACTTTGTTGCGAAAAACGCTCAATTCGTTGAATTGGTAAACACTACTGCTAAAGTAATTGCAGAAGGTAAACCAGCTGACAACGAAGCGGCTCTTAAATTGACTATGCCTTCAGGTGAAACCCTTGAAGAAGCATACGTAAATGCAACTGCAACAATCGGTGAGAAAATCTCATTCCGTCGCTTTGCTTTGGTTGAAAAAACAGATGCTCAAGCATTTGGTGCATACCAACACAATGGCGGCCGTATCGGTGTTATCTCAGTTGTTGATGGTGGTGACGAAACTCTTGCAAAACAAATCTCAATGCACATCGCTGCGATGAAACCAACTGTTCTTTCTTACACTGAATTGGATGAGCAATTCGTTAAAGATGAGTTGGCACAAATCAACCACAAGATCGAACAAGACAACGAAAGCCGTGCAATGGTTGACAAACCAGCATTGCCATTGTTGAAATACGGTTCAAAAGCTCAATTGACTGACGAAGTGATTGCAGCAGCTGAAGCAGCTATCAAAGCGGAATTGGCAGCTGAAGGCAAACCAGAAAAAATCTGGGACAAAATCATCCCAGGTAAAATGGATCGCTTCATGCTTGACAACACTCAAGTTGACCAAGCTTACACACTTCTTGCTCAAGTTTACATCATGGACGACAGCAAAACAGTTGAAGCTTACTTGAACTCAGTGAACGCTTCAGTTGTAGAATTCGCTCGTTTCGAAGTGGGTGAAGGTATCGAGAAAGTTTCAAACGACTTTGAAGCAGAAGTTGCAGCTACTATGGCAGCAGCTCTTGGTAAATAATTAGTAGTCTTCATTTTATCTTTTATTACTTCGTTAACTCGCCTTGCCGTACTTCAGTACAGCCTGCAGCTCGTTGCCTAGTACTAAAAGCAAACTGAAAGACTACTCGACAATTCAAGAACTTCCGAAAGGGAGTTCTTTTTATATTGAGGCCGTACATCACAAATGTGATTTGTTTTGCAAGTTCGATTTCTAACCTTGCACATATACAAGTTGTCTACGGCTCTTTTTGAGGCGAACTTGGTTCGCACTATCTCCAGCCTTCAAAGGTTCCCCAAACCTTTGAAGTGAGTACTAAAAGCAAACTGAAAGACTGTTCGACAATTCAAGAACTTCCGAAAGGGAATTCTTTTTGCAAAATCGGTCTTAGGGCGGATGTTGGCTATGTTTGATTCGGTTATACTAGTATCAATCCTAAATATTTTTCATATCTCCTTAAAAAGCACCGGCCAGATGGCAGGTGCTTTTTTTTAGGGATTATTCCTCAATAAATGCCGCAATCTCTTCTTCGGTCATGCTGGAGTCGCAGCGGACTTGGACCCCGCTTGCTTTTGCGACAAGAAGACCTGGGACAGTTGGCACATGGTAGTGGTCGCGTAAGGCTTGAAGTTCAGGGCTATTTTGGCTAGAATCAATAAAATGTACTGTTGCTTGTTTATCCTGAGCTACCTTGTGTAGTTTTGGCGCGAACCGATTGCAGTATGGGCAGGTTGCGCGTCCGATAAAGAGGATGCCTCCCTCTTTTGCTGAAAGCAAAGTTTGGGCCTGCTCCACGTCAATTGTAATAAAATCTTGAATATATGTTTTGAAATCCATTATTTACTCCTTTTTCTTCCTATTATAAAGAATTTTAGGATTGATTTCAAAAATCTACTACGGTCGACTCTGTTGCTTTTACTTTAAAAAAATCTATTTTTACGGTATAATGGTCAAAGAATGTCAAAGAAAGAGGCGATACTATGGCGATGAAAAATACATCGGATTATATCGAGGAACATATCAAGGCCATTCTAGATCAAGTCAGTGTTGCTGAATTGCGTCGGAGTGAATTAGCCAGTCAATTTGAAGTGGTTCCGAGTCAGATTAACTATGTCATCAAAACACGATTTACTGCAAGTCGTGGCTACATTGTAGAAAGTAAGCGTGGCGGAGGAGGGTATATTCGTATTGGTCGGATTACCTTCTCGGATAAACATGAATTGGTACATGATCTAATAAAAAATATGGGTGAGCAATTATCAACAACAGTATTTGCTGATATATTACAATTGTTGTTTGATGAAGGCTTGATGACAGAACGCGAAGGAAATTTGTTTTTAGCAACGGGTTCCGACGATGTCTTGGGGAAAGATGCGGATAAAATTCGAGCGCGAATGATGCTGCAACTACTCCGTCGTTTAGATAGGAAAGAGGATTAATTTTCATGAAAATTTCAACAGGCTTACAACGGGTTTTTGAAGATGCTCAGTTGATTGCCCAACGGTATGCATGCGATTATTTAGAAACGTGGCATATTTTGCTAGCATTTGTCATCAATCACGATACGGTAGCTGGTGCTGTTTTGGCAGAATACCCAATGAGTATTTCAGATTTCGAACATGCTACTTTTGTTGTTACAGAAAAAGTATACCGTGAAGAATTGGATAAATTTAATATTCTACCCTCCTCAAAGAGATTAGACGATACAGCTCAGTTCGCTAGAAAGATTGCAGAAGTCGTTAAGGCAAAAGAATTAGGAAGCGAGCATTTGTTTCAGGCAATGCTGTTAGACAAACGTTCGACCGCAAGTCAAATTCTAGATAAAGTAGGTTTTCATTTTGAAGAGATAGAAGATGAATTCCGTTTTGTTGATTTGCGTAAAAACTTAGAGTATCGTGCAGGATTCACCAAAGAAGATTTGAAAGCTATCCGTAGCGTGATGAAAGGTGGAAAGGCTAAAACAGCAAGTGTAGGTCAAATGATGGGCATGCCACCAACTGCTCAAAGTGGTAGATTGGAGGATTATACACGAGATCTGACAGCCTTAGCCCGCGAGGGGAAAATTGAACCTGTTATTGGTCGCGATGCTGAAATTTTACGGATGATTCAAATTCTATCACGTAAAACGAAGAACAACCCAGTTCTAGTTGGTGATGCTGGTGTCGGAAAAACTGCGCTTGCTTTGGGTCTTGCTCAACGTGTTGCTGCAGGTGATGTCCCTGTCAGCTTGGCTAAGATGCGGGTTTTGGAACTTGACTTGATGAACGTTATTGCAGGAACTCGTTTCCGTGGTGACTTTGAAGAGCGGATGAATAATATCATCAATGATATTGAAGAAGATGGTCAGGTTATCCTCTTTATTGATGAATTGCATACTATTATGGGGTCGGGTTCGGGAATTGATTCAACCTTAGATGCTGCCAATATTCTCAAACCGGCCTTGGCTCGAGGGACCCTACGCACTGTTGGTGCAACGACACAGGATGAATACCAAAAGCATATTGAAAAAGATGCTGCTCTAGTCCGTCGTTTTGCCAAAGTGACTATTGAAGAGCCGACAGTTGAGGACAGTATAGCCATTTTGACAGGGCTTAAAGGGACTTTTGAAAAATACCATAGAGTCCGTATTGGAGATGCGACTGTTGAGACAGCTGTGACTTACGCCAAGAGGTATCTGACTAGTAAAAACTTGCCAGACTCAGCAATTGACTTGTTAGATGAAGCCAGTGCAACGGTACAAAATAGAGTGAAAGGGCAGGCTGAGGAAACAGGACTGACGAGCATAGACAAGGCCTTGATGGCTGGAAACTACAAGACTGTCAGTAAGCTCTTAATCAAGACTACAGAAGAGAATCTGTTGAGTCAAAACGATGACTTAGAAGTGACAGAAGATGACATTTTGGAAACACTTAGTCGCTTATCAGGTATCCCAGTAGCCAAGCTCAGCCAATCAGATACTAAGAAGTACCTGAATCTGGAAGCAGAATTGCATAAGCGTGTGATTGGGCAGGAAGAAGCTATTTCTGCAGTTAGCAGAGCTATTCGCCGTAATCAGTCAGGGATTCGTACAGGTCGCAGACCGATTGGTTCCTTTATGTTCTTGGGACCAACTGGTGTCGGTAAGACAGAGCTTGCTAAAGCCTTGGCAGAGGTTCTCTTTGATGATGAATCTGCTCTTATCCGTTTTGATATGTCTGAGTATATGGAGAAATTTGCGGCCAGCCGTCTCAATGGAGCGCCTCCAGGCTACGTGGGCTATGAAGAAGGTGGCGAATTGACGGAGAAAGTTCGTAACAAACCTTATTCTGTTCTTCTTTTTGATGAGGTTGAAAAGGCTCATCCAGATATTTTCAATGTTCTCTTGCAGGTCTTGGATGATGGTGTTCTGACAGACAGTAAGGGACGTAAGGTTGATTTCTCAAATACTATTATTATCATGACGTCAAACCTTGGAGCAACAGCCCTTCGTGATGATAAGACAGTTGGTTTTGGTGCCCTTGATTTGTCTAAGGACCACAAGGAAGTGGAGAAACGCATTTTTGAGGAATTGAAAAAAGCCTATCGTCCAGAATTTATCAACCGTATTGACGAGAAAGTTGTCTTCCATAGCTTGACTGAGTCCCATATGCAGGATGTTGTTAAAGTCATGGTTAAACCATTGTTGGCTGTAACAAATGAGAAAGGGATTACCCTTAAACTTCAACCATCAGCCCTTAAGTTATTGGGCAAACAAGGTTACGACCCAGAAATGGGAGCTCGTCCTCTTCGTAGACTCTTACAAACCAAATTGGAAGATCCGTTGGCAGAAATGTTGCTCCGTGGTGACCTGACTACTGGTTCGACCTTGAAGGTTGGGGTCAAGGGCGATGAGCTCAAGTTTGATGTGGTAAAGGGGTAAGGAGTGCCTGTTGTTCTTAGACTTTCTAGATGCAGAAATGTTCTTCCGTTTTGAAAAGAGTCTGAATTAGTTGGAGAGGTGAGCCTGCTCGCCTCTTTAGCAAGTAGAAAGGAAATCGATGATTCAAACCATAGCTGTTGTTTTCGGAACCTTTGCTCCCATGCATAAGGGACATTTGGATTTAATTGGACGAGCAAAGTTGGCTTGTGGTCAGGTTTGTGTCCTGGTGTCGGGTTATGACAAGGATCGTGGCGACTTGATTGGCTTGGATTTATTTACTCGCTTTAGAGCTATTCAATCCCAGTTTGAGGGTGATAATTTGGTTAGAGTTCGTGCCTTGGATGAGACAGATTTGCCTGCCTATCCGGATGGCTGGGACCTTTGGTTAGAACGTTTGCTTGGTTTGTTGGACTTGGCTGAACATCAGGCGCCAGTCTTCTATGTTTCTGAGGAAGAATACGCTCAAGAACTGCAAAATCGAGGCTATCAAGCTCATTTTAGTCCTAGAAAATTTGGTATTTCAGCAACCTTCATACGCGAGAATCCAGAGAAGTATCGAGACTATATTGCCCCTGCCTTTGTTGACTTTTTTGAAGATAGGGAAGATATGTAATCAGTATGGAAAAATGTATAAAATCGGTGTATAAACCTGGTTTTATGCGTTTTTTTATATCCAAGAACTTTTAAAAGTCTTACCATCATTAACGAAAGTTCGGAAAAAACGTTCACATTTCAAAAAAAATTTTGATTTTTTTGACTATTCTGGTTTTTTTGTTACTATATACTCATAAAAAGGAGGTGGTTCTTATGAAAAAGAATCTTTTAAATCGAAATGGTCAACGACTAGGTACATATGACAAGTATGGGAATTACCTACGTCCATAGTAAATAAACTAGGAGAAATATGCAAATTATTCAATTAAATAATTTTGAAATTAGGATTCCAGAAAGATTACACTCTATTTATGATGGCAAAGATGAGATATTAGTTATCTTTCCAGACCATACCGCAATCTGCGGTCGGGTAAAAATTTCTCAAGCAGGCAGACTATTGATAGATACATTTTGGGGTGTGGAATTTGAAATCTCAGGTAACGTAGTAACAATCTATTATACGGATGAGGAGGAATCGGAATGAAACAGTATATATTTAGAAAATATGCTATCCATGTTCATCCAAGTCTAAATGTTTTCATTGGAAATGATGAAACAGAAATGGTTTTCTATAGCAAAGAACCTGATTTCACACTTTTTGCCTTGTTAAGATGGTTACCAGATAAAAATTCTATTCGTATTATCAACCGTTGGAAATTAACCTTTGAATACGACGGTAACAATAATATCTACATTCATTACGATCCCGACTATCGTTACTAAACATAAGAGTTGAGATTCTAAACACTAAGAAAAAACGCATAAAATCAGGTTATAACCTTGGTTTTATGCGTTTTTGTATCGGTTTAATGTTAGTGAATGCCACTCTATTCAGATTTTCATTGAGTATTACTTAGTGATCCGTTCTTGATAAGCCTCTCTAGCCTGGTCAAAGAGTTCTTGGACCTGCTCGATAGTCTCTGCTCGGGCAACGGCGCCACGAATCTTAGCGGCACCAGCTGAACCACGAAGATAGTGGGGAGCAAGACCACGGAATTCTCGAACGGCAATGGATTCGCCTTTGAGATTGGTCAATCGGGTCAAGTGATCGAAGGCGACATTGAGTTTGTCATCGAAGGAGAGGTCGGGCAGAACTTCTCCAGTTTCAAGATAGTGGTTGATTTGGTTGAAGATGTAAGGATTTCCCATAGCAGTCCGTCCGACCATGACGGCATCGGCACCAACTTCCTCGATACGTTGACGAGCATCTTCGACAGTGCGGATGTCGCCGTTTGCGATGAAAGGAATCTTGGTCAGGCTGCCAGCCACCTTGGTCAAGGTTTCTAGGTCAACCGTTCCTGTGTACATCTGCTCGCGGGTCCGTCCGTGCATGGCCAGGGCAGACACACCGGCACTTTCTGCGGCCAGGGCATTTTCGACCGCTAGGTCGGTATTGTTCCAACCCGTCCGCATTTTAACAGTCAAGGGAATATCGAGGACTGAGGTCACTTCCTTGATGATATGGTAAATCTTGTCGGGGTCCTTGAGCCACTTGGCACCAGCTTCGTTTTTAACGACCTTGTTGACAGGGCAGCCCATGTTAATATCCACGATATTAGCTTTGGTGTTGGTTTGGATGAAGTCGGCAGCCCGTTTCAGTCCTTCGGCATCGCCACCGAAAAGCTGGATGGACATAGGGTATTCGTTGTCGTCGATATGGAGCATATGGAGGGTCTTCTCGTTGTTGTAGAGAAGGCCTTTTTCAGAAATCATTTCCATAACGACCAGGCCTGCGCCCATTTCTTTGGCAATGGTGCGGAAGGCCGAGTTGGTCACGCCAGCCATTGGGGCCAGCACGCAGCGATTGGGGATTTCCACATCACCAATCATGAAAGGGGTGTTGAGATTAGTCATTGATGAGTTCCTCCAAATCGTTTTCGTCAAAGTGGTAATGGGTCTGGCAGAATTGACAGGTGATGTCCACGCCCTTGTCTTCTTCCTTCATCTCTTGTAGGTCGGTTTTTGGCAAACTAGCTAGAGCATCAAGGAAGCGGTCTTTAGAGCAGTCGCAGACAAAGCCGATTTCCTCTTCTGACAGGCGTTTGAAGTCGTCGTCGCCATAAATGGCGGATAGCAGAGCTTCTATATGGTTTTCAGAAGCCAGCAAGCTCGAAATGGCAGGCATTTCTTGGATTCGTTTCTCGAAACGGGCAATTTCAGCCTCGGTCGCACCCGGAAGTACTTGTAGCAAGAATCCGCCAGCCACCTTGACCTTGTCTTCCTCGTCCAACAAGACGTTCAGTCCCACCGCAGAAGGTGTCTGCTGGCTATCAGTTAGGAAGTAGGCAAAGTCTTCACCGATTTCACCAGAGATTAAGGGAGTCATGGAGTTGTAAGGATGACCTGTTCCGTAGTCTGTGATGACTAAGAATTGACCGTTCCCCACAAGAGGTCCAACGATGACTTCACCAGTCGCTGTCCGTTTGTAATCCAAGTCCGGATTTTGAATGTAGCCCTTGACCTGACCTTTGGTATTGGCAACGGAGATAATGGCACCAACGGCACCATCTGCCAAGATTTTCAGGGTGATTTTTGTATCGCCTTTTTCATTGGCAGCCAAAATTTGATTGGCAATGAGAGTGCGACCCAGAGCAACGGTGGACGACGCCATAGTATCGTGTTTTTTTTGAGCCGTTTTTACGGTTTCTGTGCTGTCTAGCACAAAGGCACGGAAATGCCCGCTATTTGATAGTGTTTTAATAATTTTATCCATAATTTTAATTATAGCACAAGTAAAGAAAATGCGGAAAGGAGACGACCATAAGAAAAAACTGACCGTGTCAGCCAGTTTTTATTTAATGCATTAGAAAGAAAGCAAACTATGTAACTTTTAATTTCGTGGGAATTGAGAGAAAAGTTCCTCTGGATTCATTTACTCATTAAGGCTTTTGACAATGGAGCATTCAGTATTAAATTTCCGCAAACAGTTTCCGTAGAACTTTCGGTGTGATACTTTGTCCTGGTCCTGCAAAGGTATAGGTGTGCAGGTACATAGCTGGGTTAAAGTTGAGTTCGATACACGTGCAGTTCGGTTTTTCTTTGCTGGTTGCCTGATGTATATCTGGGATAATCAAATCTACACCGCAAGCCCAGGCCCCCATTGCGCGTGCCATGTCGGCAGCTAATTGCTTGTAAGATTCACCCATCTGGTCAGTCATATCGATAGAGTCACCACCCGTTGAGATATTAGAATTACCGCGTAGAAAGGCTTGAATGCCCTCGGGAAGTACTGTATCTGGAGTATAGCCCTGCTGTTCTAACATAAGTAGTTCAATTTCACCGAGATTGATGATTTCAAGTGGTGAACGATGGTCACGTCCTCTCAGAGGGTCTTGATTTTTTTGAGCGACCAATTCTCGGATAGTTGAATGCCCATCACCTACGACATTAGCTGCGACACGGAGCAGGACAGCCTCACATTTTCCATCTAGTATGAAGAAGCGGTATTCGGTACCGGCTATGAACTCTTCTACCAACACATGACTATCTTCTGAAAAGGCAATGTCTAAGGCTTTTTCATAATCTACAAGACTAGCAGGTTCTTGGAAGATTGAGATTCCTAAGCCAAAGTTGGTGGATTTAGGCTTGACGACAATGGCAGAGCTGGAAATTTGTCCATAATAGCGCAGGGCATCTGTTTTATTTGCAAATTCTGCTCCCGCAGGAACTGGGAAACCAGCCTCTGCTAAAATTTTCTTAGTGACAACCTTGTTGGCCATGGCAAGGGGAACCACGTAGTTGTCCTTGGATGTCATATTGCCATTTTTGATGTATTCAATATGGTCATCATGCCAAAGTTTGAGAAATTGGTCTTCTTCATCCAAAATCTCCACATTCAAGCCCATCTGGATAGCATCGAAGAGAATCATCTGAGTAGAGAGTTCCATATTTTCATAGCCTTTAAGGGCGTAAGGGGCTGTCCAAGCATAGTCATGAAAGGCTTGTCCTTGTTGCTGGCCAAAATGTTCCAGAGATCCATCTTCAACCTGCTCTGCTATTTTTCCAGAAAGGGTTAGTCGCGGGTCTTGAAGAGCTGCCTCCACATGTGCAATGAGCTGCCTATAGTAGTCGTCCAGTCCAAAGTGTGTGACTATCGCTTTCATGGCAATCAAGATTGGTGTGGGATCAGCATCGCTAGGTAGAGGTGTATGGGGGTGGCTTAGGGCAATGAGGTTGTTCAGTCTATCTGCTTTTGTTAAAGCATTGTCTACGTCAGCTAGTTGGTCCAGCCAAAGAAGGGCTAAGAGAAAGAGGTGAACGGTGTCAAGGGTTTCTTGACTGATCGCAAGCGGGTCATAGGGGTTAAGGTCGAAGGAACGGAATTCTAAATAAGAAATCCCCTTGCTGAGATAGTCGCGACTCGTTTTGGCCCCACGTAGTCGAACAGAGGAATAAAATTCTTTTTCCGCGGATAGTTGACCAGACTGGACAGCTTGTTCGATGTCAGCCACGTATTGTTCGAGAGAAGAGAAAGAAATATGAACGTCTTCGGCATTAACATAGCCATGTTTGGAGTTGCGAATGGAACGAACGCAACCGACTTCCTCGGATAAAAATCCTTTCTCGGCTAAACTACTTGCTCCATATAAGTAAGTTAAGAGCCAGCGATAGTTGAGAAAGTTTTGTGCCAACTTGAGGTAGAGGGTATTTTTGAATGCGACAAAATCTGTTTCCTCGCTTAATTCAAAAAGTTGTTGGATTAAGTCTTTTCCTAATTCAAAATTGTAATGAATGCCTGACATAGACTGGAGGAGCTTACCATACCGTTCTCCTAAGCCGACGCGATACTGGTATTCGTAGTCACTTTCTAGTTGAGCAATCTGGATGTCGTCCTCTGAAATGACAGGTGGCATGGATAAGGGCCAAAGGTATTCACTCTTATCCATTGATCGCATCGCCACGTCTGTAATCGCACCAAGGAATCGTCTCGCTTCCTTAGTGGAATGAGCAATGGGGGTAATCAATTCAATTTGTGGCTCACTATAGTCAGTTTGAATATACGGATGAAAGCTACGTGAACCTAATTTTTCTGGGTGAGGTGTTTGAGCAACTTTGTGGTTTGCATTGATGCGTAAGGATTCTCGTTCAATACCGAAGGTGGCCTGAAGAATAGGGCTATTTGGGGATAATTTCTGTAACATATTCAGTCCTTCTTATTTCTGTTAAAGTCTTATTCCAATTTTATCTAGTTTGATAGACAAATACAAATTTCTGCTACGTTTTTTTGTGAAAATATCATTGAAAATAATTGAAAGTGATAAAAGACTTCGGAAATCCTTTATAAAAACTTTTTTAAAAATGCTTGAAGGTGTAATTTGTTCAGAATATTTCGTGAAAATAAGAAAATTTAACAGCAATGTTCGTAATAATTGAAAATAACGGAAATTCTTGAAAAAATGTTCGTTTTTTGATAAAATAATGTGTAAAACGAAACTTGCAGGTGAGATTCCTGCCAGAAGTAGAAGAAAGGCTGGACTGGTCAGCCAGTTCAGAAAAAGAGTGAATATGACATCAGTAGTTGTTGTAGGAACCCAGTGGGGCGATGAAGGTAAGGGTAAAATCACAGACTTTTTATCTGCTAATGCTGAAGTAATTGCGCGTTATCAAGGTGGAGATAATGCTGGGCATACTATCGTTATCGATGGGACTAAGTATAAATTGCACTTGATTCCATCAGGAATCTTCTTCCCAGAAAAGATTTCTGTTATCGGTAATGGTGTGGTTGTCAATCCAAAATCATTGGTGAAGGAAATCAACTATCTCCATGATTCAGGTGTGACAACAGATAACTTGCGGATTTCAGACCGCGCACACGTTATCTTGCCTTACCACATCAAATTGGATCAATTGCAAGAAGAATCAAAAGGTGAAAACAAGATTGGTACAACCAACAAGGGTATCGGCCCTGCGTACATGGACAAGGCTGCGCGTGTTGGTATCCGTATTGCAGATCTGTTGGATAAAGATATTTTCGCAGAGCGTTTGCGAGTAAACTTGGCAGAAAAGAATCGTCTATTTGAAAAAATGTACGAGTCAACACCAATCGAATTTGATGAAATCTTTGAAGAATACTACGCATATGGTCAAGAAATCAAGAAATATGTGACCGATACCTCTGTTATTTTGAATGATGCTCTCGACCAAGGCAAACGTGTCTTGTTTGAAGGGGCGCAAGGGGTTATGTTGGATATTGACCAAGGTACCTACCCATTTGTAACTTCATCAAACCCTGTTGCAGGTGGTGTGACAATCGGTAGTGGTGTCGGCCCAAGCAAGATTGATAAGGTGGTTGGTGTATGTAAGGCCTACACTAGCCGTGTTGGTGACGGACCATTCCCAACTGAATTGCACGATGAAATCGGAGACCGTATCCGCGAAATCGGTAAGGAATACGGTACGACAACTGGCCGTCCTCGCCGTGTCGGTTGGTTTGACTCTGTTGTCATGCGCCATAGCCGTCGTGTATCAGGTATTACAAACTTGTCACTCAATTCTATTGACGTTCTGTCAGGCCTTGAAACAGTGAAAATCTGTGTGGCTTATGATTTGGATGGTGAACGTATTGACCACTATCCTGCAAGTTTGGAGCAATTGAAACGTTGTAAACCAATTTATGAAGAGATGCCAGGTTGGTCAGAAGACATTACAGGTGCGCGTAGCTTGGATGACTTGCCAGAGGCAGCACGCAACTATGTTCGACGTGTTAGTGAATTAGTTGGCGTTCGTATTTCAACTTTCTCAGTAGGTCCTGGTCGTGAACAGACTAACATTCTTGAGAGTGTATGGAGTGCAAAATAGTGTATGAAGACTGAACGAATGTTCGGTCTTTTTTTGCCAAGTCTAATTTTGCTTTCTTGTTTAGAATTTGGTATAATCAAGCTTATCAAACAAAAAATGAGGTAAACAAATGGAAGGTTTATTTTTGCCACTTGTCATGGTTGCCATGATTGGCTTTATGTTTTATTCGCAACGTAAACAACAAAAACAACGCCAAGAAGCATTGAACCAAATCAAAAAAGGTGATGAAATTGTGACAATTGGTGGTTTATATGGTATTGTAGACGAAATCGATGACAAAAAGGTTGTTCTTGATATCGATGGTATCTATTTAACATTTGAGCGTGGTGCGATTCGTAATCGTGTCGCTAGTTCTAACACACCAACTGCTGTAGTTGAAGAAGTTGCAGTTGAAACGAAAGAAGCGACTCCAGAATCTGCTATTGAAGAATAAGGATGAGAAACCGAGGGAAACCTTGGTTTTCTCTTGTTTTAGACTTGCCTGATTTTTGCTATCCTAGCAAAAAATATGGTATAATGAAACGATTATAAATGAAGGAAAATAGCATGTTTACGTTTAAGTTTAAAAAGAAAGAAAGCATTGAGACGGCAATAGAAGTTCCAAAGCATATTGCGGTCATTATGGATGGTAATGGTCGTTGGGCGAAAAAGCGGATGCAACCCCGTATTATGGGGCACAAAGCAGGTATGGATGCCCTACAAAAAGTTACTAAAACTGCCTCTGACTTGGGTGTTCGAGTATTGACAGTGTATGCATTTTCTACAGAAAATTGGTCTAGACCAGAAAAGGAAGTAAAGTTTATAATGAACCTTCCTGTGGAATTTTATGATAAGTATGTTCCTGAACTCCATGCCAATAATGTCAAAATTCAGATGATTGGTGACCATTCCAAACTACCTCAAGCCACCCTTGATGCTCTCTATAAGGCTGAGCAAAAAACGAAGAATAATACTGGATTGATTCTCAACTTCGCCTTGAACTACGGTGGTCGTGATGAAGTGACTCGAGCAGTTAAGGCCATAGCGCAAGATGTCTTGGATGCCAAGTTTAATCCTGGAGATATTGACGAGAAATTAATTGCGGACTACCTCTATACAGGGACCTTGTCACCAACGCTACGCGATCCCGATTTAGTTATCCGTACAAGTGGCGAACTCCGTCTCAGCAATTTTCTGCCTTGGCAATCTGCATATAGTGAGTTGTATTTTACAGACGTTGCTTGGCCTGATTTTGATGGAGATGCCCTCAAATTAGCAATTAAAGAGTATAACCGACGTCATAGACGATTTGGTGGTGTATAAGGAGAAGTTATGACAAATGATTTACAGAAACGAGTGATATTTGGTGCAATTGCTTTAGCCATTTTCACTCCCTTCTTGCTAGCTGGAGGCATGGCCTTTCAATTTTTTGTCGGTTTATTAGCGATGATTGCGACAGCTGAGCTGATTAAGATGCATCGTCTAGCGCCGAATTCAATTGAAGGTGTTTTAGCCATGTTGGCAAGTCTAGTATTGACGCTTCCGTTACAGAATTATCTAACATTCTTGCCGACAGATGGGAACTATACAGCATATGCGATTGTAGTCTTCCTTCTTCTTGGGGCTACAGTTTTCAATATTGGACGATACAATTATTCAGACGTAGTCTTTCCAATTGCATCAAGTTTCTATGTAGGAATTGGTTTCCATAGCTTGGTATTGGCTCGAATGGATGGTCTAGATAAGGTCTTTTTTGCCCTCTGTTTGGTTTGGGCTACGGATATAGGCGCTTACATGATTGGACGCCAGTTTGGACGCAGAAAACTATTACCAAAGGTTTCACCGAATAAAACAGTTGAAGGCTTTGTAGGTGGTATTCTTTCTGCTGTGGTAGTTGCTATCATTTTCTTGATTGTCGATAAGTCTTTGTTAGCTGGTTATTCCTTCGGCATGATGTTGTTGTTAGTTGTGATTTTCTCGATATTCTCACAATTTGGAGATTTAGTTGAAAGTGCTATTAAACGCCATTTTGGTGTAAAGGATTCTGGAAAAATTATTCCAGGACATGGTGGTATATTGGATCGCTTCGATGGTATGATTTTTGTCTTTCCGATTATGCACTTCTTTGGCCTATTTTAAGGAGGTCCTATGAAGGGAATTTTAGCATTTATATTTATATTTGGTGTCATTGTAGTCGTCCATGAATTTGGTCACTTCTACTTTGCTAAGAAAGCAGGAATCCTTGTAAGGGAATTTGCGATTGGGATGGGGCCAAAGATATTTGCTCATACAGGTAAGGATGGCACACTTTACACGATTCGTATTCTTCCTCTTGGTGGTTATGTTCGAATGGCTGGTTGGGGCGAGGATAAGACAGAGATTAAGACAGGGACGCCTGCTAGCCTCAGTCTGAATGAAGCTGGTGTTGTGACGCGGATAAATTTATCTGGAAAACAGCTAGATAACCTTAGCTTACCGATGAATGTGACTAGTTTTGATTTCGAAGAAAAATTAGAAATCACAGGCTTGGTCTTGGAAGAAAGCAAGACTTATAAAGTTGATCACGATGCAACGATTGTCGAGGAAGATGGCACTGAAGTTCGAATTGCTCCGCTGGATGTTCAATACCAAAATGCGACAGTCTGGGGGCGCTTGATCACCAACTTTGCTGGGCCGATGAATAACTTCATTTTGGGAATCTTAGTTTTTATTCTTTTGATGTTCATGCAAGGTGGTGTCGCCGATTCGTCAAGCAATGCAGTTAGTATTACTGATGGTGGTGCCTTACAAGCGGCTGGACTTGTGACTGGTGATAAAATTTTATCTGTCAATGGTAATGCAACAGACAGCTACACAGAAGTCGCGACGATCATTAGCACGGCGGCGGCAGATGCAACAACTGCTCCAAGCTTTGATTTGGTTGTGGAACATGATGGAGCAACCAAAAATGTGACCGTTACTGCGGAGAAAGTGGACGGAGCCTATCGAATTGGGATTTCACCAATCTTGAAGACGGGCTTCGTTGATAAAATAGTCGGTGGTTTCCAAGAAGCAGGTGCGACGGCACTCTTGATTGTAACAGCTTTGAAAAATCTAATTGCAAACTTTGATGTGAAACAATTAGGTGGTCCTGTAGCCATCTATAAAGTTAGTGCCCAAGCTGCTGAATTTGGTTTGGCATCTGTATTGGGGCTAATGGCCATGCTTTCCATCAACCTCGGAATATTTAATTTGATTCCAATTCCAGCTTTAGATGGTGGTAAAATTGTGATGAATATTCTGGAAGCAATACGCAGAAAACCATTAAAGCCAGAAACAGAATCTTATATTACCCTAGCGGGTGTAGCCGTAATGGTAGTTCTTATGATAGTAGTCACATGGAATGACATTATACGTGTTTTCTTCTAGACTAATTGAAATTTATATAAGGAATTGAATGCGTGCTAAACGCAGGATGTTCTGAAAACTACGAAAAAGAAAGGAACAGAGAGTTTCAGATTTGAACTCGAGCGTCAGCGAGGATTTTGAAAAAATAATTCTTTGTCTTCCAATCAAGTAACATAAGAAAGGAATTGAATGCGGGCTGAAACCTGTGTCTTCCTGTCAAACAAAAGATGAAAGGAATTAAGGAGGTTCGTAATTGAACTCGGTCTAAAAACTCGGAAAATAGATTGAGGACTACCCCCTCTGGATTTCCAGATGATAAATATAAGAAAGGAATTGAATGCGTGCTACGCAGGATGTTCTGAAAACTAAGAAAAGAAAGGAACAGAGAGTTTCAGATTTGAACTCGAGCGTCAGCGAGGGTTTTGAAAAAAAATTCTTTGTCTTCCAATCAAGTAAACTACGAAAGGAATTGAATGCGTGCTACGCAGGATGTTCTGAAAACTACGAAAAAGAAAGGAACAGAGAGTTTTAGATTTGAACTCGAGCATCAGCGAGGGTTTTGAAAAAATAATTCTTTGTCTTCCAATCAAGTAACTACGAAAGGAATTGAATGCGGGCTGAAACCTGTGTCTTCCTGTCAAACAAAAGATGAAAGGAATTAAGGAGGTTCGTAATTGAACTCGGTCTAAAAACTCGGAAAATAGATAAACTGACTGATGTGCAAGCACATTGCGCCAGTTTCCTAATTTTCAGTCGTTTTTTACGACCTCCGTATCTTAATTATGAAACAGTCTAAATTGATTATCCCTACTTTGCGGGAGATGCCTTCGGATGCGTCGGTGATTAGCCACGCTTTGATGTTGCGTGCGGGCTATGTCCGTCAGATTTCTGCAGGTATTTACAGCTATTTGCCATTGGCAAACCGTGTGATTGAAAAAACGAAAAAAATCATGCGTGAGGAGTTTGACAAAATTGATGCTATTGAATTTTTAGCGCCAGCGCTTTTGTCAGCAGATATCTGGCGTGAGTCAGGTCGTTACGAAACATATGGCGATGACTTATACAAACTCAAAAACCGCGAAGGTTCTGATTTTATCTTGGGACCAACCCACGAAGAAACGGTGACACTTTTAGCGCGTGATGCAGTTCAATCTTATAAGCAGTTGCCGCTTAATATCTATCAAATCCAACCAAAATACCGCGACGAAAAACGTCCTCGTAATGGTCTCCTCCGTGGGCGCGAATTCATCATGAAAGATGGCTACAGCTTCCACGCTAGTTATGAGAGTCTGGACCAGACCTACGATGATTACAAAGCGGCTTACGAGGCAATCTTCACTCGTGCAGGCTTGGAGTTTAAGGCCATTATCGGTGATGGTGGTGCAATGGGTGGTAAGGATAGTCAAGAATTTATGGCTATCACCCCAGACCGTACCGATCTAAATCGCTGGGTTGTCTTGGACAAGTCTGTTGCTTCTTTTGAGGAAATCCCAGAGGATGTTCTTGAAACAATCAAGGCAGAACTCTTGGCTTGGTCTGTGTCTGGTGAAGATACTATCGCCTACTCTAGCGAGTCTGGCTACGCTGCCAACTTAGAGATGGCAACGAGTGAGTACAAACCACGGACAGCTGTGGTTGCTGAAGAGACATTAGTAAAAGTTGCTACACCAGAAGCAAAAACAATTGATGAAGTGGCCGCCTTCTTGAATGTTGCGGAAGAGCAAACCATTAAAACCATGCTCTTTATGGCAGATGGGGAGCCTGTTGTTGCCCTACTTGTTGGCAACGACCAGGTCAATGATGTTAAATTGAAAAACCACCTTGGAGCAGATTTCTTTGATGTAGCAAGTCCAGCGGATGCGGAAAAAGTCTTCGGTGCAGGTTTTGGTTCCCTTGGACCAGTCG
Organism: Streptococcus suis; assembly: GCF_019794615.1. GTDB lineage: Bacteria > Bacillota > Bacilli > Lactobacillales > Streptococcaceae > Streptococcus > Streptococcus suis_AI. The sequence goes on from NZ_JAIMDU010000011.1 coordinate 51,098, forward strand.
GCTTGCCAGAAAACATCAAGATTATTGCAGACCGCAAGGTCCAAGATGTGAAGAACGCTGTAGTTGGTGCCAACGAAGATGGTTTCCACTATACAGGTGCCAATGCGGGACGTGATTTCCAAGTGACTGAGTATGTGGACATTCGCGAAGTCAAAGAAGGGGAGCCATCACCAGACGGTCACGGGGTTCTCAACTTTGCCCGTGGTATCGAAATCGGTCACATCTTCAAACTCGGTACACGCTATTCAGACAGTATGAATGCCAACATCTTGGATGAGAATGGTCGTTCAATGCCGATTATCATGGGATGCTATGGAATCGGTGTTAGCCGCCTCTTGTCAGCCGTTCTTGAACAACACGCTCGCCTCTTTGTTAACAAGACACCAAAAGGCGAATACCGTTACGCTTGGGGGATCAACTTCCCTAAAGAGTTGGCACCGTTTGATGTGCATTTGATTCCAGTAAATGTCAAAGATGAAGCGGCAATGGAATTGACTCAGGCTATCGAAGCAAGTTTGGTTGGTGCAGGCTATGAAGTATTAACTGACGACCGTAATGAGCGTGTCGGCGTGAAGTTCTCTGATAGTGACTTGATTGGCTTGCCAATCCGTGTGACTGTTGGTAAGAAAGCAGCGGATGGCATTGTCGAAGTGAAAATCAAGGGCACAGGTGATACTGTAGAAGTTCATGTGGATCAACTCCTTGAAACCTTGCAAATCCTTACAAAAGAAAATGAATAAACAGCAAAAGACTTGGTTGATGATAGCCAAGTCTTTGTTGATAAAATGGGCTTGGTTCTAGTTACCCAAGCCTATTTTTTTATAACATATTTAGTAGGAGGTTATAGAGGATAGCTCCTGCGACGCCTCCAAGAATTGGGCCAGCAACTGGGATCCAGCTATAAGACCAGTCAGAATCTCACTTGTTAGGAATTGGAAGGATAGCGTGCATGATACGAGGGCCTAAGTCACGAGCTGGATTGACTGCGTAGCCTGTCGTTGATCCTAGTGAGAAGCCGATTGCAAATACGATAAGTCCCACGATGATTGGGCCGAGACCAGCGCTGACATTGTTAGGGCCAATTGCAAGGATTCCCATGACTAAGACAGCTGTGCCAAGAGCCTCGCCGAGCAAGTTTGAAGCTGTGTGACGAAGAGCTGGTCCAGTAGAGAAGGTAGCAAGGATTGTTCCGCTATCTTTTGTTTCCTGCCAATGTGGGTAGAAATGGAGATAGAGGACGATGGATGCCAACATTGCTCCAGCAAATTGAGCGAGTAGGAAGCCTGGGACTTCAGCCCAAGGTAGAGATCCGATAGATGCCATTGCGATAGTGACAGCTGGATTCAGGTGGGCAGGTCCAAAAATTCCTGATACGTAGACAGCGATTGTTACAGCGATGCCCCATCCTAGTACGATGGTCAGCCAGCCGCTATTTTCAGCCTTGGTTTTAGAGAGGATGCAGGATGCAACCACACCATTTCCAAGTAATACTAGTATGAACGTTCCAAGTAATTCTCCAATCAGATGCATAATAACCTCCTATTTATTGATTGTCAGTTCTTTTAATTGTTCAAGAATAGTCTCCAAGTCAGCTCCAGCCTGTAAGAGAGCTGCGGCAGTATAGCAACCTTCGACGACTGGTACAGTTTGGATAAGAATTTGTTTGTCTGTAAAATCGGCAGCAAGTTCCATGTTCATTCGGGCGCTACCTAAGTCGAAAAAGGCAAGGAGGGTATCAGCAGAGTTTGCCTCGATTCGCTCTTGTACAATTTCAAAGCTAGTACCGATGCTACCATCTTCTAGTCCGCCACAGTAGGTGATGGGGATATCTTTTGCGACTTCAGATACTAGGTCAATGATTCCTTGTGCCAAATTTTTTGAATGGGATACGAGTAAGATGCCAACCTTTGTCATAGTCCTGCCTCCAACATGGCTTCAAAGAGAAGTCCAGATGAGAAAGAACCTGGATCAATGTGTCCGATTGATCGTTCTCCGACATAAGAAGCGCGTCCCTTGGTTGCAGCAATATCCTTTGTCCCTTGAACGGCTTTATGGATAATTTCCGCTGACAGTTGGCTTTCTCTTAGGGCAGAAATAACAGGAATCCAAACGTCTACCATGGTTTTCTCGCCTAATTCAGCCTTGCCACGTTTTTGGATCATGTCCAAACCTGCTTGAAGCATGTCTGCCAAATCAGCGCCAGCTTGACTGGCTTTAGTAATCCCCATAAAGGCAGAGCCGTAGAGAGGGCCGGAAGCACCGCCAACCTTGCTGAGAAGTTGCATGGCAACCACTTTAAAAACTTGGTCAGCAGTCTCATAGTCTTTTTCAGATAGCTCCTGCATGACCGCAGCCATACCGCGCGCCATGTTGCCCCCATGATCTCCATCTCCGATTGGAGAATCTAGTTCACTTAAATAATCTTTGTTTTCTTGAATTTTCTTGTTGAATGTCTCCATCCAAAGCAATGCTTGTTTTACATCCATATTTTTTATCCTACCAAGCTACCACTTCAACAGGGGCCTGCAAAGCATCAATCCAGCTTGGGTCTTCTAGTTTGATTAAGGTCAATGACAGTCCAGCCATATCAATCGATGTCATGTAGTTACCGATTTTCTTGTAGTCAACGACCACGCCTTTTTTAGCCAGCAATTGAGCAACGTCGTTGGCAAAGACATATTGTTCCATGAGAGGAGTTGCGCCGAGACCGTTGATAAGGACACCATAGTGCTCGCCATCTTGAATATCGAAGCCTTCAGCCAATTTGTCAACCAATTCTTCAGCCAATTTAGCAGATGGTTGGAGTTTTTCTTTCTTATAGCCAGGTTCGCCATGGATACCGACACCATATTCAAATTCATCTTCTTCAAGGACGAAGCCTGGTTTACCCACTTCTGGTACTGTAGCGCCTGATAGGGCTAAGCCGATAGTCTTGATTTGTGGGACGAGACGGTCAGCCAGTTCCTTGATTTCTGCTAGGGATTTGCCAGTTGTTGCAGCGTGACCGAGAATCTTGTGGACAAGTATGGTACCTGCTACCCCACGACGGCCTTGGGTATAGAGGCTATTTTCCACAGCGATGTCATCGTCCACAACGACACTGGCCACTTCGATGCCCTCCATTTCCGCCAATTCTTGCGCCATCTCAAAGTTCATGATGTCGCCAGAGTAGTTTTTGATGACCATAAAGACGCCTGCACCCTCGTCAGCAGCCTTGATGGCTTCCAAGATTTGGTCTGGTGTTGGTGAGGTAAATACTGCGCCACATACAGCGGCGGATAACATGCCCTTGCCGACAAAGCCTGCATGAGAAGGTTCGTGACCAGAGCCACCTCCTGAGATGATGCCGACTTTACCAGTTTTTTCAGCCTTGCGGATAATCACATCAAATCCATCGATACGATCGACAAGATCTTGGTGCATAAAGACAAGTCCTTTTAACATTTCATCAACGATATGTTCGGGTTGATTGATAATTTTTTTCATGAGAAAACTCCTTTGTTTTTTGTTTGCGCTTTCATTTTACATTGTCCGAAAGAAAAAAGGAAGGGACAGATTGTCCAATGTGTCCCTTTTGTTCCAAAGAAAAGCATGATAGGGTATAATAAAGAGGAAGCGAAAGGAAGTGACATATGCCAACCTCGTTGATTACAAAGAAAAGGATTGCAAAGGCTTTTAAAAAACAGCTATCTCAAAAATCCTTTGATAAAATATCAGTTGTCGACATCATGCAGGAAGCAGGGATTCGTCGTCAAACCTTCTACAACCATTTTTTAGACAAGTATGAGTTACTGGACTGGATATTTGAAACAGAATTGCAGGAGCAGGTAACTGACAATCTGACCTATATTAGTGGAATCAAGCTTCTGGATGAGCTTTTGTACTATATCGAGAGTAACCAATCTTTCTACAGACAACTCTTTGAGATTAAGGGGCAAAATGATTTTGTCAGCTATTTAGAAGGCTACTTTAGGGTTTTGATGGAGAAAATTATCAACGAATACCAGCTTCAGGAGGGGAAAATGATTTCCCAACAGGATAAGCATTTTTTGATTCTCTATCATGCTAATGCTTGGATTGGACTGATAAAGGAAGGACTGACGCAGTCGCCTTGTCAAATTCACAGTTATTGGAAGCAAATGGTGGCTCTTGTTCGCGAGTCGTTTTTGATTTTGTAGGAGTTAATATATGGTGTTTATTAGAAATAGACAGGCAACAATTATTGAAGATTATTTGGATGGTTTCTGTCGAACCAATCCTAAAGTGAAGAAAGTGAAGGGGCTTCCGATTGTTCTGCAAAGAAGACAAAATGGAGAACGGATTCCGATTGTTTCTGGCGGTGGTTCTGGTCATGAGCCAGCCCATGTTGGCTTCGTCGGTAAAGGAATGCTGACTGCAGCAGTCTATGGAGAGATTTTTACTCCTCCAACTGCCGAAGAAGTCTTGGCAGCAATTCGTACAGTGAATAGGGGTAGAGGTGTTTTTCTAATTGTGAAAAACTTTGAGGCGGATCTACTTTCTTTTGGGAAAGCTATTGAACGGGCTCGACAAGAAGGAATAGAGGTAAAGTATATTGTATCTCATGATGATATTTCTGTTGACACGAAAAACAACTTCCGTATGCGACATAGGGGGCTAGCTGGGACAATTCTACTGCATAAAATTCTAGGGGCAGCAGCTCTTTCTGGATATGATTTGAATGCCTTGGAACAATTGGGGTTGTCCATAGCAACAGAAATTGCGACCATCGGTTTTGCGACTAAGTCAGCTTATTTACCAAATGCGGCACTACCTTTATTTGATCTGGAAGAAGGAGAGATTTCTTATGGCATTGGGATACACGGAGAAGAGGGCTATCGGACAGTTCGTTTTGAATCCTCTGAGCAGTTAGCCAACGAAATTGTAAACAAATTAAAATTAAAATTCCGTTGGCAGGAGGGGGAAGAATATATTCTTTTGGTCAATAATCTTGGTTCTATGTCGGAGGTTGAGCAAGGAATCTTTTTGAATGACATTTGCCAATTTCTAGAGCTAGAAGGTTTACAGCTTTCCTATATAAAAACAGGTAAATTTATGACCTGTCTTGATATGGGAGGAATCTCTGTCACCCTCTGTCGTGTCAAGGATCAAAAATGGCTGGACTTTTTAGAAGCACCGACAGAAGCTGCGGCTTGGTAGGCTCCTCTTTTCATAGAACATCCACCTCTAGGGGCTTCCCCATAGAGGTTTTTTCGTGCAATTTTTTCTATTTTTTAGACAAAATACCTTGACAAAAATGGTCGGGGGGGGGTATTATAATAGTGATACAATTTAGGAAGTTGGCATTAATTATTTAAGTTAGGAGATTGTTATGGAATTAAATGATTTAGTAAGCTTAGAGAAAGATAAAAGATTTCCAAAGCAATTTGGAGATTTTGCAGAGCACTTAGTGATGTAAACCTTGGGTTTACGAAGATATAGAGTTGCCACCATAGATCATGTTGGTGCCGATGTAATTGCTGTAGAGGAGGTACAAGGTTCAGGGGCTTTAAATTCAGAGTTTAAAAGGTATTGTATTTCTGTAAAAGGTAGAAACCTCCCTAAAGGAGAGAGCAAATCATTCCACTTTAACAAAAATAATGTAAGAAAATTGGAAGAAATTTCGACGGTACTTGGGATGGAAGCAACAATTGCTTTTGTTTTTGTTGATAATCAAGAGGGAATCAAAAAAGCACGTCTAATTATTTCGGAGTTAGAAACATTTAGAAAATCATCAGATGATGAACAAGTTAAGTTTATAAATTGGCACAAGGATAAAGAGGGGTTTCATATTAAATTTACCCAATCCAGATATCAAAAGCATTTAGATGCAATAAAAGCTCGTGAGGATGTTATCTATATTGAATTTACGTTGGATGAAAAATTAACTGAATATTAAGGAGAGAAATAATGAATCAAAAAGAATGGGTAGAGATTTTCAAAGAAATCAATGGTCGAAATCCTAGTCCACAAGAATTTGAGGCAGGGAAAACAGCTGGAGAATTTGTTATTATTGAAGAAAACGATATTCATATTGCTTCTCCAGAAAATGTAACTGTTGGTAAACCCAAAAGAAAAAAGAAGAGAAGATGGTTAATGATACCAGTAGTCATTTTCTTGTTGCTAATCGGAATTGGTATAGCTGATGAAGTGTTTAAGGGCTCGAGTGTAAGTTTTGTCAACAGTCTGATTACCGATACTAGCGATAATGGTGGTGTCTATTATAATGTTCCTGCGACTGGATATTATCAAGTTCTTAATTTTCAGGATGATAACAATTTAAAAGTTGAATACCAAGCTTTTAATTATACTGAGGATAAATTAGAAAGTAAAACAGATTATGAAGGTGAATATCTCAAAGATTTTAATGAGCTTATCTCATATCTAGAAAAATCAAATGTTTCGGAAGAACGTCGGAACAAATTGAAAGATAGATTTGAACAGTCACCATTCGAATCGATGGAGATTACCGCGATTTTTAACATTGAATTTGATTCAGATGTGATTACTTTCAATTTTATTGCGGACTCAGTTCAATATAATTATTTTGTAGATGAGAGGTTTCAAGAGGATTCAGATACTTTCAAAACATTAGCTATCCATGAGAAATTTATAGATAAAAAAATAAATGGAGCTTGGAAACCCACGGCTGCTTATTACGATGATGGAAGTCAAAGAGATTTGAAAGATTTTTCGGTTTTGGAGTTTGAGAATGGTGTTTGGTATGACACTCAAGATATATCTCATTATTATGTATTTATACCTTATGAAAAAATTCAGCAACTAGTTGAAGTTGAAATTGTTGCTAATTCTAGCTCCGATAAGATAAAAGATACTGATGAGATAAACTCTATACTCATTAAGGAGGGCTATAAAATTTCAGATTATTCGAATGTCTACGCAACAAATTCAGGAGCAATATGGGTCTTTGTAGATGGAGGGAAGAAAATTCTAGCAATGAATAGTGTAACGGATGATAATGCTTATTCAGTTTTTGAAAAGATAGAACTAAAAGAGTAATAATTTTTTGTATTAAGGAGATATGATGAATCAAAAAGAATGGGTGGAAATTTTTAAAGAAATAAATGGACGTCCCCCTAGTCCACAAGAATTTGAAGCTGGGAAAAAAGCTGGAGAATTTGTAATTGATAATACCGAACGAAAAGTGCATGATGGTGTTAACTTCCAGGACTCTTTCAAGATGGATTGGCAAAAGTTTGAAGAAACGTCCTCAAATGTTGCAAATTCTTTCATGCATAAAAGTGATAACCTTGTTTCAAGGTGTTTACAAAAGGTTAATAAAATAAAAGAAGACTATCGGACAGCAAAAGATGGCGTAGAGAGTGCCAAAAATAATACATATAAAAATTTTTCAATGATATTTGGTGTAATCTTTATTTTGATTACCATCAGTCAAATAGTTGAAAGTATATTCGGTGTTTGGATATTAAGGATGGAATTATATGGTCTTTTATTGTTAATCCTAATTGCTTTACTTTGCATTATTGAATATTATTTAATAATGTCACCAACAAAGCTAAAGCGAAATTTGCCTATATCGTTAGTTGTAGTTGCATCCTTTACTTTTTTATTCAGATTGATTAATACTATACAAACTTCTTATCAGATTTTTATCAATTTAATCTTTCTTTTAATTTTAATGTTTGTAATAACAATGACAATACTGCTTATTTCAATTCTTCCGTATGAAAAGGATAGGAACAGTATTTTTGAAGAGAGAAGTAGTTTTGGTGAAAATCAGATGTCTATGAATACCTCAACTAGCAATTGGGAAGACGAGAGACGGAAATTTGTTCAAGAATATTCTGAAGATTATAAAACTAAGAATGGTAGTGAACCTTCATTTTTTGAGATAGAAGAAGCGATAAGAGCTTTCAAAGCTAGTAAAATGAATAATATAAATATTTCACAACCCTCCAAAAATTACAATCAACCACTAGAAGGATTTAAATTAAAAAAACGTGGTAGAGCACTCAATGTCATTAAGTTAACTAATCTATCACATTTTGTGGTAGGTTAGTTTTTTATGTTACACTAGAAATAAAAGGGGAAAAATCATGCTAGACCAGATTAAAGC
>NZ_JAIMDU010000012.1:0-57415 GCF_019794615.1 Streptococcus suis
GACGTTAGGGGAGCTTTATTTTTAATGATATCGGGAAGTAGCTCAGCTTGGTAGAGTACTTGGTTTGGGACCAAGGTGTCGCAGGTTCGAATCCTGTCTTCCCGATTCAATATTTGGCGGTGTAGCTCAGCTGGCTAGAGCGTCCGGTTCATACCCGGGAGGTCGGGGGTTCGATCCCCTTCGCCGCTATTAACTTGTTGCTGGACCTTTAGCTCAGCTGGTTAGAGCTCTCGGCTCATAACCGAGCGGTCGTAGGTTCAAGTCCTACAAGGTCCATTTGGAGGATTACCCAAGTCCGGCTGAAGGGAACGGTCTTGAAAACCGTCAGGCGTGTAAAAGCGTGCGTGGGTTCGAATCCCACATCCTCCTTTACTTACTATCGCGGGATGGAGCAGCTAGGTAGCTCGTCGGGCTCATAACCCGAAGGTCGTAGGTTCAAATCCTGCTCCCGCAATTCTATTTATATTGTGGATTATGGCTCGGTAGCTCAGTTGGTAGAGCAATGGATTGAAGCTCCATGTGTCGGCGGTTCGATTCCGTCTCGCGCCATTACATGGCTGAGTCCAAGTATTCATTTTCTTGGGCGCGTAGCTCAGATGGTTAGAGCGCACGCCTGATAAGCGTGAGGTCGGTGGTTCGATTCCACTCGTGCCCATTTAAAAATTAATATGGAGAATTACTCAAGAGGCTGAAGAGGACGGTTTGCTAAATCGTTAGGTCGGGTAACTGGCGCAAGGGTTCGAATCCCTTATTCTCCGTAAGTAAACGAGATTATCTTTGGATATTCTCGTTTTATTGTATTGTTTAGGCGAGGGTTGCGTTGTGAATAAATTATCTAAAATTATTATAGCTTTCTTTATTTTCTTACTTGTTTCCTTTTCTTTGTTGTTTGTTACAATTTCTGGTGGTAATGATATTCCAATACTTTCTAGTTTTGTTTCTGGGTTGGTTAGTCCAATTGAGCGTATGTTGGCGCCTAGTGTCTCATTTTTATCGTCTCAAAAGTCCAAAATGGAGGAGATTTTAGCAACTTTTGAAGAGAACAAGGAATTGAAGAAAACAATTGCGAGTTTCGATGCTATTGATGAGGAAAATAAATCATTGCGCTTAGAGAATGCTTCTCTTCGAAATGATTTGGGAATTGTAGCTGCATTTCCTGAAAAATCTTTTATTTCCAGTTTTGTTTTGGTTCGAAATCCAGTTACTTGGACTGAACAATTAATTATTGATGCTGGTACGAATCAGGGTGTTGTTGAGAATATGTTAGTTGTTGCGAACGGTGGTTTAGCTGGGATTGTGACTAATGTTGATTCATCTTCGTCCAATGTTAAACTATTGACTAACTCAGATGATTTTACTAAAGTTCCTGTGAAGATCTCTACTAATTCTGGTGAAATTTATGGTATTTTATCTGGTTATGATTCAGATTCTAATACTTTTGTAGTCAATCAGTTGAATTCTTTGAATGAAATTGAAGCTGGAAGCAATGTTGTAACAAGTGATTTAGCTGGAACAACTCCGTCAAATATTCAAGTTGGTAAAGTGAAATCTGTATCAACTACAAGTAACAATTTGAATCGTGAAGTGTATATTGAACCTACTACAGATTTTTCTGAAATTTATACGGTTTTATTAGTGGAGAATTGATATGAAATTTGATTCCTTGCGCTTTTTGGCATTTCCTCTTTTATTTTTGATGTTTTTGATAGATAGTCAACTTTCGACAATTTTTTCTGTAGCATCTATTAGTAGTTTTTCTATTTCAAGTCACCTTTTATTGTTAGTTGGCCTATACATGATTGATGTTGTTCCCTTACCTTCTTCAGTGACTATGTTTTTTTTATTGGGTGTTATTTATGATCAATATTACCTTAATATACTTGGCATAGCAACTACAATATTACCCTTGTTATTATTTATTGTTTATCATTTTTATAGATCTTTTAATCGAAGTTGGATTTTAGATCTTTTGGTTTTCTTACTGATGATCTTTTATTTTGAGTTTGTTAGCTATATTTTTGCAAGAATTTTTCACTTAACAAACTTATCTATTTTTATTTTTACATTCTATAATTTGTTACCGAGTTTACTTGTGAATACAGGTATATTTTGTGTCTTAAGACCTGTGTTTCAGCGGTTTTTTGACATTACATATAAGACATAAAAATGTAATAATTGCGTAATATTATTACGCTTTTTTTTTGTTAAAATGATAGAGTCAGAAAATGAAAGAGGAGTCAAACTTAGTATGAAGAAAAAAATCTTAGCTACATTGATGTTGAGTACCGTTGTTTTATCGAATGTTAGTTATGTGGCTGTGATTAGCGCGAATGATATTGACAGTCAGATTGAGGCTAAAAACCAAGAGATTAGTAGTCTAACTGCTCAACAAGCTGCTGCGCAACAACAAGTTGATGAAATTCAAGGTCAGGTTGACGAAATTGTGGCTGAGCAGGCTAAATTGAATGAAGAGAATACTCGTTTAGAAAGCGAGTCTGCGTCATTGGCGGCTGAAATTGAACGTTTATCTGCAGATATTGTTTCTCGTGACGGTGCTTTAAAAGAGCAAGCACGTAGTGCACAGGTGGATGCTTCAGCTTCAAGTTATATTAATACTATTTTAGATTCAAAATCAATTGTTGATGCTGTTTCTCGCGTTAATGCGATGCGTGAAATCGTTGCTGCTAACAATCGTATGTTAGAACAACAAAAAACAGATAAAGAAGTAATTGTTGAAAAACAAAAAGCAAACCAAGAAGCTATCAATACCTTGGCTGCGAATCGTCAAAAATTAGAAGATGATGCACAAGTTTTAGAGGTACGTCAAGCTGAATTAAAAGCTGCTCAGTTGAATCTTGCGGCTGAAAAAGCAACTGCTGAAGGTGAGAAGTCAGCATTGTTGGCTGAAAAAGCTGCGGCGGAAGAAGCTGCACGTCAAGCTGCTGCACGTCAAGCTGCATATGAAGCACAACAAGCTGCTTTGGCACAACAACAAGCAGCACAACAACAGGCTGCCGTACAACAACAAGTGGCATCAGTTTCAACTCCTGTTGTGGAATCAACTGTTACAGAAACAGCATCAGTTTCTGAGCAAAGTCAAGCTGAAGTTGCAGTACAGCAACCAGTTGCCACAGCAAGTTCTTCATCTACTACGTCTACAACTTCATCTTCAACTACAACTTCGAGCGGTTCATCTGCTGCATCTAATAATGCAAGATACGATGCTTCATCTTATCCTATAGGTGAATGTACATGGGGTGTTAAATCACAAGTATCATGGGTTGGTCCTTATTGGGGAAATGCTAATCAGTGGGTTGCATCAGCTCGTGCAGAAGGCTTCAGTGTTGGAACAACTCCACAAGTTGGTGCAGTTGCTGTTTGGGTCGGTGGAACATATGGTCATGTGGCCTTGGTTACAGCTGTTGAAAGTTCTACAAACATTCAAGTGTCAGAGTCTAACTATATGGGCCGTCGTTATATTGGTAACCATCGTGGCTGGTTTAATCCCACTACTACGTCAGAGGGAGCTGTCTATTACGTCTATCCTCCATATTAATTGAATTTTAATAGAGTGCAATGTGAATGCGCTCTATTTTTAATTGAAAAATGGTGTAAAAAACGTTAAAATAATAAAGGTAGAAAAATATAGGAGGCAGTCATGTCATTTACTGACTTAAAATTGTTCGCACTATCATCTAATCAAAAGTTAGCAGAGAAAGTGTCACACATCATAGGGATTCCTTTGGGCAAATCAAGTGTTCGTCAATTTTCAGATGGTGAGATTCAAGTCAATATTGAAGAGTCTATCCGTGGTACTCATGTGTACATTCTTCAATCAACTAGCTCACCAGTCAATGATAACTTAATGGAAATTTTGATTATGGTAGATGCTCTAAAACGTGCATCTGCAGAATCAGTAAACGTTGTTATGCCTTACTATGGTTATGCACGTCAAGACCGTAAAGCACGTGCACGTGAGCCAATCACTTCTAAATTGGTTGCAAATATGTTACAGACAGCCGGAGTTGATCGCTTGTTAACAATTGATTTACATGCCGCGCAAATTCAAGGTTTCTTTGATATTCCTGTTGATCATTTGATGGGAGCTCCTTTAATTGGTGATTATTTTGAGCGTCGTGGTATGGTAGGAGATGGCTATGTGGTTGTATCTCCAGACCATGGTGGTGTGACTCGTGCTCGTAAATTAGCTCAATTCTTAAAGACACCGATTGCAATCATTGATAAACGTCGTAGCGTTGATAAGATGAATACATCAGAAGTTATGAATATTATTGGTGATGTTAAAGGGAAAACCTGTATTTTAATTGATGATATGATTGATACAGCAGGTACGATTTGTCATGCTGCAGATGCGTTAGCAGAAGCGGGTGCAACAGCTGTCTATGCTTCTTGTACTCACCCGGTTTTATCAGGACCAGCGATGGATAACATTAGTAAATCAGCTATTAAGAAATTAGTTGTTTTGGATACAATAGAGATTGCTGAGGATCGCTTGATTGACAAGATTGAACACATTTCGACAGCTGAATTATTGGCAGAAGCTATTATTCGTATTCATGAAAAACGTCCACTGTCACCTTTGTTTGAAACAAGTCGTGGTTAATACGTATAAGAAGAGTTAAATGACTCTTCTTTTTTACATTTATTTGGAAATTATATTATAATAGTTCTATATGTTTTTGAGGTGACAGTATGGATTTATTAAATCGTTTCAATAAAAATTTAAATCGAATTGAGGTATCAATGATTCGTCAATTTGATCAGTCAATTTCTGATGTGCCTGGGATTTTAAAACTGACCTTGGGAGAGCCAGATTTTACAACACCGGATCATGTAAAAGAGGCAGCAAAAGCGGCAATTGATGCGAACCAAAGTCACTATACAGGTATGGCTGGACTGCTGGATTTGCGTGAAGCTGCGGCTGAATTTGTAGCTGAAAAATACAATTTAACTTACAATCCAAATACTGAGGTTTTATCAACGATCGGTGCGACCGAGGCTTTATCAGCTAGTTTAGTGGCTATTTTGGAGGCTGGTGATACTGTTCTCCTGCCTGCTCCTGCCTACCCTGGTTATGAACCTATTGTTAATATGGTAGGGGCAGACATCGTTGAAATCGATACGACTGCTAATGATTTTGTATTGACACCTGAGATGTTGGAAGAGGCGATTATTGAGCAGGGGGATAAGCTAAAAGCTGTCATTCTTAACTATCCTGCCAATCCAACGGGTGTGACTTACTCACGGGAGCAAATTCAGGCTTTTGCTGATGTCATTCGGAAGTATCCAATTTTTGTTTTGTCTGATGAGGTTTATGCAGAGTTGACTTATACTGGTCAGCAACATACATCAATTGCAGAATTTTTACCAGAGCAAACCATTTTGATTCAAGGACTTTCTAAATCTCATGCTATGACGGGATGGCGGATTGGCTTGATTATGAGTCAAGCTCCGATTATTGCTCAAATAATTAAAAGTCACCAGTATCTAGTAACAGCCGCAGCGACAGCTATGCAATATGGTGCAGTGGAGGCCTTAAAAAATGGTAAGGATGATGCCCTACCGATGCGGGCGGAATATGTCAAGCGTCGGGATTATATCATCGAAAAGATGACTGACTTGGGCTTTAAGATTATCAAACCTGATGGTGCTTTTTATATCTTTGCCAAAATACCTGCGGAATACAATCAGGATTCATTTAGTTTTTTACAGGATTTTGCTAAGAAAAAAGCAGTTGCCTTTATTCCAGGTGCAGCTTTCGGTAAATACGGGGAAGGGTATGTACGTATTTCTTATGCGGCAAGTATGGAAACAATTCAAACAGCTATGGCTCGTTTGAAAGAATATCTTAAAGAAAATGGAACGAATTGAAACCAGAGGAATCGTCCTTTATAATCAAGATTTCCGAGAAGATGATAAACTGGTCAAAATCTTTACTGAGAAGTCTGGCAAGCGAATGTTTTTTGTAAAACATGCTTCTAAATCAAAGCTGGTAGCATCTATTCAGCCGTTGATACATGCGGATTTTATTGTCAAAATTAATGATGATGGTTTGTCTTATATAGAAGATTTTCATCAGGTACAGCCATTTAAATCAATTAACGGTGATATTTTCAAGCTCAGCTATGCCACCTATATATTAGCTTTGGCAGATGCGGCCTTGCAGGACAAGGTTTATGATCCAGCTCTTTTTGCTTTTTTGGTCAAAACCTTGGACTTGATGGAGTCGGGTCTGGATTATGAAATTTTAACCAATATCTTTGAAATTCAGCTATTGGGTCGATTTGGTGTTAGTTTGAATTTTCATGAGTGTGCTTTCTGTCATCGGGTAGGTCAGCCTTTTGACTATTCCTACAAGTACAGCGGGGTCTTATGTCCGCAACACTATCAACAAGATGAACGACGGGCTTATCTGGATCCTAATGTTCCCTATTTACTTGATCAATTTCAGGCTATTTCCTTTGATGAGCTGGAAACCATCTCCATCAAGCCTGAGATGAAGCGAAAATTACGTCTTTTTATTGACCAGTTGTATGAAGAATATGTGGGAATTCACTTAAAATCAAAGAAATTTATAGATGATTTGTCTTCTTGGGGGCAGATTATGAAGTCAGAAGAATAAGAACAGCCTTCTCAATGGAGAGGGCTGTTTTGTAGGTATTCCCTTAATTCTGTTTGGGCTTGGTGTGGTGTCAGGACAGCTAGGAAGGAGAGGTGGCTTCGGAAGCAGACTTGGTAGTCAGGCTCTTCATCAATCAAGATGAGCTGTCCAGTGTCATCTCTCTGGCGAATGGTTTTTGCTACCTTCATTCCATCCCAGAATATGTTTTGAGGGGTATTTATGATAAAATAGTAGTTAATTTGATGGGCGACTAGAAAATCTTCCTTGTGTTTGACTTGGAAGGGACGCCCAAGTTGGTTTAAAATCCTTTCTATCGTGTTTGGATAGAAGAATGGTTTTAGGATATAAATCATGTAGGTTCCTTTCCTTTCTTTGATATATCTTAGTATAGGAGATTTTAGAGAAAATGGGGTGGAGCTGTCATGAACAGTCTTTATTTTGTCATGAATGGGGGATGAGATGTTACGGATTTTTATCTTGGAAGATGATTTTATGCAACAAGCTAGGTTGGAGCAGGCGATTGAGGAAGTTGTAAAAACGAGTGACGTTACCTACAAGACATTGGAAGTGTTTGGTAAGCCACAACAGTTATTAGAGGCTGTGACAGAGACTGGAAATCATCAGCTCTTTTTCCTAGATATTGAGATTAGAGGGGAGGAGAAGAAAGGGATGGAGATTGCGCGGGAGATAAGAGCGCGTGATCCGCATGCTGTGATTGTTTTTGTGACGACGCATTCGGAATTTATGCCTTTGACCTATAAATACCGTGTGTCAGCTCTTGATTTTATTGATAAGGGGTTGGATGAGCCTGCCTTTAAGGAAGCAGTGGCAGATGTTCTCCAACATGCTTACCATCATATCAGCCAGACGGTGAGCGATGATGCTTTTGTTTTCAAGAGTGAGTTTTCTCAGATTCAAGTTCCTTTTTCAGATATTTTGTATTTTGAAACCTCTTCAACGCCTCATAAGGTTGTCTTGACAACCAAGTCAGGTCATACAGAGTTTTATGGCAAGGTGTCGGATATTGCTAAAACGGATGAACGATTGTACCAGAGCCATCGGGCTTATGTGGTCAACCCTGCTAATATTCTTCGTGTGGATGCTGTGGAGAGGATGGTGTATTTTGAACAGGAGGAATCTTGCTTGGTCTCTCGAATGAAACTGAAAGGTTTGCTGGAGAGGGTGGGTAAATGATAGCGATTGTTCTCATTTTTCTAGTGTCCTTCACCGACTGGTTTATCAAGCTTGGAGTGTTTAACCAGTTGAGTCAGCTGAGCTTGAAATGGTGGCGATTGCTTGTTTTCTCAGGTCTATTTTCGGGATTATTCATCCTTTTTCCAGACAGTATTCCCTACCTTGAACCCTTTTATTTCCTGGTCTATCTCTTGGTGTTTCATCGGTCTTGGACTTGGTCTCAATCCTTGTTCTACGGTTTGGCACCTTTTGTCTTGGTTGATTTATTTCAGCGAACCTTTGGGATTTACCAGCTTAAGTGGACAACCTTTCAACTATGGCAGACAGGTTTGGAATGGTTAGATATTCTCTTTGTGGTAGTGGTCCTTTTGCTCTTTATTCCTTTTTATCGGACCTTTATCCGTTTGCTGGGAATTGATTTTCAGCACATGAAGAAGGTTTTTGCTTACCCTAAGTTTAAAAAGAGTCTCAAGAACCTAATTTATTCTATGCTCTTCTATGTTGTTGTGGTGCATGCGTTACTTGTTTTTGGGCAATCAGTAGGCGAAATGGACTTTTCAGTAGCTATTAGTATAGGGGACAGTCAGGTTTATCTAGATTTTATTAAGATTTACTTTGCCTACTTTATCGGTAGTCTCTTTTTCCTCAATACCAAGCTAAAAGAGCAGTTGACTGAGGAATTGCAGGAGGCCAAGGATACTCAATTATCTTCTTTAGAAGACTACAGTCAGCATGTGGAAAGCCTGTATAAGGACATTAGAAGTTTTCGACATGATTATACCAATATCTTGGTCAGTCTCAATGAAGCTATCAAGCAGGAAGATGTCAGTGAAATCAAGGCTATCTATCAAACGGTTTTAGCAGGGACAGACCAGAAATTTTATCAAGATGCCTATGATATTGGAAATCTAGCTCATCTGGATAATACTGCGATGAAAAGTATTTTATCTGCTAAGCTGATGGAAACTCAAAGTCGGGGGATTCAGCTGACCGTTGAGATAGAAGAAGCCAGCACTGCTCCAGTAGGAATCGAATTGCTGGATATGGTGACTATCTTATCAATCTTTTTAGACAATGCCATAGAGGCAGCCAGTCTGTCAGCTGAGAAGAGTCTGCTTGTGGCTTATTTTGAAGACCAAGGTGAAAAAATCCTTATCATTGAAAATAGCACAGCGGAAGAACGGCTTCAAACAAAATCTATCTTTTCTTATGGAAAATCCAGTAAGGGAGAGGGGCGAGGGATTGGTTTGGCTAATGTGCAGAAAATCCTGTCACACTATCCATCTATTAGACTGGTGACGACTAGTCAGGCTTTTCGATTCCGTCAAGAACTACATGTGCCACAGACGGCTGAAACATAACATTTACCGTTCATGACAAATAAACGACCATTCATTAGAGTGGTCATTTTTTATTGCTCTTTTGGGTTATACTCTTTTTGTAAAACAAATCAAGTCCTAAGGAGTTAAATTATGAATCTGTTTCCTTCAGTATTTCAATCCGTTTTTAAAAGACGTGATGTGAATATTCTTTTAGCCTTTGCCTTCTTGCCCTTGTTGGTAACTAGCTTGTCTGGGATAGGAGATGCTCAAATCAACACAGATGTGACAAGTAGTTGGCTTTCCTTTATCGTGTCGGCTTTGGAGTTGCAATTCCAGATGGTCTTGCCTGCCTTAATCATGGGCTTTATCGTATCGTCGGTCTTTCGTGATGAGATTGGTTCAGGAATCCTGTTTCTTTACAAGGATATCAAGAAATCCAGTATTCTTCATGCCAAGTTGCTCAGTCTCTTTGCTGTCTATGTGATTTATTTCTTAGGGACAGTCCTTATCGCTAGCCTGACCTATGTCCTTACCATTGCACCCCAGTATGGTTTCCACTGGCTTCCTGCTCATCAAGCTGCTTATAGTTGGCTCTATATCTTGACGATGATTGGCTTAAATCTGATTTTAATCAGTCTGGTAGCGGCAGTATCCATCAAGCGAACAACCCTACTGGCTGTCTTGACTGGGGTACTTTTTAACCTCTTTGCTCAAGTAGGCCCACTCTTAAATGGTTTTCGCTATGCTTTCCCACCAACCTATGCGACCAAACTGGCTGGACAGTTTCCATTTGGACTTGCCCTTGCTATTAGTCTAGGCTTGATCCTGCTATATTTTGGATTGGCCTATCGTTCGGCACGCAAGAATTTTGAAAAAATTGAATATTAAAAGATACCTAAGAAAGAGAGAATAATAATGCTTACAATTAAGAACCTATCAAAACAATTTGCTGGAAATGACTTTTACTCATTGAAAGATGTGAGTTTGGAGATTAAAAAAGGTGAAATCGTCGGCCTGATCGGTAAAAACGGTGCTGGAAAATCGACTCTTATGAAATTGATGGCTAAATCCCTCAAGCCGACAACAGGAACCATTACCTATAATGGTGTGGATATTCATACGGCAGATAACTTGCTCAAGGATTTTGGGATTATGATTGACCCTGTTTTCTATCCAGAGATGTCGGTTATTGATAATTTGAAGTTTTACCTGACTTTGCATGGTAGGACAGAGATGTTTCCAAATATAGAAAAGACCCTCAAGCTCTTAGACTTGTGGGAGGCGCGCAATCGTAAACCAAAAGGATTCTCATTTGGTATGAAACAGCGGACGGCTTTGGCTATCGCGATGGTAGCAGAGCCAGACTTTCTTATCTTAGATGAGCCTTTTGTGGGCTTGGACCCTGTCGGTGTCCAACAGTTGATTGATATTCTCAAGTCTTGGTCACAGGAACGTAATATCTCTATGTTGATTTCTAGTCACCAGCTTGGCGAGTTGGAAGCTCTCTGTGAGCGCTATGTCTATATCGAAAAAGGTCAGTTGGCAGATGAGTTTGCTGGGCAGTCAGCTCCAAGCGTCTTGGTAGAGGTCAATGGCAGAGCAGATAAGGAAGCTCTCTCAGCCTATCTGACAGAAGCGATTACTCTGGATGGGGATGTCCTAGAGATTTCTACCCAGGCAAATAGCGGAGAACTCAATGCTGTCCTAGCCTACCTAGCTAGTCAAAACTTGATCAGCAAGCTTCATGTAAAAGAAAACCACTTGAAAGAAATTTTTAGTCGAGGTGAATAGTATGTTAGCAATTTTTAAACCTGTTTTTGCCAGTGTCTGGAAGAGGAAGGAAACCAAGATTTTCCTTGCCTTTGCCTTCCTCTTTCCGACCCTTTTTCTGGCTTCAACCTTTTTACCAAAAGGTTCTAACTTTATGGTACCACATGTGACGAATGGCTATCTTTTATCATTCGTTGCTCTAACTAGTTTAATCTTTCAATCTGCATGTGACTTTGTTCTCCCGATTTTAGCCCTTTTTTATCTAACTTATACGGTCTTCAAGGGTGAGGCAGATAGCCATACCATGTTTCTCTATAAGGATATCAAGCGTCAGGACATCTTTTGGGCCAAGGTCTTGAGTCTGGTGACGATTGTCCTCATCTATACAGGAATCTTTCTATTGGTGATGGTAGTTTATTACTACACACGTATTGGTCATTTGGACTATGCGACCTTGACTTTCTGGGATCATTTGAATGCGACAGAAAATGCAGGATTTGCACAAAGTATCCTTGGTGGTATGCTAGATATGTTGGTCTGTGTCTTACTGGCTGCTTGTGTTTCCTTGTACTCAGGGGTCGGAGCGACTATGGCAGTTGCCTTTGGTTACTCACTTGGGTCAAGTATTTTAGGTGTATTTGGTTTGGCTAGTTTCTTTCCAACTGGTAATATTAATGCCTTGTATGAAGGAGCAAGCCTGTTTTCAACATTAGGAACATCTGTTTTGGTTACCTTGGTTTATTCGACGGTATTAGCCTATCTGACATTGAAGTATTTTAAAAAGATGGAGTTTTAAGGTGTTATCCCTTTTCTTGCTGAGAGAAGGGGGTGTTTTATTTGCTCTGCTATTTTCAATAATAGGAAAAAAGTTGAAATCGTGCTATAATATCTCTAAGACTAAAGTGAAGGAACTAGATAGATGAAACGTATTGCAGTAGATGCTATGGGTGGGGACCACGCCCCTCAGGCAGTGGTAGAAGGTGTCAATCAAGCCTTGGCTGCCTTTCCAGACATTGACATTCAACTTTATGGTGATGAGGCTAAAATCAAGCAGTATTTGACAGCGACAGAACGTGTCAGTATCGTCCATACGACTGAGAAAATCAATTCAGATGACGAGCCGGTCAAGGCTATTCGTCGTAAGAAAGAGGCTTCTATGGTCCTAGCGACCAAGGCTGTCAAGGATGGTCAGGCAGATGCGGTCTTGTCAGCTGGAAATACAGGTGCTCTTTTGGCGGCAGGCGTCTTTGTCGTCGGTCGCATCAAGAACATCGACCGTCCTGGTCTTATGTCTACCTTGCCGACTATGGACGGTAAGGGATTTGATATGATGGACTTGGGGGCAAATGCTGAAAATACAGCTCATCACCTCTATCAGTATGGTATTCTTGGCTCATTTTACGCGGAGCACGTGCGTGGAGTCAAACAACCTCGTGTCGGACTTTTGAACAACGGTACGGAAGATACCAAGGGCACGCCAGTTCACCAAGAGGCTTATAAACTCTTGGCGGAAGACAAGTCGATTAACTTTATTGGCAATGTGGAAGCGCGTGAGTTGCTCAACAGTGTGGCGGATGTGGTCGTGACGGATGGTTTCACGGGAAACGCTGTGCTGAAAACAGTTGAAGGGACTGCAAAATCCATCGTTAGTCAGTTGACTGGCTCAATCAAGAATGGTGGTCTGCGTGCTAAAATTGGTGGTCTACTTGTTAAGCCAACCTTGAAAAAGGCCTTGGGGGCGATGGACTATAAAACTGCAGGTGGTGCTGTCTTGCTTGGTCTAAAAGCCCCAGTTATCAAGGCCCATGGATCCAGCGATGCTCAATCAATTTTCTACACTCTTAAACAGACGCGTTCGATTTTGGAAGCTGGTATTGTGGACAAATCAGTTGCCAAATTTTCTGTAGTGGAGGAAGACAATGAATAGAGAACAAGTCTATCAGCGGGTTGTTGAATTGATTCAAGATGAAAAAGGTGAGGATTTCAATGTTCAACCTGAGTCGACTTTGGCTGATAATATTGCTGCAGATTCTGTTGAAATTATGGAATTTGTGCTAAATTTGGAGGATGAGTTTGGAATTGATATTCCAGATGCTGCAATTGAGCGCTTTGAAACCCTTTCTGATATTGTTGATTTTGTTTATAAAGAAACACAAAAACGTTCGTAGTTTACGGGCGTTTTTCTTTACTTTTACAGGAAGATTAAGGTATTTCTTGAATATACGAACAAGCTGTGATAAAATAAACAAAAAGGTTAGAATAATTTGTGAAAGGCGAACATTTTTATGAAAACAGACCTTATCTATTCAGGAAAAGCTAAAGATATTTTTGCTACAAGTAATGATAATCAAATTGTTGCAGTGTACAAGGATCAGGCAACGGCTTTTAATGGTGGTAAGAAAGAACAGATTGCTGGGAAGGGTCGGCTTAATAATCTGATTTCTTCGCTTATTTTTGAAAAGTTAAATGAGGCTGGTGTAAAAACGCATTATATCAAGCGTTTATCAGATACGGAACAATTAAATGCGAAGGTGGATATCATTCCTCTTGAGGTGGTATTGCGTAATATTACAGCTGGATCATTTTCAAAACGTTTTGGTGTGGAAGAAGGTATTGAGTTAACTCATCCTATTGTTGAGTTTTACTATAAAAAAGATGAGCTGGATGACCCTTTTATTAATGATGAACATGTTACGTTTCTCAATATAGCTAGCCAAGAGGATATTGCTTATATTAAAGAAGAAACTCGCCGAATCAACGTTCTCTTGAAAGAGCTGTTCGCTCAGATTGGTTTAACGTTGGTAGATTTCAAATTGGAATTTGGATTTGATAAAAGAGGACAAATTGTATTGGCTGATGAATTTTCACCGGATAATTGTCGTCTGTGGGATGTGGATGGAAACCATCTTGATAAAGATGTGTTCCGTCGTGGTCTTGGAGAGTTGACCGATGTTTATGAGATTGTTTTAGAAAAATTGCAGAGCGTGAAATAGGGGATTTTAGAAAGGGATTGAAACCGTCCGGAAAAATATGATTAGACTGAGAATCCACTAAATGTATTTGGTGATTTCTAAGTGTAAGACAGCTTTTCTTGTCGGACTTGGTATCTTGAATATGGCAAAACGTATTTTTGTTGAAAAAAAAGCAGATTTTCAAATTAAGGCAGAAGCTCTTCTCGAAGAATTGGTTCACAATTTGCAGTTGACTAGTCTATCCAGTCTTCGATTAGTACAGGTATATGATATTTTCAATTTAGAGGAAGAATTGCTTGAACAAGCGATTAAGCATATCTTCATGGAACAGGTAACAGATAAGGCGTTGTTGGAAGAAGAACTGGGTTTAGAAAGCTCAGTCTATTTTGCCATTGAGGCTCTCCCTGGTCAATTTGATCAACGTGCAGCTAGTAGTCAAGAGGCTCTCCTTTTATTGGGTAGCCGTCAAAATGTACGTGTTCATACTGGTCAGCTTTTTATCTTAAATGGAAATGTACTAGAAGAAGAATTGGCTGCAATTAAGAATTATCTTCTTAATCCTGTTGATTCTCGTTTCAAAGATATGGAATCACCTTTGCTGGAACAGGAATTTTCTGTTTCAGATAGCTCTATTCCAAATTTGGAATTTTTTGCAAACTATAGTGCTGAAGACTTTGCGATGTATAAGCGTGAAGTTGGTTTGGCCATGGAAGTGGAGGATTTATTATTTATCCAAGACTATTTCAAATCAATCGGTCGAGTTCCAACTGAAACAGAGCTCAAAGTCTTAGATACTTATTGGAGTGATCACTGCCGGCATACGACATTTGAAACAGAACTCAGAACGATTGATTTTTCAGCTTCAAAATTCCAAAAGCAATTGCAGGCGACATATGACAAATACATTGCGATGCGTTCAGAACTAGGTCGATCAGATAAGCCTCAAACTTTAATGGATATGGCTACTATTTTTGGTCGCTATGAGCGTGTGAATGGTCGGTTGGATGATATGGAAGTTTCTGATGAGATTAACGCTTGTTCAGTAGAAATTGAAGTGGACGTGGATGGAGTGAAGGAACCTTGGCTTCTCATGTTCAAAAATGAAACACATAATCACCCAACAGAAATTGAACCATTTGGTGGGGCAGCAACTTGTATTGGTGGTGCTATCCGTGATCCGTTGTCAGGTCGGTCTTATGTCTATCAAGCAATGCGGATTTCAGGTGCAGGAGATATCACTCAACCATTAACTGCAACACGTGATGGGAAATTACCACAACAAATCATTTCAAAAACAGCTGCACATGGCTATTCTTCTTACGGCAACCAAATTGGTCTTGCGACGACCTATGTCCGTGAATACTTCCACCCAGGTTTCGTTGCCAAACGTATGGAACTTGGAGCGGTAATTGGAGCTGCTCCGAAAGAAAATGTAGTCCGTGAAAAACCGGTGGCTGGTGATGTGGTCATCTTACTTGGTGGTAAAACTGGACGAGATGGTATCGGTGGAGCAACAGGTTCGTCTAAGGTTCAGACTGTCGAATCGGTCGAAACAGCTGGTGCAGAAGTTCAAAAGGGAAATGCTATTGAAGAACGTAAAATTCAGCGTTTATTCCGAAATGGACAAGTGACACGACTGATTAAAAAGTCGAATGACTTTGGTGCAGGAGGTGTCTGTGTAGCGATTGGTGAGTTAGCAGATGGTTTGGAAATAGATTTAGATAAGGTGCCACTCAAGTATGCAGGTTTGAATGGAACTGAGATTGCCATTTCAGAATCACAAGAGCGGATGAGTGTAGTCGTTCGTCCAGAGGATGTAGAAACTTTTATCGAAGCCTGTCGTGAAGAAAATATCCATGCTGTTGTAGTAGCTAAAGTGACGGATAAACCAAATCTAGTCATGACTTGGAATGGCCAAACGATTGTTGATTTGGAACGTTCTTTCCTTGATACAAATGGTGTTCGTGTAGTAGTTGATGCAAAAGTAGTTGACAATGCTGTCAACCTTCCCGAATTACGTCAGACATCACCTGAAACCCTAGAAGAGGATTTGAAGACAATTCTTTCAGACCTCAACCATGCTAGCCAAAAAGGATTGCAGACTATTTTTGACTCTTCAGTTGGTCGTTCAACAGTGAATCATCCGCTTGGTGGGCGTTATCAGTTGACGCCGACAGAAAGTTCCGTTCAAAAGTTACCTGTCCAAGATGGTGTGACGACAACAGCTTCGGTTATGGCGCAAGGTTACCATCCATATTTAGCAGAGTGGTCTCCATATCATGGTGCAGCGTATGCGGTGATTGAAGCAACAGCTCGTTTGGTTGCAACAGGTGCAAACTGGTCTAAGGCCCGTTTCTCTTATCAAGAGTATTTCCAAAGAATGGATAAACAGGCGGAACGGTTTGGACAGCCTGTAGCGGCTTTACTTGGCTCAATTGAGGCTCAAATTCAGCTAGGTTTACCATCTATTGGGGGTAAGGACTCTATGTCTGGTACTTTTGAAGAACTAACGGTTCCTCCGACACTAGTTGCTTTTGGTGTAACCACTGCAGATAGTCGCAAGGTTCTTTCTCCTGAGTTCAAAACAACCAGTGAGAATATCTATTATCTTCCAGGTCAAATTTTATCGGAAGACATAGATTTTACATTCATCAAGTCAAACTTTGAGACTTTTGAAAAATGGCAGAATACTTATGCGATTACAGCAGCAAGTGCTGTTAAGTATGGTGGTGTTTTAGAAAGTATAGCTCTTATGACCTTTGGAAATCAGATTGGTGCGACAATTGAATTAGAAACCGTAGAAACATGTCTGACAGGTCAATTAGGTGGTTTTGTCTTTACTTCTACTGAAGAAATATCAGGAGCAGTGAAAATTGGACAGACAACTGAAGAGTTTACACTTGTTGTCAATGGTGTCAAGTTATTTGGACAAGATGTACAAGCTGCTTTTGAAGGAAAACTTGAAGAGGTCTATCCGACAGAATTTAAACAAAACACTTCTATAGAGGATGTTCCAGCCATTGCGAAAACAACGATTCGTAGAGCCAAGAAAAAAGTTGATGTTCCACTGGTGTACATTCCAGTTTTCCCAGGAACTAACTCTGAGTATGACTCAGCCAAGGCGTTTGAACAAGCTGGTGCCCAGGTAAATCTAGTGCCATTTGTAACCTTAGATGGAAAGAGTATCGAACATTCCGTTGACACAATGGTGGACAATATTGACAAGGCTAATATTCTTTTCTTTGCAGGTGGTTTTTCAGCAGCCGATGAGCCAGATGGTTCTGCTAAATTTATCGTGACTATCTTGCGAAATGCCAAGGTCCGTTCAGCTATTGACCAGTTTATCGAAAAAGGTGGTCTCATTATCGGAATCTGTAATGGTTTCCAAGCCCTTGTTAAATCAGGCTTATTACCTTATGGGAATTTTGAAGAAGTAGTGGAAACCAGTCCAACTCTCTTCTATAACGATGCTAACCAGCACGTTGCAAAAATGGTTGAGACACGCATTGCTAATGTAAATTCTCCATGGTTATCAGGAGTTCAAGTTGGAGATATTCACGCTATTCCAGTTTCTCATGGTGAAGGGAAATTTGTAGTTACTGATGAAGAATTTGAAGTTTTGCGCAACAATGGCCAAATTTTCAGTCAATACGTGGATTTCACTGGTCAACCAAGTATGGATTCAAAATACAATCCAAATGGCTCATATCATGCGATAGAAGGAATTACTAGTGCCAATGGTCAAATCATTGGGAAAATGGGACATTCAGAGCGTTATGAAACTGGTCTCTTCCAAAATATTCCGGGGAATAAAGACCAGGGCTTATTTGCATCAGCGGTTCGCTATTTTACAGAATAAGAAAGTTCAGTCATCATTCTGGTTGAATAAACATAATAAAGGGAATAACATGTACGAAGTTAAATCACTTAATGAAGAATGCGGAGTCTTTGGGATTTGGGGTCATCCGCAAGCTGCTCAGGTCACATATTTTGGACTCCATAGTTTGCAGCACCGAGGTCAAGAAGGCGCAGGGATTTTAGCAAATGATGAAGGACATTTACGTCGTCATCGGGATACAGGGTTGATTGCGGATGTTTTTAAAAAGTCAGAAGACCTAGAACGTCTCACTGGGAGAGCAGCGATAGGTCATGTTCGCTATGCCACGTCAGGTTCAGCTTCTATCCATAACATTCAACCTTTTCTCTTTGATTTTTCAGATATGCAAGTTGGACTAGCTCATAATGGCAATTTGACTAATGCAGTTAGTTTAAAGGCAGAATTAGAAAAAAATGGTTCGATTTTTTCAAGTTCATCTGATACTGAAATTTTGATGCATTTGATTCGTCGCAGTCATAATCCAGACCTGATGGGTAAAATCAAGGAAGCTCTTAATACTGTCAAGGGTGGATTTGCCTACTTGATTATGTTAGAAGATAAAATGGTTGCAGCCTTGGATCCAAACGGTTTTCGTCCATTATCTATTGGAAAGATGAAGAACGGGGCTTGGGTCGTTGCCAGCGAGACATGTGCGTTTGAAGTTGTTGGAGCAGAATGGGTTCGTGATGTTGAGCCGGGAGAGATGGTCATTATTGATGATT
Source organism: Streptococcus suis (assembly GCF_019794615.1). Taxonomy (GTDB): domain Bacteria; phylum Bacillota; class Bacilli; order Lactobacillales; family Streptococcaceae; genus Streptococcus; species Streptococcus suis_AI. Next base: position 18,501 of record NZ_JAIMDU010000012.1, read on the forward strand.
CAGGAATTCGCTATGATACCTATACGACGGATACACAACTTGCAGTCTGTTCGATGGAATATATCTACTTTGCGCGTCCAGATTCTGTCATTCATGGGATAAATGTTCATACTGCCCGAAAAAATATGGGGCGCCGTTTGGCTCAAGAATTTCAACACGAAGCAGATATTGTTGTTGGTGTGCCAAATTCATCACTTTCAGCTGCAATGGGTTTTGCAGAGGAGTCCGGTTTGCCAAATGAGATGGGGCTGATAAAAAATCAGTACATTCAAAGGACCTTTATCCAGCCTACACAGGAATTACGGGAACAGGGTGTTCGCATGAAGTTATCAGCTGTTTCCAGTGTTGTTAAGGATAAGCGCGTGGTTATGATTGACGATTCAATTGTTCGAGGAACAACGAGTCGTCGTATTGTCCAACTGTTACGTGATGCTGGTGCGAAAGAAGTCCATGTTGCTATCGGTAGTCCTGAACTGAAGTATCCATGTTTTTATGGAATTGATATTCAAACACGTAGAGAACTGATTTCAGCCAATCATTCTGTAGATGAGGTTTGTGAAATTATAGGAGCTGATAGCCTTACCTATCTGTCATTAGATGGTTTGATAGACTCGATTGGTATAAAAACAGATGCACCAAAGGGTGGGCTCTGTGTGGCGTATTTTGATGGAGAATTTCCAACGCCCCTTTATGACTATGAGGAAGAATATCTTCGAAGCTTAGAAGAGAAAACTAGTTTCTACATAGAGAATGTCAAAAGAGATAAATAAGTGTCAATCAATATTGACAACCTTGTAAACCTTGTCAATCAACTGTAAAGTTTTTAGAGGAAAGGAAATAGAATGACGAATAAAAATGCTTATGCTCAGTCAGGAGTGGATGTCGAAGCGGGTTATGAAGTAGTTGAACGTATCAAAAAACACGTTGCTCGGACAGAACGATTGGGTGTCATGGGGGCACTAGGTGGTTTTGGTGGTATGTTTGACTTAACCAAATTAGATGTAAAAGAGCCTGTTTTAGTATCAGGAACTGATGGTGTTGGTACTAAGCTTATGCTTGCAATTCAATATGACAAACATGACACAATTGGCCAAGATTGTGTTGCGATGTGTGTCAATGATATTATTGCAGCAGGTGCAGAACCGCTTTATTTTCTTGACTATATTGCGACAGGGAAAAATGAGCCAGCTAAATTGGAACAAGTAGTGGCGGGTGTTGCAGAAGGCTGTGTCCAAGCAGGGTGTGGGTTGATTGGTGGTGAAACTGCTGAAATGCCTGGCATGTACGGCAAAGATGATTATGATTTAGCCGGTTTTGCAGTCGGAATCGCTGAGAAATCACAAATTATTGACGGAAGTAAGGTCAAAGAAGGTGATATCTTACTCGGCTTAGCTTCAAGTGGCATCCACTCTAATGGTTATTCATTGGTTCGCCGTGTTTTTGCGGATCTTGATGGTGACGCTCTGTTGCCAGAGCTCAATGGCAAAGCTCTTAAGGATGTCTTACTAGAACCAACGCGTATTTATGTCCAACAAGTACTACCATTGGTAAAAAATGAACTTGTAAATGGTATCGCTCATATCACTGGCGGTGGATTTGTTGAAAATATCCCTCGTATGTTTTCAGATGATTTAGCGGCAGAGATTGAAGAAGATAAGATTCCGGTCCTTCCTATCTTCACTGCCCTTGAAACATATGGCAAAATCAAACACGAAGAAATGTTTGAAATCTTCAACATGGGGATTGGTTTGGTGTTAGCAGTCAGTCCTGAAAAGGTTGACAAGGTTCGAGAATCAGTCAATGAAGAAGTTTATGAAATTGGTCGTATTGTAATCAAAGAAGACAAGAGTGTGATAATCAAATGAAGCGAATAGCAATTTTTGCCTCTGGTAATGGTTCCAATTTTCAAGTTATAGCTGAACAATTCAAGGTACATTTTGTTTTTTCAGATCATAGAGATGCTTTCGTTTTAAAGAGAGCTGAAACATTAGGAGTTCCAGCCTATGCTTTTGAACTGAAGGAGTTTGCTGATAAACAGGCATATGAAAAAGCACTTATTGACTTATTGGACAAACACCAGATTGATCTGGTTGTTTTAGCTGGCTATATGAAGATTGTTGGCCCTACATTGCTTGCTAAGTATGAGGGACGGATTATCAATATTCATCCGGCTTATCTGCCAGAATTTCCAGGAGCCCATGGGATTGAAGATGCCTGGAAAGCTGACGTTCCAGAGAGTGGTGTGACGGTTCACTGGGTCGACAGTGGTGTCGATACAGGTCAAATTATTAAACAAGTCCGTGTACCTAGGTTGGCTGATGATCATTTGGAGCAGTTTGAGGAACGGATTCACGCCGCAGAATATCAGCTTTATCCAACAGTTTTAGAAGAGCTGGGGGTAGAAAGGATAGAGTTATGATAAAGAAAATAATCTCATTTGTTTTGGTATTTGTTTTAGCTGCTCTGCTATTTAATAGCTTTATTTTTGCAAACTTAGAAAATCCAGCACGTTTGATATTGGCCTATGGATTATCCTTGATTTTATCAGGATTTTTAATGACTCAAATCAAATAGTAAAAGTGTAGAAGAAGGAGTAAACATGACAAAGCGTGCGTTAATTAGCGTATCTGATAAGAATGGTATCGTTGAATTTGCTAAGGAATTAAACAGTTTTGGTTGGGAGATTATCTCAACTGGAGGCACAAAAGTTACATTGGATCAGGCGGGTATTCCCACTATTGCCATTGATGATGTGACAGGTTTTCCAGAGATGATGGATGGTCGTGTCAAGACTCTTCATCCGAAAATTCACGGTGGTTTGTTGGCGCGTCGGGATTTGGACAGCCATTTGCAAGCTGCTAGCGACCATGAAATTGGCTTGATTGATTTGGTGGTAGTCAACCTTTATCCATTCAAAGAAACAATTCTTCGCCCGGATGTAACCTATGATTTGGCAGTGGAGAACATTGATATTGGTGGTCCCTCTATGCTTCGTTCGGCAGCCAAGAACCATGCCAGTGTGACAGTTGTGGTAGACCCGGCAGACTATCCAACAGTTTTAGGAGAAATAGCAGAGCAGGGGGAAACTAGCTACTCAACGCGTCAGCGATTAGCAGCGAAGGTCTTTCGTCATACCGCAGCTTATGATGCCCTAATAGCAGATTATTTTACTAAGCAAGTAGGTGAAGAGAAACCTGAGAAACTTACTCTTACTTATGACCTTAATCAGCCAATGCGCTATGGAGAAAATCCACAACAAAATGCGGATTTCTACCAAAACGCACTTCCGACTGCATATTCCATTGCATCTGCTAAGCAGTTAAACGGGAAGGAACTATCCTTCAATAACATTCGTGATGCGGATGCCGCTATTCGTATTATCCGTGATTTCAAGGACCGTCCAACTGTTGTAGCTCTTAAACATATGAATCCATGTGGTATCGGACAAGCAGATACTATTGAAAAGGCGTGGGATTATGCCTATGAGGCTGATCCAGTATCGATTTTCGGAGGAATCGTTGTACTCAACAGAGAAGTAGACGCTGCGACTGCTGAAAAGATGCATCCGATTTTCTTAGAGATCATCATCGCACCGAGCTACTCGGCAGAAGCGTTAGCAATTTTGACCAATAAAAAGAAAAATCTTCGCATTTTAGAATTGGCTTTTGATGCTCAAGATGCTAGTGAAGTAGAAAAGGAGTTCACAGGCGTTGTTGGTGGTCTCTTGGTGCAGAATCAGGACGTGGTGGTGGAAAACCCAGCGGACTGGCAGGTTGTGACTGAGCGTCAACCGTCCGAGCAAGAGTGGGCAGCTATGGAGTTCGCCTGGAAGTCTTCTAAGTATGTCAAATCCAACGGAATCATCATCACCAATGACAAGATGACCTTGGGGGTGGGACCGGGGCAAACCAACCGTGTAGCTTCCGTCCGCATTGCTATCGAGCAAGCTAAGGACCGTTTGGATGGTGCTGTTTTAGCATCGGATGCATTTTTCCCATTTGCAGATAACGTGGAAGAGATTGCTGCAGCAGGTATTAAGGCCATCATTCAGCCTGGTGGATCCGTCCGTGACCAGGATTCCATTGACATGGCCAACAAGTACGGCTTGTCCATGGTCTTTACAGGAGTCAGACATTTTAGACATTGAGAAATTTGCTCACCTTGTGTGAGCTTTTTCCATTCCCGAACGTTACCCTGTTTTTTCTATTAAAATCCGTCTGTTTTTGCTATACTGTTTATAGAAAATCCGTTTTTGAGGTATAAAAAATGAAACTTTTGGTTGTTGGGTCTGGTGGTCGTGAACATGCGATTGCAAAGAAGTTGTTGGCATCTGATCAGGTAGAACAGGTCTTTGTTGCTCCTGGAAATGATGGAATGACTTTAGATGGGATTGAATTAGTGAATATCGGTATTTCCGAACATTCTGCATTAATTAACTTTGCAAAGGAAAATGATATTGCATGGACTTTTGTTGGTCCAGATGATGCTCTGGCAGCAGGTATCGTTGATGATTTTGAACAGGCTGGGTTAAAGGCATTTGGTCCGAGTCGTCTCGCCGCGGAGCTAGAGTGGTCAAAAGACTTTGCCAAACAAATCATGGTCAAATACGGCATTCCAACAGCAGCCTTTGGCACTTTTTCTAACTTCGAAGAAGCCAAAGCCTACATCGAAGAGCAGGGTGCACCAATCGTGGTCAAGGCGGACGGATTGGCACTGGGCAAGGGTGTGGTCGTGGCGGAAACCGTCGAGCAGGCGGTCGAAGCGGCACGGGAGATGCTCTTGGACAACAAGTTCGGTGACTCGGGTGCCCGCGTAGTCATCGAGGAGTTTTTGGAGGGTGAGGAGTTCTCGCTCTTTGCCTTGGTCAACGGCGACCAGTTCTATATCCTGCCAACAGCCCAGGACCACAAGCGTGCCTTTGACGGCGACCAAGGTCCTAACACAGGCGGAATGGGGGCTTACGCTCCTGTTCCCCACCTGCCTCAAAGCGTGGTAGAGACCGCGGTTGACACTATTGTCAAGCCCATTCTTGAAGGCATGATAGCGGAAGGGCGGTCTTATCTGGGCGTGCTCTATGCTGGCTTGATTCTGACCGATCAAGGTCCTAAAGTCATTGAGTTCAACGCTCGATTTGGCGACCCAGAAACTCAGATTATCCTACCTCGCTTGACCTCTGACTTTGCTCAGAACATTGACGATATCCTCCACAAACGCACGACACAGCTGACTTGGCTAGATAGTGGCGTGACGCTTGGGGTAGTGGTGGCTTCAAACGGTTATCCTCTGGACTACGAAAAAGGCGTGACCTTGCCAGAAAAGACAAAGGGCGAAATCACGACCTACTATGCAGGAGCTCGTTTTGCGGAAAATAGCAGAGCACTGCTATCAAACGGCGGTCGGGTCTATATGTTAGTCACCACAGCAGACACCGTCCAAGAAGCCCAGGAAAAAATTTACTCGGAGCTGAAGAAACAAGATACGACAGGCCTCTTTTATCGGACAGATATTGGAGGAAAAGCGCTTGGAAAATAGGCAAGCCTGTGTTCTAGTTAGCGCCTGTCTTCTCGGAGAAAATTGCAAGTACAACGGCGGAAACAATTACAATCAAGCAGTTATTGATTTTGTATCGGATAAGCAAGTTCTATCGGTTTGTCCAGAGGTTGCGGGTGGTTTGCCGATTCCGAGAAAGCCAGTAGAGATTGTTGACGGAAGTGTCCGAGATGCGGACGGAACATCTTATGACAAAGCATTTCAACTAGGCATCGCCCAGACGCTTGAAAGACTGGAAGGGCAAGAGATAGAACTGGCAATTCTACAATCTAGAAGTCCGTCCTGTGGTGTTAATCAGATTTATGATGGCACGTTTTCAGGTCAGAAAATTGTAGGCAGTGGTTTATTTGCTCAAGCCTTGAAAGAAAGAGGCTATCAGGTAGTAGACGCAGAAGATATAAACGAGGTAACATCATGAAACCAATCATTTCCATCATTATGGGTTCTAGTTCTGACTGGAAAACCATGAAAAAAGCAGCCGATGTGCTGGATAAATTTGGCGTAGCCTATGAAAAGAAAGTGGTCTCTGCCCACCGCACGCCCGACCTCATGTTCCGTCACGCCGAGGAAGCGCGTGGCCGTGGTGTCAAGGTTATTATCGCAGGAGCGGGCGGTGCGGCTCATTTGCCAGGTATGGTAGCAGCCAAGACCACCCTGCCCGTCATCGGCGTCCCTGTCCAATCCCGTGCCCTCAGCGGAGTGGATTCCCTCTATTCTATCGTGCAAATGCCAGGCGGTGTGCCTGTTGCAACCATGGCTATTGGTGAAGCAGGTGCGACCAATGCAGCTCTGACAGCTCTTCGCATTCTCTCTATTGAAGACCAAACCATTGCAACTCAGCTGGTAGACTTTGCCAAGGAACAAGAAAAAATTGCGGAGGCTATGTCAGATGAACTCATCTAAAACGATAGGTATTATTGGCGGCGGTCAGCTGGGGCAGATGATGGCTATTTCTGCCATTTACATGGGTCACAAGGTCATCACGCTGGATCCCTCGGCGGACTGCCCAGCTTCCAAGGTTAGCGAGGTCATCGTCGCTCCCTATCACGATGTGGCGGCCCTCAAACAGTTGGCGGAGCGGTGCGATATCCTGACCTACGAGTTTGAAAATGTCGATGCCGACGGACTGGACGCGGTCATCAAGGACGGCCAGCTCCCTCAAGGGACAGACCTGCTCCGCATTTCCCAAAACCGCATTTTTGAGAAGGATTTTTTAGCAAAAAAAGCTGGCGTGCAAGTCGCCCCTTACAAAGTGGTTACCTCTAGCCTAGACCTAGAAGGTCTGGACCTCAGCAAAAACTACGTCTTGAAGACAGCCACTGGGGGCTATGATGGACACGGTCAGAAGGTCATTCGAGAAGAGGCGGACTTGGTAGAGGCTAGTCAGTTAGCCAACTCTGCCGAGTGTGTTTTGGAAGAGTTTGTGAATTTCGACCTGGAAATCTCAGTCCTTGTGTCTGGCAATGGCTCCGACTACACCGTCTTTCCTGTACAGGAAAATATCCACCGCAATAATATTCTTTACAAGACCATTGTGCCTGCTCGTATTTCAGATGAACTAGCTGAAAAAGCCAAAATCATGGCCCTGCAAATCGCAGACAAGCTCCATTTAGCAGGCACCCTCTGTGTTGAAATGTTTGTGGCAGGGCAAGAAATTCTTGTGAATGAAATCGCCCCTCGCCCACATAATTCAGGACATTATTCCATTGAAGCCTGTGATTTTTCACAGTTTGATACCCATATACAGGGTATCCTTGGTCAACCCCTCCCTCCTATCCGCCTGCTCTCTCCAGCCGTAATGATCAACGTCCTCGGACAAGACATGGAAGCAGCACAAGCCTTTTCTCAAGAAAATCCTAACGCATATCTTCATTTTTATGGTAAACTAGAAGCGAAGCACAATCGCAAAATGGGACATGTGACGGTGTTGACGGATGATGTTGAGGTAGAGTTGTAGGGGATTTTGAAATTCAAGAAAAACCCAATACATTTAAAGATAGAAAGGAGAGAGGGCAAGTTCGAGTATTTTAACTCGGTCTAAAAGCGTCGGAAAAATGATAAATGGTCTTGTGTGCTAGCACACAGTGACAGTTTCCTATTTTTCTTTTGCTTTCTTAACGCCCTCTGTATCATAAACAATGATTGATCGTTATTCCCGCCCAGAGATGGCGGCTATTTGGAGTGAAGAGAACAAGTACAAGGCTTGGTTGGAGGTGGAAATCCTCGCTGATGAGGCTTGGGCTGAGTTGGGTGAGATTCCCAAGGAAGATGTGGCTTTGATCCGTGAGAAGGCGACTTTTGACATCGACCGAATTTTAGAGATTGAAGAGGAAACTCGTCACGATGTGGTGGCTTTCACTCGAGCGGTTTCGGAAAGTCTTGGTGAGGAACGCAAGTGGGTCCATTACGGTCTGACATCGACCGACGTGGTGGACACGGCTTACGGCTACCTTTACAAGCAGGCCAACGACATTATCCGTCGTGACCTTGAAAACTTTACCCATATCATCGCCGACAAGGCTCGTGAGCACAAGTACACCATTATGATGGGTCGGACTCACGGTGTCCATGCGGAGCCAACGACCTTCGGTCTTAAATTAGCAACTTGGTACAGTGAAATGAAACGCAACATGGAGCGTTTTGATGTGGCAGCCAAGGGTGTTGAGGCTGGTAAAATTTCAGGTGCGGTTGGAAACTTTGCTAACATTCCTCCATTTGTGGAAGAGTATGTTTGTGGCAAATTGGGCATTCGTCCGCAGGAAATTTCTACTCAGGTCCTTCCTCGTGACCTCCACGCAGAATATTTCTCAGCCCTAGCCTTGATTGCAACGTCTATCGAGCGTATGGCGACAGAAATCCGTGGACTACAAAAATCTGAACAACGTGAAGTCGAAGAGTATTTCGCCAAAGGCCAAAAGGGCAGCTCTGCTATGCCTCATAAACGCAACCCGATCGGCTCTGAAAATATGACCGGTCTGGCTCGTGTGGTGCGTGGTCACTTAGTAACGGCTTTTGAGAATGTGGCCCTCTGGCACGAACGTGATATTTCCCACTCGTCAGCGGAGCGGATTATCACGCCGGATACGACTATCCTTATTAACTACATGCTCAATCGTTTTGGCAATATTGTTAAGAATTTGACGGTCTTCCCTGAAAATATGAAACGTAATATGGAGTCGACTTTTGGCTTGATTTACAGCCAGCGCGTTATGCTCAAATTGATTGAGAAAGGTATGACCCGTGAGGAAGCCTATGACTTGGTGCAACCAAAAACGGCACAGTCATGGGACAATCAAGTGGACTTCAAGCCTCTTCTTGAAGCGGATGAGCGCGTGACAGCTAAACTTAGTCAGGAAGAAATCGATGAACTCTTCAACCCAGACTACTATGCTAAGCGGGTGGATGATATCTTTGCTCGACTTGGATTATAAAAAAATCAAAATTCTTTGGATTTTCCAGAGAATTTTTTTGTTTACTTGCGAATAAATAGGTGAAGGGGAAAACAAGTTCCCTCCGCTATACAATCATTCGTGAGTAAAAATAAATTATTTTTTACAAAAGTTTACGAACAGATAAGTGTGGAGGAAGCAAGTTCACAACTTATTCAAAAAAATAAAAAATTTTTCCAAAAAGTAAAATTTTTGCGAATAAGTAAGTGAGAGGGAAAACACCCCTCAAGGAGATACACACTTGAAAAAATAAATCATTTTCCAAATGATTTACGAATAAACAAGTGTAGGAAAAATGAAAGGAGAAAGAATATGAAGAAACTTTTTCGTCAAACATTGGGGCGTTGTGAATTAAACCTAGGTTTTTTGAAATTTGGTTATCGCGGTAAAGTCTTCTATTGGTAATAATACCTGAAATACATATATGTTCTAAAATCGTTATGAATCTGATGATACCGAATAAGAATATATGTATTAATTTACTAGAATAGAAAGATTGATTTTGTCTTATTAAATAATAAATAAAATAGATAGGAGATAAATATGCATAAATTGTTTGGAAAAATTGCTTCTCGTTTTGAACTTAATTTTGGTTTCTTAAAATTTGGGTACAAAGGCAAGAGATTCTATTGGTAATCATATAAAATAAAGTGAAAATTTGGAAACAAAAGAAGTTAGACGTGTATCTATTTACGCGTCTAGCTTGGTTTATAAAAACAGAGGAAAAGAAATGAAGGAATTATTAAAACCTGTTTTTCGTTCAATTTTAAGTAAGAGAGAAATAGTATTATTTTTAATTTGTATGATATATCCGTTGATAACTGCTTTAGTCAGTATTTTTCAAGCTGGTATTGCAAGTTACGCTGAAGGAGAACAGATTTCGTTTATCATGTTTTGGCAGATAATCGTGCATACTCAGTGGCAACTCACAATTCCAACATTATTATTAAGTTACAGTGTGATGAGTGTCTTTAGAAATGAAATTTCTTCAAAACGTCTGTTTTTATTTAAAGATATCGAAAAACCACTCATATTTAAAGCGAAGATCTATAACCTGATGAAAATTTTAGGAATTTTTACTATTGGTACATTTATCACATCATTTATTTGTTATTATGTGTTCATGTTGCCTCATAACTATATTTCAGGACATTTCTTCCCAAGTTCCCCCCAATCACTATCACATCATTTATTGATTATTTTAGCCCGAATAGCAGTATATGTTATTGTTATTCTTTTAGTAGCTAATCTTTCTATACGGTATAATGTTGCAGCATCGGTGCTTGGTGGGGTACTATTTATGCTATTTTCAAATGTAGCTCCTCAATTATCGTTAGGTAAATTCTTGTTTCCAACAGGGTATGCTGAGTTGGGTAGCTCAACCTTATTTGCTGTATTTGGATTAATTTTTGTTAGTGGTATCTATTGTTGCGCTTTCTATTATTTAGGAATGAGGGCATTTGAAAAAATAGAATATTAGGAGATAGTTTGTGAATACACATGCTAAAAATAATAAAATATTTTATTTGATAATAGTTGTTGCTCTTATTATGTTAGCTGGTTTAATAGCAAACATTGGTAATGTTGCATTAATAATGTTGGAAAATCTACAGAATGATAGTGGTCATTTATTTGTTAAGTTAGTAGGAATGAGTACAGGATTTATTTTAATTCCCACTTTTATTTCAAAGAAAATCGGAATCGAGTTTGAAGAGGAATTGGTTCCGTTTAGCAAAAATCAGTCTATTTTGATACTCGTTATCATTCTTCTGATGAATTCAATTTTTATTAAATCAGATGAAATTTTTACAGCACTGATTGTTGCAATCTGTGAGGAATACTTATTTCGATATGTCGCGTTTCATATTTTATTTAAGGAATATCATACGTTTTTTACTATTATAGTGACATCATTACTTTTTGGGTTATTACTTCATATAAATGGAGATTTTTGGTTAAATGCGATGATTAAAGTACCTGCAGGTTATCTGTTGTCTAGGGTAGGTCTGAAATTTGGTTTACAATATTCTATTGCCATTCATTGGTTACACAATGTAGTGGTTGGGAAAATTATTTAAGGAGAAGAATATTTATGTTGTTTGTTGTTTCCATGTTATATGCTGCTTTAGTATTTATATCCATAACATTTTTGAGCGATATGCCCCTAATTGTTTTAGCTGGTCTTCTATATGTGTTACCACTTATCGTTAGTGTTGTTGTTACGAATAAATTGATAAAACAATCTAAGAATACAGGCATAGAGAAACTGATCATGGTACCACTATTATCACTACTATTTTATATTTCTTTTGGTATTTTTGCTGAACAAAGTGGAGAATGGCAACAATATATTTTACAAAACACAGTACAGACAAGTAATTTTACAGTGGAGGTAAGTAATTCTCTACTTAATCCTTCTCAATTAATTTTTGCCACAATTCTATATTTTAGTATATTTGGATTAAATTACTATTATCAGATGCATAGAAATACAACACTAGTGGAGGCATAGTATGTTAAAAATAGAGAATTTATCAAAAAGATTTTCAGGAAATGATTTCTACTCTTTAAAAGATGTGAATCTAACGATTAATCAAGGAGATATTGTAGGATTAATCGGGAAAAACGGAGCAGGAAAGTCTACTTTATTGAAATTAATTGCAAAATCTCTAAGACCTACGGATGGGAGCATTGAGTATTTTGGACATAATATTCATCAGACAAAGCATATTCTGTCAAATTTTGGAATCATGATTGAACCAGTTTTTTATCCAGAAATGACAGTAATGGATAATTTGAAATTTTATCTAGATATTCATGGAAAAAAAGAACAATATTCTAATATTGAGAAAACACTTCGTTTAGTTGATTTATGGGAAGCAAGAAATAGGAAACCGAAAGGCTTTTCATTTGGAATGAAACAAAGGACAGCCTTGGCTATAGCCCTGGTATCGGAGCCAGAATTCTTGTTGCTTGATGAGCCATTTGTTGGACTAGATCCATTAGGAGTAAATCAATTAATTTCGATACTAAAACAGTGGTCACAAGAACGAAATATTTCAATGATTATCTCTAGTCACCAATTAGGAGAATTAGAGGCTTTATGCAATCGTTATGTATACATTGAAGGAGGCAGGCTTGAAACGGAAATGCAGATTCAATCTGCTCCAAGTGTTATTATTCAATTGAAAGATGATTTATCAGAAGTCCAATTACCTATTGAACTGTTTGAAAGTATCCAAGATGGTAAAATTGAGGTTACAATCGATTCGGAGGCGGATTATTTGAATCAATTAATGTACACACTATCCAGTCAAAAAGCCATTAAAAAAATTGAAATAAAAGAAAACCATTTGAAAGATTATTTTGAGATGGGAGACTAAAGATATGATGTTTTTTCCAGAATTACGCTCAACTTTAAGTCGTAAAGAAACCAAGATATTTCTGTCACTTTGTTTAACGCCAGTTTTATATTTGATATCAACATTGTTGAATTCTAGAATGTTCTCTTTTGCGGGGCCTGAAAATATTAAAATCGCATTTTTTGATTTTTATTATGGCCAATTTAATCTACAGTTCAACTCGATCATCCCATCTATTGCATTAGCTTTTGTTTCAATCAGTATGATGCGTCAAGAGGTTCAATCAAAAAGACTGTTATTATATAAGGATATAAATAGATTTAAAATTCTACTGATGAAATTATTAAGTATGCTTACAGTAATTTTGATTTATAGTATAGGGTACTTTATCATTTCGCTCGGTGTGTACTATCTTCAAGTTGCACATCTGCCGTATGGGAGTTTAAATTTTTGGAGTCAAGATTTTAATTATTCTATTCTTTCAGTAATCTCAGTAATTTCGTCATATGTTATTGTTGGGGTTGTGACAAGTGTGTGTTCGCTATATTTCAGGAACGGTATTACATTAATCATTGCGTTAATCCTTAATGCATTAATGAGTATCGCAATATTCTTTCCATCATTGGCCCCATTCTTTCCGAGTGGTTATGTCACTATCTTTGAAAAATCAAATATTACCATCGGCTGTTTAATGTTATTGGGCGTAGGCATTGTTTATTGTCTATTCTCTTATGTTGCAGGTGCATTTCGCATGAAAAATTTGGAATTTTAGTACTATGAAAAAAATAGGCAGGCTTATATATCGTCATCTGAAAAAGAATCTATTCATTTTAGGTATTTTATTAAGTATAACAGGTGTAATTTTGGGATTATTTGTACCAAAAGTTATCGGACAGTTCCTAGATCAGCACTTCCTTGTTGATTTATTAGAACATCCTATCAAACTGATTGGTTACCTTTCACTTTTTATCTTAATTAATGTAATAAAAGTTTTTGGTAACTATTTGATTTGTAGGGTTGGGAATTTGGCGATAAAGGAGGTACAAGTAACAATATATTCTGATTTGTTACACTCGGAAGTTTCTGCATTGGATCACTTTCAATCAGGGGACATTGCCAGTCGTCTAACCAATGATATGTCTGCTGTTTTAAATTTTATAACGGTAGTTCTTCCAAACTTATTCATGAATGTTCTTATTCTACTAGGCTCTATTTATTTTCTTTGGACTATTAGTTCCTCTCTCACTCTCATGAGTCTACTGCTGATGCCTCTTATAGCTTTAGTAATGGTGCCAATGAGCCACAAATTAGAAAACAGCTATTCAAATTATCAAAAGGGTTTGGGTGATATTTCTAGCCGTATCAGTCATAAATTTACTCATTTCCGTTTGATGAAGGCTTTTCAAGGAGAAGAATCTGAATTACATAGTATGACAGGAGCTTTTGACCGTTTAGCTCTCAGTTTTGAAAACATAATAAAATATTCAGTTGTGCAACATTCGCTAGTTAGTAGCTTAATGATGGGATTAATTATCTTAATGTTACTTGTTGCAGGAATGGAAGTAACAAACGGAATGATGACAATAGCAACACTAACAACCTTTGTTTTATACATGATGCAACTGATTGAACCTGTGATTGATATGGTTTCATCTTTGAATGAATTGACAGAATTTAAAGCGATTTCTAAGAGACTGGTAGAATTATTAGAACAGAATAAGGAAGAACAACCATTAACTGAATTGATGATTCAAGATGCTTCAATTCAATTGAAAGATGTTCATTTCTCATACAATGAAGATCAAGTATTGAATGGTCTTTCCGTGGAAATCCCTGCGGGCTCGCATGTGGCTGTTGTTGGTCCAAGTGGTGCTGGGAAATCAACGATTTTTTCTTTGTTGATGAAGTTTTATGAAGATTACCAGGGAGATATTTTGATTGGTGGTCACTCGCTATCGTCAATTTCTGCAAAACAAGTGAGAAGCATGATTTCTTATATTCCACAGGACAATACGCTTTTCCATGGAACGATTAGGGAAAATCTTATATATGGTAAAAATGAAGCTGTATCGGAGGAACGAATTTGCTTTATTTTAAAAGAGTTGGGTCTCAATAAGTTAGTTTCGGAGATGGAACAAGGCTTAGATACACAGATTCTAGAAAATGGTGCAGGTCTGTCAGAGGGTCAGAAACAACGCTTAAATATTGCGAGAGCTTTGTTACTAGAGCACCCTATCTATCTTTTAGACGAAGTAACAGCAAGCTTAGATAATGTGACGGAACACATCATTAGCAAAGCGATTGATCGTCTAACAGTTGGAAAGACACGATTGACCATTGCTCACCGCCTACATACTGTAAAAGGAGCTGACGCTATTCTCGTCTTGGATAAAAATGGGCAGGTTTCTGATTATGGGAACCATCAACAGCTAATGACTCGTAGCCATTTGTACAATGATTTTCTAAGAAACTTACCAAATGCAAGTTAATAAAGCGGGAGTGGATAGCTCCTGTTCTTATTTTTTTCTGAAAAGTCTTGACTCAACCCTAGGGGAATAGTGTATGCTTTATGTATTAACAAATATGGAGAATTAAGATGCGAGTCAAAGATGTGGAAAGGTTGACAGGTCTGTCAACTAAGGCAATTCGTCTGTATGAGGAGAAGGGTTTGATTTCTGTGGAGAGAAATCCGGTCAACGATTATCGTGACTATTCAGTGGAAAATGTGCGGCAACTTCGTTTGATTAAGTTGCTCCGCTATTTCGATTTTTCTTTATCAGAGTTAGAAGAATCTTTTACATGGTCAGAAGAAGAGTTGAAATCGGCTTTGTTGAGAAAAAAGCAAGCCATCATTCAGAAGCAAGAAAGATTGACGAATAAGATTGATTTGCTAGACCAAGTGGTCAAAGACTTGGGGAAGAATGATGGTTGGCTTGAAGAAATACAGAATTCTATTACTTATGTGGAAAGCGATGATTTCCAAGAGTTGAAAAAAGACATAGAATATGCCATGCTACCGAGTATTTGGATGACTCTTTTGCAGACGTTCATATTATCCGGTCCGATTCTTTGGTTGTTTACAAGAATTCAACAAGGCCGCCAAGAAAACCTACTCTTACTATCTATTCTCTCGCTTTTTGCTTCCGCCTGGATAACACTCCTGTGGAGAGATTATCTTGTGAATTGGTGGAAGAATCGGGACAAGGTTTGTAAGAAAAACCGCAGTCAAGTTTGGTGGATTCCCATAGCACTAGTTTCCCTTGTGGTCGGGATTGCCTGCTTTATCTTTGTTAGCTGGTTGATAGAAACTTTTTTTCTACCAAGTGATTGGCTCTTTTATGAGTATTCGATTGGTCTGAGTAAGGTTTTTATATTATTTGTCATGACTTCTCTTATATTACTTTTTGGAAAACTGGTGAGACTGTTGAGGCTGTCATGGAAATATCTACTTGCTCTGATAGGAAGTTGTATCTTGTTGATGGTTCTGCTAATTAGTACAACAACAGCTGTCACTAATAATCGTATCATTGAAATTAATCTGATTGTTCCGTCCAAAGAATTTGTTTACAGCGATGTCAAGTCGGTCTGGACAGGATTTGGGACAAAGTTGTTTACACTAGATGAGACTAAACGACAGGGAACATTTAGCTACTGTATTGATTTAGATGGAGAAGAAAAAGTGTTCATGCAACCGACTGTCAATCAGAAATTAGTGTCAGATGACACCTATATTGAGCTAGAAGAATTTGATCAGCGACTGATGGAATTGGGAATTCCCAAAGAAAGTTCGGCAGCAGGTAGTCAATACAATGATTTGGATCCACATTATGTAGAGCGATTTTTACGGATTATTGAAAATAAATAGTTTTGAGGGTTTATTCTGATTCATCTCTCTACAGTTTGAAAAGTTTATTCCTCATCATTGTGAAGAAAGCGAAACTTCAAGGAAGGGGCTGGGAAAATTCGAAATCCAACTAATATTTTTTAACTTTTATAAATAATAAACCGCATGAAATCAACGTTTTTAGGCGAAAGATTTCATGCAGTTTTGTTTATTTTGGACTTTTTGCTCAGCTCCCTCTCATTTTTATTTTTAAAATCATACATTAGAAATGAGTTGACTAGTTGACAATAACGTTATTGGTCACCCAAAGTTATTAATCCAGGGTGGAAATGTGTCAGTGGCTAAGATACTACAAAAGACGAATATATCCTCATCTTGATTATTGCTTCTGTTGGGCTTAATCCTAGTTCAGCAAATAAAACTAGTAGTGTTTGTTTCATTTTCCACTTTCTTTTTTACGAATAAATTAATTGAGGAGGCTCTTCTCAAAAATTGTGGTGAAAAAGGGAATAGGTATGAAATTTGGAAAACGTCATTATAGAGCACAAGTAGATACACGAGACTGTGGTGTAGCAGCGCTTGCTATGATCTTGGAATATTATCGTTCTCATCATTCTTTAGCAAGTTTGCGAGAAATGGCAAAGACAACTATGGAAGGCACGACAGCATTTGGTTTAGTAAAGGTTGCTGAAGAGCTAGGGTTTGAGACGCGTGCGATTAAGGCAGATATGTCTTTGTTTTCGATGAGGGAAGCGGTCTATCCTTTCATTGCCCATGTGGTAAAAGATGGCACGTTACTACATTATTATGTTGTCATTGGGGCAGATAAGAAATATATCTATATTGCAGACCCGGATCCATCAGTGAAATTAACAAAGTTATCCCATGAACAATTTGAAAAGGAGTGGACAGGAGTTTCGCTATTCATGGCTCCCAAACCGGAATATCAACCTCATAAAGAGAAGAGTCATGGGTTACTTTCTTTCATTCCATTGTTGACTAAACAAAAGGGATTGATTACAAATATTGTTCTCGCAACGCTCTTGGTTACTTTCATCAACATTGTGGGCTCCTATTATTTACAATCCATTATTGACACTTATGTTCCAAATCAGATGAAAACAACATTAGGTGTCATTTCAGTCGGTTTGGTGGTTGTTTATGCCCTGCAACAATTGTTATCTTATGCCCAAGAGTATTTATTAATTATTCTTGGGCAACGACTCTCTATTGATGTGATTTTGTCTTATATTAGACATGTTTTTCATCTACCAATGTCATTTTTTGCTACTCGGCGAACTGGGGAAATTGTTTCACGATTTACAGATGCCAATTCTATTATTGATGCTTTAGCTAGTACCATACTATCAATATTTTTAGATGTATCGATTGTTGTGGTTGTTTCGGTAGTGCTATTTAGTCAGAATGTCTATCTTTTCTTTATTTCCTTATTGGCATTGCCAATCTATACTCTAATCATTTTTGCGTTTATGAAACCATTTGAAAAGATGAATCAAGAAGTGATGGAAAGTAATGCAATTCTTTCTTCGTCTATCATTGAAGATATCAATGGTATTGAAACCATAAAATCATTGACAAGTGAGAAACAACGTTATCAGAAAATTGATAGAGAATTTGTAGATTATTTACAAAAATCATTTGCATACAACAAGGCCGAAGGGCAGCAAAAAGTGTTAAAGCGCTTGGCCCAACTCGTATTAAATGTAGCTATTCTTTGGTTAGGAGCTTGTCTTATTATGGATCAGAAAATGACTTTGGGGCAGCTGATTACCTTCAATACCTTATTGGTCTATTTCACGAATCCATTGGAAAATATCATCAATTTACAAACTAAACTACAGACAGCTCAAGTTGCCAATACCCGCTTGAACGAGGTCTATTTGGTTGAATCGGAATTTGCTGAAAAGAAATCTGTGACGGACCTTTCGTTACTTTCGGGGGATATTGAATGCAACAAAGTGCATTATAAATATGGCTATGGTAGGGATGTTTTGACAGATATTAATTTGAAAATTAAACGAGGGGAAAAGGTGTCCTTTGTTGGAGTTTCTGGTTCTGGGAAGACGACGTTGGCTAAAATGATGGTGGATTTTTATGATCCTTACAAGGGTGAGATTCGATTAAATAATGTCAACATTAATCAAATCGATAAGCAAACACTTCGTCAGCATATCAATTATCTTCCACAGCAACCCTATGTTTTTAATGGGACAATTCTCGAAAATCTATTGCTAGGTGCAAAAGAGGGAACAAGTCAAGAAGATATTTTGTGGGCTGTTGAAATGGCATGTATTAGAGAAGATATTGAAAAAATGCCACTGAATTACCAAACGGAATTGACTTCTGATGGAGCTGGAATTTCCGGTGGACAAAGGCAGCGAATTGCCTTGGCGCGTGCCCTTCTTACGGATGCCCCTATTATGATTTTGGATGAGGCAACCAGTAGTCTGGATATTTTGACAGAGAAGCGTATTGTGGACAACCTATTGTCATTGGACAAAACACTGATTTTTATTGCTCATCGTTTAACCATTGCAGAGCGTACTGAACATATTGTTGTGCTAGATAAGGGAAGAATTGTAGAACAAGGGAGTCATAAGGAATTGTTAGACAAGCAAGGGTTCTATGAATATTTAGTAAATAGTTAGGAGAGTGAGAGATGGACCATCATCTGTTAGAAAGTGCGGAATTTTACAACAGACGTTATCATAATGTAGCCAGTAGAGTGATTATTCCTAGTTGTGTATTGTTTTTGTTTCTCATTCTTTTTTCAATCGTTGCTAAAAAAGAAATGACCATTTCAACAAGAGCAACCGTAGAACCTGTACAACGATTGGCACAGATTCACTCAACCAGTAATCATCAGATTCTGAGGAATCATTTATTCGAAAATCAAGAGATTTCAGTTGGAGATTTATTAGTAGAATATCAATCAGAGAATGAGCAAATCCAAGAAGACAAGGTCAAAGAAAACATAGCTGTTTTGAAAAATCAGATTTCTCAACTCAATGTCTTGAAGAAGAGTTTGGAATCGGGAAGTAATCAATTTGAGAAAGAAGATCAATATGGTTATTCTCAAATGTTTAAGGATTATTGCAATCAATTAGAAACATTGGCAAGTACGATTGATCAACAAAATGCAACGATTGCATCTCAAAATCAAGCCGCAAAACAATCACAATTGGAATTGGAAAAAGTAATGCATCAAACGGAGAAAGCCTTAGCAGACTATAGAGAATTGAAATGGGCCATTCAGTCTGATGGTGTCATTGATGAGGAGAATGTTGGCTATTCAATCTATGCACAGTATCAGTTAGCACAATCAGAGGATGCAGTTGCCAGTCAAGAATCATTCGTCGCTCAAATCGATAATCAAATCAGTCAAGTAGAGACTCAACTGGCCAGTTATAAATTGCAATATGCTGGTGCAGGAGTACAACAATCGTATACGAATAGTTTGGATAGTCAGTCGGCATCATTGGAAGCTCAATATTTAACCAAGGTTGGTCAGGAAATGACCTTGTTGTCTTCTCAATTAAGAGAACTAGAAGCAACACTTACGGTTCAAAAACAAGCAATGGATAAGACAAAAATTATTGCTGATCAGGCAGGGGTTGTTCATTTAAATACAGAAGTTGAGGGCTCAATGATGATTCCAGAAGGAACAATTATTGCATATGTTTATCCCGTTCTAACGGAAGCTAAGAAAATGAAGATTACAGCATATATTCCTTCGAAAGATATTGCAAGTATCTCATTAAAGGATAATATCCAGTTTTCATTACAAGGGAAGGGAGAGAAACGACTAGCACTGCAGTCCAACATATCAGAAATTGCAAGTACTGCCATTCAAACGGAAGCTGGTAATTTTTTCAAAGTTGAAGCAGAAACCAGGATATCAACAGAAATGGCTGAACAATTGAGGTATGGAATGGAAGGCCAGTTTGTCGTGATTACAGGTAAGAAGACGTATTTTCAATATTTCATAGATGAATTTTTAGGTAAGGAATAGAAGAAGGGTATGTCTATCAGATTGATAGACATACCCTTTTTTATACTAGTCGTGAAAGATTCCGCGCTTTGAAGTTAGTGAATTTCATTCTCATTGAGTAGTAATAAATGATATTAAGGAAAAATTGTGGTTTGTTTACGAATAAGTAAAGTGAGGGAGCTATCCTTCACATGTCACAATGAATGGAAAGGAGGGGAAGGATATACTGAGGTATGTATGTAATGTGCAAGGGCGTAACATACCAACTATTTGCTTGAAAATACAATTCATCAATTCAATGTCAATTAACGGGCCTCCAGTTGTCGAGTAAGATAGTTCAGAGAGCAAATTGTAATCTGATTGAAAACCAACACAGATATATTACAAATAATAAGGAGGAAAAAATAGATGTTTGGTGAATTAGAAATGAAGTATCCATTGGTAATGGATGAACAACTACAAGAATCTTCAGGAGGTAGCATCTTTTTAGGAGTTGCAATAGCAAGTGGTGTTGCAATTGCTGGAACCTATATTTTTGGAGCATTAGATGGTGCTTTTGAAGCGAAAGCGAAACGAAGAGGCTACTAGATGGGGAATATGCTGCAGTCGATTGATTTGGGGTTTCAAAAGCTGAATCAGCTTTATGATCAACAATCTCCTGTTGTAAAAATAGTTACTTTTGTTGCAGGGGTTATTCTTGTATATTGCCTAGCAACACTGGTGTTAGGACCAGTTTATTCTGCTGGGAAAGACTTTGGTCGCTATGTTTACAATGCAATGTTTAGGTAAGAAAGGAAAATAAGCAATGAATAATTTTGGAAAACTGGAAAATCAGTTCCTATGTCTAAGTGATACTGATTTACACTATGTAAGTGGCGGTAGTTATAATTTTAAAGTTGATGTTGATAAGTTAGTAGATTATGCAACTCGTGCTTTTGGTAGTATTTATAATGCAGGAAAAAGCTTTGGTCGCAATTGGTATAATGCATTTTACTAATCGTGTATTGATTCAAAAATGGAAAAGTGAAGAGTAGCAGACTGTATCTTAAAATAAAAAACTAGAAAAGGATATAAGACAGGAGCGTAAATAAAAAAAATAAGCTCAACTATTCATTTTAGTTTTCCTTAAGCTTGGCGAGTTATACTATATCCAAGCTAGAAATAACAGAAATACTTTTCACCTAAAGGTGTCTCTAGCTCTAAGTCGCAAGCGACAAGAGCTAGGTATCATATAATCTCCTGAGAGCAGTCGGCAAAAGTCGGCTGTTTTCATTTTTATCAAAAAAAGATGCAGACTAACTCTGCACCTTATTATTCTTCAAATATTATTTAACAACTCCACCTTCTACAACAAGATCATCAGCTTGAGCAGCATCACCATACACTGGTTGAAGAGTTTCTTGGTAGGCTTTATGGAAGAATTCTTCCTCACCAAGTTTTTCAATTGTTTGGTTGATGAAATCAAGTAATTCGGTGTTTCCTTTTTGGACGGCAGGAGCGATAGTGTCTACATCTCCTAGCGCTTTTACACCAACCTCGAAACCTTTGTTTTCCAAGGCCCATGCGAGAACTTCAGTATTGTCTGTACTCATGGCATCGCCACGTCCGTCTAAGAGGGCAGCATAGGCTTCGCTGTATTGGTTGTATTTTTGAAGTTTGACTTCTGGGTAATTCTCTTCGAAATAAAGTTCAGCTGTGGTACCTTTGCTGACGATGAGGGTTTTACCATTGAGTTGTTCTGGATCAGTGATGACAGCAGAGCTTGGAGATACAATACCGAGGGATACTTTCATGTAAGGAAGGGCGAAGTCTACTTGTTCTTTTCGCTCATCTGTTACTGTGAAGTTGGCTAGGATGATGTCAACCTTGGCAGAAGTGAGATACTCCACACGGTTTGCGGCTTCGACAGGGACGTACTCTACCTCAACGCCCAATTCTTTTGCCAAGCGGTTGCCTAGATAGACGTCATATCCTTGGTATTCACCATTTGCATCCACATAGCCAAATGGTTTCTTGTCACTGAAAACACCGATTTTGACTGTTCCACTTTCTTTGATTTCTTCAAGAGTACGTGCGGTTGCACCGCTTGTTGGACTGCTGGAACTAGTTGAAGAACCGCTTGCGTTGCTGCAGGCAACTAAAATAACTGCAGCTAAGACACTAAAAATAGCAAAAATAGGTTTAAAAATTTTCATAAAATTCTCCTTTTAAAAATGATTAAAGTCAAAAGTTGTTAGAAAGGCTTGAGCCCGTTGTGTTTGTGGATGTTGGAAGAAATTCTGAGCGGTATTTTCTTCGATAATTTCTCCCTTGTCCATGAAAATGATGCGATCAGCAATGGCGCGTGCGAATTCCATTTCATGCGTCACAATCAGCATGGTCCGTCCTTCTTTTGCCAAATCATTGATAAGAACCAAGACTTCCCGAACCATTTCTGGGTCAAGAGAAGCAGTGACTTCATCAAATAATAAAATTTCAGGATGCATCAGGAGGGAACGAATGATAGCTACCCGTTGCTTTTGCCCGCCAGATAATTCTCTGGCATAGCTATGTTTTTTATGCTCTAGTCCTACCCGTTTGAGCAAGGTCTCGGCTTCTGCTTGGACCTCTTCTTTGTTGCGTTTTAGGGCTTTGACAGGAGCAAGGGTCAGATTTTGTAAGACATCCATATGGGGAAAGAGTTCATAATCTTGAAAGACCATGCCAATTTTTTGACGAATATCCTGTAGAGAAAGTGATCCAGACAGAATAGATTGGCCATCTAATAAAATATCGCCCTCTTGAATGCCTTCAAGTTTGTTGATGCAACGGAGTAGTGTACTCTTTCCACAACCAGAAGGTCCTAGGATGACGACGACTTCTCCTTCCTTAACGGATAAGGAAAGATGATTGAGAATAGTTTGTTGACCAAAGCTTTTAGTAATATTTTGTAATTCTAAGACAGGATGGCTCACGACTTCACTCCTTCCAAATCGATTCAAGATAGCGAGAAAATGCAGATATTGGGAAACAAATCATAAAGTAAATACAGAAAATCACACCGTAAATCCATAAGGACACGCTTGGGGAGCTAGTCCTGTAAAAATCAATAATCTGTTGTCCGATTTTATTGACTTCTACTACGCCAATGAGGATAACCAAAGAGCTGGTTTTGATCATGCGGGTGACCAAGTTAATTGCCTGTGGGAGTAGTCTTCGTAGAACTTGTGGAATAATCACATACCGATAAAGACTCCCTTTACTCAAACCAAGAGCTAGCCCACTGTCGAATTGGTGTTTAGGTAGAGAAGTGATGGCTCCTCGGACCAAATCTCCCATTTCAGCTGTACCCCATAGTGAGAATACAATAATCGCGGCCAATTCACCTGAAATATTGATATTGAATCCCCGTGCTAATCCAAAGTAGAAAAGAAAGAGTAGAACCAGCTGGGGTACAATTCGAATGGTTTCTAAATAAATCCGTGACATCCATACAATCAGCTTAATTTTTGAAGTCATGATGATGCCAAATACTAGTCCAGCAATGGTGGAAATACCGATAGAGAGAAAGGAAATCCAGAGTGTGACACTCAGTCCGACTAATAGCCGTTGTAAATTATTCCCCTCTAGTAAGACTTTAATGCCCATATCCTGCATGGCGAATCCTCCTTTCAAGATAATAGAAGAAGAGCGAAAGCGGTAGCAAGATGATTAAATAGGAACTCACTAGGAGAAAGAGCGCTTCGTCTGTTTCGTATTGTAGTCCAATCAAATCTTGAGCGACATACATGAGGTCCGCCAAGGCAATAATGGAGAAGACGGAAGTTTCTTTGATGAGAAAGATAATATTAGCACTAAATGAAGGCAAGGCGATAGCTAGTGATTGAGGTAGCAAAATATATAGGAAAATTTGCCAATTTGTTAGTCCCAAACTAGCTCCGATTTCTATCTGACTTTTCTTGATAGCTTCAAAGCCACTGCGGAAAGATTCTGCCATGTAAGAACCACCAAGAAAAATTAATCCAGCAATTGCACAAACTTCTGCATCAAGTACAATTCCTAATCGCGGTAAACCATAGTAGAGGAAGAAAAGTTGAATGACCAAGGGGGTATTTCGAGACAATTCAACATAAGCTGTAGAAATCTGTTGAAAAACTGGAATACGATAATAACGGATGATACTAATAATCAAACCCAAGCCCAAAGCGCCTATAATCCCGAAGAATGCGAGTCTGATCGTTAGAATGAATGCCTCTTGATAGAGTGGAACAGATTCTCGAATAAAGGTCCAATCCAGAATGTGCACCTCCTTTGTGAAGTATTTCATTAATAGTAACATAGATACCTCTGCTTGAAAATTTTGTTTTTTTAAAGAGGGATATAAGTTTTTCCTATCAGTCAATTTGCTATGTTATAATAGAGGTATGACAAGAATTTTAGATATGGAACCGATGCAGGACGAGGAATACGTTGAGCGTACCTTACGTCCGCAAAAATTAAATGAATATATTGGACAAGATAAGGTCAAGGATCAGCTGAAGATTTTTATTGAAGCTGCCAAATTACGGGATGAAGCCTTAGACCATACTCTTCTTTTTGGACCTCCAGGGTTGGGTAAGACCACCATGGCTTTTGTTATTGCCAATGAGTTGGGAGTTAATATCAAGCAGACCAGCGGTCCTGTTATTGAGAAAGCTGGCGATTTGGTTGCATTACTCAATGATTTGGAACCGGGAGATGTTCTCTTTATCGACGAAATTCATCGTATGCCAATGGCGGTTGAGGAAATTCTTTATAGTGCCATGGAGGATTTTTACATTGATATTATGATTGGATCTGGAGAAGCTAATCGCTCAGTACACCTGGACTTACCACCCTTTACTTTGATTGGTGCTACCACACGTGCAGGGATGTTATCCAATCCACTGCGGGCTCGTTTTGGTATTTCTAGTCACATGGAGTATTATGAGTTGGCTGATTTGACTGAGATAGTCGAACGCACAGCAGATATTTTTGAGATGGAGATTACTCACGAAGCAGCGATTGAGCTGGCTCGTCGGTCAAGGGGGACCCCTCGTATCGCTAATCGCCTTCTTAAGCGGGTACGGGATTTTGCCCAGATTATGGGAGATGGGTTGATTGATGAAACGATCACTGATAAGGCTTTAACGATGTTAGATGTGGACCGTGAGGGGTTGGACTATGTGGATCAAAAGATTCTCCGTACCATGATTGAGATGTATGACGGTGGTCCTGTCGGCCTCAACACCCTATCGGTCAATATCGCTGAAGAGCGCGAAACAGTGGAAGATATGTATGAACCCTACCTAATTCAGCAAGGTTTCCTCATGCGGACCCGGACGGGGCGGGTCGCGACCGCCAAAGCCTACGAGCATTTGGGCTATCCATATAGGGAAAAATAATGGCAGAGCAGATGAGACGAGTAGCTAGCTTATTTGGAGACTGGCCTGAAACCCTTATTTGGACCTGTTTAGAAGGCACAATGGGGCAAGTTTATGTTGATGATAGTCAGTCGCCCCAGTCAGCTCTAGCTCTTTATGGACGGCAGAGCTTCTTTGGTTTTTTGGCCGGAAAACCAAATCTAGACTTGCTAAAAATGTGTGAGGGAAAGGATATTATTTTAGTCCCCCAAACCCAAGCCTGGTCTGACTTGATTGAAGGGACATACGGAGACAGGATTAGGGCCTTTACCCGTTATGCAACGAAGAAAGATACAGCCTTTGACCTCGGGTATTTACAGTCTTTGGTAGAGAATTTGTCAGCTGATTTTGAATTATATCCGATTCATTCAGAGCTTTACCAGACTTGTTTACAGGAGGAATGGTCACGTGATTTGGTTGGCAATTATGCGGATGTGACACAGTTTTTGGAGTTGGGGCTAGGCTATGTCATCGTGCACAAGGGGCAAGTTGTTTCTGGTGCTTCGTCTTATGCCAGTTATTCAGGGGGGATTGAGATAGAGGTTGATACTAGAAAAGACTATCGAAGGATGGGTTTGGCAGCAGTTTGTGTTGCCAAATTGATATTAGTCTGTCTAGTGCGTGGTCTCTATCCTAGCTGGGATGCCCATACTCTGACTTCCTTGAAACTCGCAGAAAAAATGGGCTACCAATTGGACAAGCCCTATCAAGCATTTGAATGGAGATAAGATGACACCGACATTTATTTGGGATTTGGATGGAACACTTCTGGATTCGTATGAAGCGATTTTGGCTGGAATTCAGGAAACCTATGAGCAATTTGAACTTCCTTTTGACCGTGAAGAGGTGAGAAAATATATTCTCCGCTATTCTGTTAAAGACTTGCTGGTGCGTGATGCAGATAAGTATGGTCTGGATAGCGATGAACTCAACCGTGTACGAGCGACGTCCTTGAAAGAAAAGAATACACAGATTCCCTTGATGGCTGACGCGCGTGAAATTCTGGATTGGACAGCAGAGAAAGGAATTCAAAATTTCGTTTATACACACAAAAGTGACAATGCTTTTCAGGTTTTGGAGGATTTGGGTGTCCGTCACCATTTCACAGAAATCTTGACCAGCGATTCTGGTTTTGCTCGCAAACCAAGTCCAGAAGCTCTGCTATTTCTCATAGACAAGTACGGTCTGGAAAAGGAACATACTTACTATATTGGTGACCGTCTGCTTGATGTGGAGACAGCTATTCATGCGGGAATACACAGTATCAACTTGCAGATTGACGGGATAAAAGAGAACAAAAAGATCACCAATTTACAGGAGATTGTGGAGCTAAATTTTAGTTAGAGGTGGAGTTTATATCTCAGCCTCTATTTTTATGTGCACATTGTTCGTTCTATTCATATTGTTAACGGTATCATATTTATAAGCGCAAAAAAATATATTGTGAATTTATTAACGAATTTGTTATAATATACAAAAAATACTTAGGAGGATAGCGGGTGAACGATAAGGAATTTGGGCAACGTGTGAGATATTTACGGGAGAAATTAGCCATTACGCGTGAAGAATTCTGTGAAGATGAACTAGAATTATCTGTTCGTCAATTGAGTCGTATAGAAGCGGGACAATGCAAACCAACTTTTTCAAAGATAGGTTTTATAGCGAGCAGGTTGAATATGGGTTTATATGAGCTTATGCCGGATTATGTTCAACTTCCGGAACGCTATTCGCGTCTAAAATATGAGGTATTACGAACTCCTACCTATGGAGACCAATTTTTGGTAGAGCAACGTAATCAAATGTTGACAATCATTTATGATGAATATTACGATGAGCTCCCAGAAGAAGAACAAATAGCTATTGATGCTTTTCAGTCGACAATTGATGTATTTGAAACACGGTCTAATCAATTTGGAAAAGAGATTTTGGATGATTATTTTGACCAAGTTCATCGTAAAGAAAAGTATTCGATAAATGACTTGTTAATCATTCGACTATACCTTGAGCATATTAGAAATAGGGAAACTGACGCAACAATCTATCACTATTTTTCCTCACTTGTTACCCATCTGCCTAATCAACAGGAGGTAATGGATTCAGAAGAGTTATTTATTCTAAGGGATGTTATATTAATCTCAATAGGGATTTTAGGAGATCGAGAAGACTATGAGAAAATCCCGTCTCTTTTTGATGCTTTAGATAAAATAATGGTTTTAACTCAAGATTTTCAAAAGAAACCTATCTTAAACTTATTGAAGTGGAAATACGAGCTCCACGTTAATAAGAACCGAGATGCCGCACAGAGTTACTTTAAAGAGGCTACCCTTTTTGCGAAGCTCATTGGAAATGATCATCTAGTTCACAAAATTAAAGAAGACTGGGAAGAGGATTCACGACTTTAGGACAAAAATGTCCTGTTAACTTTACCTAGCTTCCATTAAACTATAATAAAAAAAAGTTTAAAGGAGATAGCTAGTGATTACAGTTTTTAAATCAATCTGTGTGTTTGGTACTGGTTGGCTTGGCTGGTGGGGATTGTAAAAAATGTCATAAAAAGCTAACTACGTAGTTAGCTTTTTTGTTATACTAGACAGTATGTAGGAGGTGGCTATGTTAGAAAATTGGTTAAACACCAAACAAGGTCAGGTTTTTCATTACAAGATGGAAAAGATTGAGTATTCCCTAGAACTGCTAGGGAATCTCCAGTTTGCAGTTCCGGTCATTCATGTCGCTGGAACCAATGGCAAGGGATCGACTATTGCCTTTATGCGCCAGCTATTTCAGGCACATGGCTTGCGTGTCGGAAGTTTTGTATCCCCCCACATGGTGAGTGTACACGACAGGATTTGTATTGACAGCCAGCCCATTTCAGACCATGATTTTCAGCACTATTTACAGAAAGTCTACGATTTGGAGCAGGAAGTCGCCACTCGTTATGAGCCTTTTCGCTATTTTGAGGTCATGGTGCTTATTATGTTCCTCTATTTCGAAGCTCATCAACCCGATGTGGCACTAGTAGAGGTGGGCATCGGAGGGCTTTTGGATACGACCAATGTCGTGGCACCAGCTCTAAGCGTTATCACCTCCATCGGCATGGACCATCAGGATTTACTAGGCTCGACTTTAAGGGAAATAGCAGAGCAGAAAGCAGGGATTATCAAAGAAAACGTGCCTGTCGTCCTTGGACCACTTTCTCCAGAAACCACAGCTATCTGTCGCCAAATTGCCCTTGACAAACAAGCACCTGTCTACCAATTTGGTCAGGAATTCACCTATAAAGCAAGACAGTTCAGCAATGCGGATATTGATCTGTCAGAATTGGTTCTGGGTCTGGCTGGCCATCACCAAGAAGAGAATGCGGCCGTAGCCCTACAAACTTTTCTACTCTATATGACCAATATCCAAAAAGACATTCAACCTCAGTTGATTCAACAAGCCCTTGCCCAAACCAGCTGGCCTGGTCGTTTGGAATTGGTTGCTCAAGGGCCAAAAATCTATTTGGACGGAGCCCACAATGTCCCCGCTATCGAATGTCTGGTTGAATTTATTCAAGAACAAGAAGAACCTGTTACTATTCTCTTTTCAGCCCTTCGGCGTAAGGACTTTAAAGAAATGTTGGGATTGTTAGAGAAAAGACTGCCTCATGTTCCCCTTATTTTGACTAGCTTTGCTTATGACGGTGCCTTGTCTGAGGAGAATCAACAAGATCGAGACTTTGTTGCGGATTATCAACAATTTATTGAGAAGTGGCAATCTGAAGGGCAAGGGATTTTGATTATCACAGGTTCCCTTTACTTTATATCGGAAGTTCGTCGGAAGTTTATAAAATAAGCAACTTTTCAAATAGAACGGTTGAACATTGTAGAAAAAAGCTTCTCAAAGGAACAAAAAACGCCAAAGAGCCTAATTTTTTGCGAATTAGCATGGAGTGAATATGTTTAGATCTCCCGATAAGAAATGACATGCAAAGCGCTTTCTGTTATAATGGAGGAAGTGAAATCAAGGAGCGAATTATGACCGAAAATGAAATTGATGACTTAACTGTCAATTCAACTCTTTCTCGTAGGCAAAGACGAAAGAATAGGATTGAATCGATAAATATTCAAGAAAAAACAGGAAAGAAATTGCCGAGACCTAAAATGTGGTTGGTTGTGATTTGGAGTTTGGTTTTAGCTTTGACCAGCGTCGCCAATCCATTTTTGTCCTCCTTTGCAAATAATTTACAAAGTCAAAATCTATATGCTGGAATGGCTATGCAGATGGGACAAATTCCATATGAGAATTTTTTTGGAACTAAGGGGGTACTATACTACTTATTGGTTTCTCTAGGGAGCTCTTTTGGAACAACATGGATACTTGTAGGGTTACAATTTATTGCTTTAGTACTCTCCGGAATTTACTTTTATCAAATAATCGCATACATTACCCAGTCAGAAAAACTATCAACGAGTTATAGCAATTGGTTTTATTTACTATTACTAACGATCAATTTTGGTGGTCTGTATGCTGGTATGTTTGCTCTTCCTTTTATAGTAACAAGTATTTGGTTTTTGATACGTTATTTTGATGATGCTATGAAGGATGAGTGGTTTATTTTATATGGAGCTGATGCGGCGCTAGTATTTCTTATTTATCCGAAAAGTTTGATTTTTTGGTTGATAGCAGGAGTAGTTTTACTGGTATTCAACAGTCAAAAACATCAATTGTCACGGGGAATCTATCAGTTTTTAGCGACAATATTTGGCTTTCTCTTTATCATTTATTTAGTTGGATATTACGCCTTTGAGTCACAAATTTTAGGAACGGCTATCCAACAGACTTTTCTATATAATCTACAGTTAGATTTTTTCAATGAAGACATAAGGTGGACTTTAGTAATTGTTGGGTGTTTCATGATTCTTTCAGGGTTTTTGAAAAATATTTTGCAAACAATTTTCTCCTTTTGGAAAAAAAGTTACACTCACATGAAAACCATTTTATTACTTACTTTTTTAATACAATTACTTCTCATCATAGGGTCTCCAGATTTTCATTGGAATCAGTTACTACTACTTTTACCCTATGGTTTTGTACTAGGTGCATTACAACTCATACCAGAACAGACTGAAACAGTTTCTAGCTATTTAAGGCAACATTTTTTCTTGCCTCTTCTTATTTCAATTGTAATGGTTGTACAACCACTTTATAGCTATTATTTGCAGAAAGATGTTAGGGTTGAAAGAGAACAAATTGCATCTATTATAGCAGAAACAACCAAATCTTCGGATAAAATATTTACATGGGATAATAGTGCCTCAATCTATTTAGAAAGTCGACGTGTATCATCCACAAGAATTATAGCAGCTAAACCATATCTAAATAATGAAACAAACAAAAATAATTTAATGTATGATCTTAATAAAAATGAGGCAATTTACATTGTTGTAAATAAAGGCATTGCTATGTCGAATGAAATGAAAGATTATATTGAACTTTATTACAGTCCCGTAGAATCGACTACACATTTTACTTTATATCAAAAGAATGAATGATTGCTCAGGCAGTCATTTTTTCTTTAGCCTATCTGGGAAAAGGAGGGAAAGTGGATATGTGGTATAATGGAAAAATAAGCATTCGGGAAAAATTATTAAAGAAATGTAGGAGAAATGATGTCACATATTATTGAACTACCAGAAATACTAGCCAACCAGATTGCGGCTGGTGAGGTCATTGAGCGACCGGCCAGTGTGGTTAAGGAGTTGGTGGAAAATTCCATTGACGCAGGGGCTAGTCAGATTGAAATTAGTGTTGAAGAGGCTGGCCTTAAAATGATTCAAATCACGGATAACGGTGAGGGGATTGCCCCTGATGAAGTAGCGCTTGCCCTCCGCCGTCACGCCACCAGTAAGATAAAAAGTCAATCGGATTTGTTTCGTATTCGTACCCTCGGTTTTCGTGGAGAAGCTCTTCCTTCCATTGCTTCTGTCAGTCATATGGTTATTGAGACAGCTACGGCAGACTCTACACACGGACTTCATTTGGAGGCCAAAGGTGGTGTCATCGAGAAAGAGGAGCCCGTTAGTCGTCCAGTTGGTACGCAGATTACTGTTTCGGATTTATTTTACAATACCCCTGCTCGTCTCAAATACGTTCGCAGTCAACAGGCTGAATTATCACATATTGTTGATGTTGTAAATCGATTGAGTCTAGCTCATCCGGAAATAGCTTTTGCCTTAGTAAACGAAGGACGAGAATTAATTAGAACTGCAGGGACAGGGAAACTTCGTCAGGCAATTTCAGGGATTTATGGGATTGCTTCTGCCAAAAAAATGGTTGAAATTGAGGCAGAAGACCTGGATTTTCAGATTTCAGGTTACGTTTCCTTGCCAGAGTTGACTCGTGCCAACCGCAACTACATTTCCATTTTCATCAATGGTCGCTATATCAAGAATTTTTTGCTGAATCGAGCGATTTTGGAAGGTTATGGTAGTAAGTTGATGGTTGGACGCTTTCCGCTGGCAGTCATTTCTATAGAAATTGACCCTTATCTTGCTGATGTCAATGTGCATCCGACCAAGCAGGAAGTTCGCATCTCCAAGGAAAAAGAACTTATGACCTTGATTCGAGAGGCGATTAGTCAAGCGCTTAAAGAGCAGGACTTGATACCAGATGCTCTTGAGAATTTAGCTAAGTCAAGTACTCGACCAAAAGTAAAAGTAGAGCAAGGCACCTTACCACTCAAAGAGCCAAAAATCTATTATGATACGATTAAGCAAGACTTCTTCTTAAAACCAGATGTGGTCGCTGAGGATGTCAAACCTCTCGAAGAGGATAGGCAAGAGATTGTTGAGTCGCCTGTCGAAAATAAACCGACATCCGTTCAATTTGCAGAACGTCAGTCGGTGGAATCAGGAGATCAGGAGCATCCTAATCTAAGTGCAAAAGAATTGGCAAAACTGGCAGATAAATTAGACCGGGAGGAAACATCGACATTTCCAGAGTTAGAATATTTTGGTCAAATGCATGGGACGTATTTATTTGCGCAAGGTAAGACAGGACTTTATATCATTGACCAGCATGCAGCACAAGAGAGGGTCAAATACGAATACTATCGTGAGAAAATTGGACAGGTTGACAATTCAGCTCAACAGTTATTGGTGCCGTATATTTTTGAATTTCCGCA
The DNA here is from genome assembly GCF_019794615.1 of Streptococcus suis. Taxonomy (GTDB): domain Bacteria; phylum Bacillota; class Bacilli; order Lactobacillales; family Streptococcaceae; genus Streptococcus; species Streptococcus suis_AI. The sequence continues at coordinate 51,300 of NZ_JAIMDU010000012.1, forward strand.
GAATGATGCCCTTAACCTTGTCCACAAAATGGATGCTCTTCGTCAAGTTGGTGTCAACTTAGAAGAATATGGAGCTAATCAATTTATTCTGCGTGAACATCCTATTTGGATGAAGGAAGAGGAGATTGAGTCTGGCATCTATGAGATGTGTGACATGTTGCTCTTGACGGATCAGGTGTCTATCAAGCAGTATCGGGCAGAACTGGCCATCATGATGTCATGTAAACGGTCAATCAAGGCCAACCATGCTTTGGATGATTATTCGGCGCGTGATTTATTGAGACAATTGTCTTACTGCCAAAATCCCTATAACTGCCCGCACGGTCGTCCAGTTTTAGTGCATTTTAGCAAGTCGGACATGGAAAAAATGTTCCGTCGCATTCAAGAAAATCACACGAGTTTGCGAGAATTGGGGAAGTATTAAGGAATTTAACACCCGTGTAAAAGCATTTGAACTAGCTATTTTTACCGCCAACTTGTAAAGTAAAGGAGGAAACATGACTCATCTTGGACAGCTTATTCACATGGAGCGAACAAAACGACAGGAATCTCAAGAAACCTTGGCAAAAGCAATCGGAGTGTCACGGCAAACAGTCTTAAACTGGGAAAAAGGTCGCACCTTACCTGATAGTGCCAGTCTAGTCAGCATTGCCCAACGTTATCACCTATCTTTTGACCAACTGATTGGCTTACAAGTCAAGGCTAAGAAAAGGCGGGTCTGGATAAATTACCTGATTCTCCTAATACTATTCAGTCTTGGTATATTTGTCGGTGGTAATGCCACGCTCTTGTTCCCCTTCCTCATCGTTTTTCTCCTTGTCGGTTTCCTTATCCAAGAATTCATGTTGACCAAATCTTTATAAAGCGAGGTCATCGTATGATCCGAAAGGATAGACTGTTTATTGTATTTATTGTTCTTGGCGTACTCAATCTGCTGGTCAAGCTTCACCGTTATTTAGGGCTTAGTCCGACTTATAGTCTTTACTACCAGCTTGCTAGTTTTGTCTTGCTATTTGCACTTGGCATATACTACTATAAAGAGCTTATTTGGACTGATTTTGGAAAAATGCGGAGCTGGAAACTGCTTTATCAATTCCCTTTGTTTTATATTGCAGACTTTTTGGTCATGTATGGAGGAAGTTTTCTCCAATACTTGCTAATGAAATCACTCCATATCTCAGAAGGTATAGGCAATGTTACAGCAGTTGATAAGATAAACCAAATCGTCCCACTTCCGATCTTTTTGCTAATAGTGGGAATCGTCGGTCCGATTGTTGAAGAACTTTTTTATCGGAAATTTTTACAGGATAGTCTGAAAAATATATTGAATCCATGGTTGGCTTTTGTCTTGCAAGGTCTCATTTTTGGCTTAGGTCATGCTCGATCTATGGATGATTCAGAAATTATCAGTACGATTCCCCAGATTTGTTCGGGTATTTACCTGGGCTATCTCTATCACAGAACAGGTAATCTTTGTTATCCGATGCTCATTCATTGCGCAGGCAACCTCTCCATAGGATATTGAATCTTTAGCCTCGCTATTAATAGCAAGGCTTTTATGATACAATGAAGGGGCATAAATTATCATCAATGAAGGAATCATATGTACGACTATATCAAAGGAATTTTAACGAAAATAACTGCAAAATATATTGTGGTAGAAACGCATGGAGTAGGCTACATCTTGCAGGTTGCGAATCCCTACGCCTATTCAGGACAAGTCCAGCAAGAAGTAACTGTCTACACTCATCAGGTAATTCGTGAAGATGCTCATTTGCTCTACGGATTTGCGACTGAGAATGAAAAATCCGTCTTTCTGAGTCTGATTTCAGTATCAGGAATTGGTCCAACAACGGCTCTGGCTATTATTGCTGTCGATGATAATGATGGACTTGTTCGTGCCATTGAGCAGAAAAACATTACCTACCTGACCAAGTTTCCAAAGATTGGCAAGAAAACAGCCCAGCAGATGATTTTGGATCTGGAAGGCAAGTTTGTTATCAGCGAAGAAGCTGGTCCTGTCCAACAAGTAGCACCATCCAGTGAAAATATCGCCCTCGAAGAAGCTATGGAAGCCATGGAAGCGCTCGGTTACCGCCCAGCTGAACTCAAGAAAATCAAGAAATTCTTTGAAGGAACCAACGACACCGCCGAAAACTACATCAAGTCAGCACTCAAAATGTTGATGAAGTGATAGGATATTAAGGCGTTAAGCGATACAAAGCAAAATAGGAAAGCTTCCTAGATGCTTTGGCATCTAGGAAGTCTTTATCTTTTTGCAAAGTATCGTAGCCGTGTTCGATTACCCTACCAGTACGATGCTTGCTGAATTAAGTAGCTAAAAGTATTAAGTAAACTGTATGTGAAAAGGAGTTTCTATGTCCCGTTGTGCTTGGGTTAATCTAAATAATCCACTTTATATTGCTTACCATGATGATGAATGGGGTAAGCCACTTCACGATGAGCAGGCCCTGTTCGAGTTGCTTTGCTTGGAATCCTACCAAGCTGGACTTTCCTGGGAAATTGTTCTCAACAAACGCCAGGCTTTTCGCTCTGCTTTTTTCAACTATGATATTCAAAAGGTTGCGGCTATGACCGATAGCGAGTTAGACGGTCTTCTGAGCAATCCAGATATCATTCGTCACAAGGCTAAGTTGTACGCTACCCGCGCCAATGCCCAGGCTTTTCTTCGAGTACAGGAGGAATTCGGTACGTTTGATACGTATCTTTGGGAATGGGTGAACGGTGCAACAATTGACAACCCTGTCAAGTCCTTCCGAGAATTGCCGACCAAGAACGACTTGTCTGAGCGAATTTCAAAAGATTTGAAAAAGCGAGGTTTCAAATTTGTAGGTCCTGTATGTGTTTATTCTTATTTGCAGGCAGCAGGTCTGTTGAATGAACACGAAGAATCTTGCGATTTTCGAAATCCCTTACGAACTAATTAGATGAGCGAGCAATCGCACCCTAGACAGAGGAGGAATATGAAAGCAGAACTAATCGCCGTTGGGACGGAGATTTTGACAGGCCAAATCGTTAATACCAATGCTCAGTTCCTTTCGGAGAAATGTGCAGAGCTGGGAATTGATGTTTATTTCCACACAGCTGTTGGAGATAATGAACAGCGGCTTTTGTCTGTACTGGAAGTAGCCAGTCAGCGGAGCGACTTGATCATTTTATGTGGTGGTTTAGGTCCAACTGAAGACGACTTGACTAAGCAAACTTTAGCAACATTTTTGCAAAAGGAGTTGGTTGTTGACGAACTAGCGATGGCAAAATTAGACCGTTTCTTTGCCAGTCGACCAGGTCGAGTTCGCACACCTAATAATGAGCGTCAAGCACAGATTGTGGAGGGAAGTCAGGCGCTACAGAACCCAGCTGGTTTAGCTGTTGGTGGTATGATTGAGCAAGATGGTGTGACCTATATTGTTTTGCCCGGACCACCAAGTGAACTCAAGGCTATGTTTTCTGAGAGTCTGTTACCTTTTTTGACTCAATCTCAGCAGCAACTTTACTCGCGTGTCCTACGCTTTTTTGGCATTGGCGAAAGCCAGTTGGTAACTGTTTTGGCTGACTTGATTGACAAGCAGACAGACCCGACTCTTGCGCCTTATGCAAAAGTTGGAGAGGTGACGCTTCGTTTATCTACGAAGGCAGATAGTCAGGAAGAAGCGAACGTGCGTTTGAATCAGTTGGAAGAAGAGATATTGCAACGTGACCATTTGAGAGATTTTTTCTATGCATATGGGGATGATAATAGTTTGGTTAAAACCGTAGCGACTCTTTTAGAGGAAGAGAAACAATCTTTGGGCATCCTAGAGCATGGAACAGGTGGTTTATTACAAGCAGAATTGAGTCTGGCTTTGGCTGATCAGCCGTATTTTAGCGGAGGGAAAGTCATCGGTCAGCTAGGGACAGAATCGGGCAGGTTATCAGAAGAAGCAAGTCGTATTCGGGAGGAACTACAAGCTGATTTAGGGCTAGTAGTGTCGGTGGTGGTCAAGCCAGAATCAACAGTAGACAACGTACTTGCTAAAGTATATCTAGCCTTGGCCAGTACCTCGGGTATTTCCAAAAAAGAGGTAGATTTAGGAGGTTATTCATGGCCATACCTCCGTCAACTTGCTTGTTTACAGGCGTTAGATTTTGTACGAAACACTTTGTGAAATAGCAGATATTTGCTATAATAGTTTGACTAAGAAAAGAGGAGAAAATCATTGGCTAAGAAACCAGGAAAAAAATTAGAAGATATTACAAAGAAATTTGGCGATGAGCGTAAAAAAGCGCTGGATGATGCCCTAAAATCAATTGAAAAAGATTTTGGTAAGGGGGCTGTCATGCGTCTTGGTGAGCGTGCTGAGCAAAAAGTTCAAGTCATGAGTTCAGGTAGCTTGTCAATCGACATTGCGCTTGGAGCGGGTGGCTATCCGAAGGGGCGTATCATTGAAATTTATGGTCCAGAAAGTTCAGGTAAGACAACAGTTGCTCTTCATGCTGTGGCTCAAGCACAGAAAGAAGGTGGAATTGCAGCCTTTATTGATGCAGAACATGCTTTGGATCCAGCCTATGCAGCAGCCCTAGGGGTAAATATTGATGAATTACTTTTGTCTCAACCAGACTCAGGGGAACAAGGTCTAGAGATTGCAGGCAAGTTGATTGACTCTGGCGCGGTTGACTTAGTTGTCGTTGACTCTGTGGCAGCTCTTGTACCTCGTGCAGAAATTGATGGTGATATTGGTGATAGTCACGTAGGTTTGCAAGCACGCATGATGAGTCAGGCTATGCGTAAGTTGTCAGCTTCTATCAACAAGACCAAGACAATTGCTATCTTTATCAACCAGTTACGTGAAAAAGTTGGGGTGATGTTTGGTAACCCTGAAACAACACCTGGTGGACGTGCTCTTAAGTTCTATGCATCTGTTCGTATGGATGTCCGCGGAAATACGCAGATCAAAGGTACTGGTGATCAAAAAGATCAAAACGTTGGTAAGGAAACCAAGGTCAAGATTGTGAAGAATAAGGTAGCTCCTCCGTTTAAGGAAGCTGTCGTTGAAATCATGTATGGAGAGGGAATTTCTCGCACAGGTGAATTGATCGAGATCGGTAGCAACCTTGGTATTATTCAAAAAGCAGGTGCCTGGTATTCTTATAATGGAGAAAAAATCGGACAAGGCTCTGAAAATGCTAAGAAATTCTTGGCAGACAATCCAGCAATCTTTGATGAAATCGACCGTAAGATTCGTATTCACTATGGTTTGATTGAAGCGGATGAAGAACAAGAAGTAGTGGAAGCAGAAGAAAAGACGATTGCTGTTGAAGATATACAAGATGTTGTACTTGATCTAGATGGTGGCATTGAGTTAGAAGACTAGGATGTTGAAATGGGAGGAAAAGATTTCTCCCTTTTCTCTTTTTTAGGAGAATAACCACGAAAGAAACCTATATTTTGAGGAATTTTAGTTGGGATTTCCGAATTTTCGCCAATAAATTTTGAGTTTTTCTAAAAAATAGGTCTACAGACTGAGTATTTATATGGTATAATGTAATATAATGTGCTTAATAAAATGTAGCAAAGGAGTGACTACATGATAAAAATTTATACAGTATCTAGTTGTACCTCTTGTAAAAAAGCAAAGAATTGGTTGAATGCACATCAACTATCCTATAATGAACACAATTTGGGAAAAGAGGCAATTACAAAAGAAGAAATTCTTAACATCTTAACAAAGACTGAAAATGGGATTGCAAGCATTGTTTCATCGAAAAATCGTTATGCAAAAAGTTTAGATTTTGATATTGAGGAGTTAAGTGTGAACGAAGTAATCGATTTGATTACCTCTAATCCTCGCATTTTAAAAAGTCCAATATTAATTGATGAGAAAAGACTCCAAGTTGGCTATAAGGAAGATGATATCCGTGCATTTTTACCTCGTTCTGTAAGAAATGTTGAGAATGCACAGGCCCGCATGAGAGCAGCTTTATAAATTGTGTTGAGAGAGCTCTAAAATAAGGTAAATTCTCAAAGTAAGTTCTAGTTCCCGTTCTTCCAGAAGTTACTCTGAGAAAACTGCATAAAATCAACAGAATTTAGTCTCAGACTAAGTTCTGTTTTTTGA
>NZ_JAIMDU010000013.1:0-54225 GCF_019794615.1 Streptococcus suis
CTACGTGAGGACGATAACCTTTAGGAGACCAACACGAACCAAGTTTACTGATACGCCCAAAACCCGCCTCATCTTGATACATAAGGCGGATTTTTTGATATTCTTTCCCATCAATAAAGCGCTTACTCGCTCTCTCCTCGAATAAAGATTTTATTTTTAGACGCTAAAATGGTTTCGGCGTCTGATTTTTTCGGATGTTGGGGACGTGGGCTAACTTTACGCCAACCATGACGTTTCAGGAGAGCATAGAAACCTTCTCGGGTTGTCTTGTGCCCAACTCTCTCTTGATAAGCTTTAAAGAGGGTATTAACGGTAACGAATTCTCCATTCAAAGAGGAAGAGAGATGCTCTTTAAGGAAAACTTCTTCCTCCTCATGCGTCATATACGAACGGCGGCGACCACCACGATTTTCCTTTAATAGGGCCTCTAAGCCACCATTTAGATAGCGATTCAATAAGTTTCGGACTGTCTGATGGACAAAACCTACCGATTTAGCTACGGATGTTAAATTATGGCATTCAGAATAAAGAATGAGTGCTTGTATTTTTCTATGATGCGGAGCATTATTTTTGTCTTTAAGTGCTTGCTTTAATTCTTCGACTTGTGTCTGGGTAAGTTCTTTTGTCATAATACTATCATATCGCTATTTTTGATTTTTGTTAAGTATTAGCTAGCCTCTTGGTCTTGTTGCTAGTTTTAAGTATATGGATTTTCTGGTTTAGAAATAGTATTCTAGCATGGTTCCAAGGGACCCACAAGGTTCAATATGAGTTTGTCATTAAAAAGTTTGAAGCGGAAAGCAAGCTGGTTGTGGCAGGTGCCGAGGTGGACACAACTGCCAACCATACTTTTGATAATAATAGTCTGCAAGAATGGCCAGACTGGACAGAACCGATTACCAAGCTCTTTGTAGGACGTGAAATGTCTGTTGATATTCCTGTGCAGACAGAGTTCAAGTTGGTCTTGGAAGGGATTGGTCGGTCAGATGTCCATATTCAAAACAATACTTTAACCTTCAAGAAACCTGTTCTTGTCGAAGTTGATTCTCAGCAACATGGAGAAATAAAAATCAGCAATAATAGCAATGGTCTGCTGGACAAGGCGGTCGATGTTTTCACTTCTGGACTAAAGGCCCAGGAATTTCTAAATGAAAAATCCCAAGAAGCCATTTACAAGACAAGTGAGAAAGTATTGAATGACGAGGAACGCCAAGAAAAAGTAGCGGCCTTTGCTGAAGCAGCCTTAGAAAACCTCCTCAATCTCAATTCAGAAGAAAAACTTGAGGTTGAGATCGAAGTGGCCGACTTGAATTTCCAGATTGTAGACAAGAAATAGGTTTTAAACAAGGTCGTGTCAGTAGGCACGGCTTTTTGTTTGCTCTGCCATTTCCAAAAAATCCCAAAATATGATAAAATAAGGGGCAATATTTAGAGAAATGAGAAAGCCCATGAAACTACAAAAACCAAAAGGGACGCAAGATTTACTTCCACAGGACTCTGCCAAATGGCAATATGTAGAAAATTTCGCGCGTTCTATTTTTAAACAGTATAATTTTTCGGAAATTCGCACACCTATCTTTGAACATTACGAAGTAATCAGTCGCTCTGTTGGCGATACCACAGATATTGTGACCAAGGAAATGTACGATTTTTACGATAAGGGAGAACGTCATATTACTCTTCGTCCAGAAGGCACAGCGCCAGTTGTTCGTTCATACGTAGAAAATAAACTCTTTGCCCCAGAAGTGCAAAAACCGGCAAAATTTTACTATATGGGGCCCATGTTCCGATATGAGCGTCCGCAAGCAGGTCGTTTGCGTCAGTTCCATCAGATTGGTGTAGAGTGCTTCGGCTCAAATAATCCAGCAACAGATGTAGAAATTATTGCCATGGCTTATCATTTCTTTGAAGAGTTGGGGATTAAAGATGTTCGTTTGCATCTCAATAGTTTGGGGAATCCAGAAAGTCGCGCAGCCTATCGCCAAGCCTTGATTGACTATCTGACACCGCTCAAGGATCAACTGTCTAAAGATAGCCAGCGCCGTTTGGAAGAAAATCCTCTCCGCGTGCTAGACTCAAAAGAAAAAGAAGACAAGGTTGCTGTAGAAAATGCACCATCCATCTTGGACTATCTGGATCAGGAAAGTACTGCTCACTTTGAAGCGGTTAAGACAATGTTGGACAGCTTAGGCATTGCTTATGTGATTGATACCAACATGGTACGTGGTCTAGACTACTATAATCATACTATTTTTGAATTCATGACCGAAGTAGGTGGCAGTGACTTGACCATCTGTGCCGGCGGTCGTTATGATGGTTTGGTTAGCTATTTTGGTGGACCAGAAACACCAGCCTTCGGCTTTGGCATGGGAATTGAACGTCTGATTCTCGTACTTGAAAAGCAAGGTATTGAGCTTCCGATCGACACTCAGCTAGATGTTTACATCGCAGTTTTAGGTCAGGAGGCCAATGGCGGAGCGCTTGAGTTGGTTCAAGCCATCCGCAAGCAAGGGTTCCGAGCAGAGCGAGACTACCTTGACCGCAAGCTCAAAGCCCAGTTTAAGTCAGCAGATGTATTTGGAGCCAAGACAATCATTACCTTAGGTGGTAGTGAAATCGAATCAGGTCAAGTCGTGGTGAAAAATAACCAGACTCGACAAGAGGTTGAAACAAGTCTTGAAATAGTTAAAACAGAATTTGCTAGTATTTTAGAAAAACTAAGTGAAAATTAGTGTTGTAACCTATGATAGTGTATTGATGAGCCATCTTTGAAAGAAGATGGTTTATCAAAAACGAAAAATGAAAGCGCTTTATCCGGTTTTTGCGAAAAAATTGTGAAAAAATTAACAAAAATGCTTTACAAAATTAAAAAGTTATTGTATTATAAACATGTGAAAAAATTAACAAACATCTGTTTTGTAAATGGAGGACTAAAATGGCTGAACAGAAAGTAGTATCACCTGAAGAAAAATTGGTGGCAGCTCAAAAACATGTTGACGAACTTGTTCAAAAAGGTTTGGTAGCCTTGGATGAGTTTCGCAAATTGAACCAAGAACAAGTTGACTACATCGTTGCGAAAGCATCTGTAGCAGCGCTTGACGCTCATGGTATCTTGGCAGCACACGCTGTAGAAGAAACAGGACGCGGTGTCTTTGAAGACAAAGCTACAAAAAACTTGTTTGCGTGTGAACACGTTGTAAATAACATGCGCGGTGTAAAAACAGTTGGTGTTATCGAAGATGATCCTATTACTGGTTTGACAAAAATTGCAGAACCTGTCGGTGTTATCTGTGGTGTTACTCCAACAACTAACCCAACCTCAACAGCTATTTTCAAATCACTTATCGCACTTAAAACTCGTAACCCAATCGTATTTGGTTTCCACCCATCTGCACAAGAATCTTCTGCACATGCAGCACGTATCGTTTATGAAGCTGCTGTAAAAGCAGGTGCCCCTGAAAACTGTATTCAATGGATTACTGAGCCATCTATTGCTGCAACAAATGCACTCATGAACCACGATGGTATCTCAACTATCTTGGCAACAGGTGGTAACGCAATGGTACGTGCAGCGTATTCATGTGGTAAACCAGCTCTTGGTGTTGGTGCAGGTAACGTTCCAGCATATATCGAAAAATCTGCAGATATTCGTCAAGCAGCTCACGATATCGTTATGTCAAAATCATTTGACAACGGTATGGTATGTGCGTCTGAGCAAGCAGTCATCATCGACAAAGAAATTTATGATGAATTCGTTGAAGAGTTTAAATCATACAAAACTTACTTTGTTAACAAAAAAGAAAAAGCACTCCTTGAAGAGTACTGCTTCGGTGTAAAAGCAAATAGCAAAAACTGTGCAGAAGGTAAATTGAATGCTGATATCGTTGGTAAACCAGCTGCATGGATTGCGGAACAAGCAGGCTTCAAAGTTCCAGAAGGAACAAATATCTTGGCTGCTGAATGTGCTGAAGTTGGACCAAATGAGCCTCTTACACGTGAAAAACTTTCTCCAGTAATTGCTGTATTGAAAGCTGAAGACGTAGAAGATGGTCTTAAAAAAGCTCGTCAAATGGTAGAGTTCAACGGTCTTGGACACTCTGCTGCAATCCATACTAAAGATGAAGAACTTGCAAAACGTTTCGGTACTGAAATGAAAGCAATGCGTATTATCTGGAACTCACCTTCTACTTTCGGTGGTATCGGTGACGTTTATAATGCATTTATTCCATCATTAACACTCGGATGTGGTTCATATGGACGTAACTCAGTTGGTGATAACGTATCTGCTATCAACCTTCTTAACATCAAGAAAGTAGGGAAACGTAGAAATAATATGCAATGGTTTAAAGTTCCTTCAAAAATTTACTTCGAACGTAACTCTATTCAATACCTTCAAACAGCAGAAGGCCTTGAACGTGTTATGATCGTAACAGACAAATCAATCGAACGTCTAGGTTTTGTTCAACGTGTCATCGATCAATTGAATGCTCGTTCAAATCAAGTGACTATTCAAGTCTTCTCAGATGTTGAACCAGATCCAGATATTACAACAGTTGAACGCGGCGCTGAAGTAATGCGTGCATTCCAACCGGATACAATTATTGCGCTCGGTGGTGGTTCACCAATGGATGCTGCTAAAGTAATGTGGCTCTTCTATGAACAACCAGAAATCGACTTCCGTGACCTTGTTCAAAAATTCATGGATATCCGTAAACGTGCCTTCAAATTCCCATCATTGGGTCAAAAAGCTAAATACATCGGTATCCCAACTACATCTGGTACAGGTTCAGAAGTAACACCGTTTGCCGTTATTTCTGATAAGAAAAATAACCGCAAATACCCACTTGCTGACTACTCATTGACACCAACAATTGCAATCGTAGACCCAGCATTGGTTGAGTCAGTTCCAGCCTTCATCGCAGCTGATACTGGTATGGACGTATTGACTCATGCGACAGAAGCATACACTTCTAACTTTGCGAATGACTACACTGATGGTATTGCCCTTCAAACAATTAAGTTGGTATTCCAATATCTTGAAAAATCTGTCTTGACTGGTGACCCAGAAGCACGTGAAAAAATCCACAACGCTTCTACAATGGCTGGTATGGCTTTTGCAAATGCCTTCTTGGGTATGAGTCACTCTATGGCCCATAAGATTGGTGGTCGCTTCCACACAGTTCATGGACGTACAAACGCAATCTTGTTGCCATACGTTATCCGTTACAATGGTACTCGTCCGTCTAAGACAACTACATGGCCTAAGTACAATTACTGGAAAGCGGATGAAAAATTCCAAGACATCGCTCGTATGTTAGGTTTGCCACATTCTACTCCAGAAGAAGCTGTTGCAGCTTATGCTAAAGCAGTTTACGAATTGGGTGAAAAAGTTGGTATCAAGATGAACTTTAAAGATCAAGGTATTGACGAACAAGAATGGAAGAAATACACTCATGAATTGGCTCTTCTAGCATATGAAGACCAATGTTCACCTGCTAACCCACGCTTGCCAATGGTAGCAGACATGGAAGAAATCATGAATGACGCATATTATGGTTACAAAGAACGTCCGGGTCGGATTAAATAATATCTTTCCTTATTCGTGCAACAATATTTGAAAGTACCTTCTCGGAGATAATTAGATTTGCCAACTAAAACTGGCTGATAGGATTGAGGTTGCTAAGTTGATTCTTAGCTACCTCAATTTTTTTTGAAACAGAACTCAATTTTATAAAAGCTGAGAGGAATATACGTCAAAAGTGCAGATGAAAGAGATAGACTGTTAGAAAGCATGGGGGTTGCTACTCATTCTTTCAGATATAGAAGAATTATACTCCAGAACACAAGAAGATATCAGATGTCACAAGCTTGTTTTTTACAGAATACTGAAAATATGGTAAAATGGAGTGATAAAACTATTTGAGGTAAGGAATATGACTGTAAAGATCAATACAAAAGACGGCCAAATTGAATTGACTGATGACGTGATTGCCACAGTTGTCGGCGGTGCTACGACTGAAATTTTCGGTGTTGTTGGGATGGCTAGTAAATCTGCGATTAAGGACAATTTTCAGGCTCTTTTGAGAAAAGAAAACTATTCCAAAGGTGTTGTTATCAAGACTTTAGAAGATGGTCGTATTGCAGTCGATGTTTATACTGTGATGAGTTATGGTGTAAAAATCAGTGAAGTATCTCGCAATATCCAAGAACGCGTGAAGTTTAACTTGGAGAGTCAATTGGGTATCTCTGTTGATGCCGTTAATGTTTTTATCCAAAATATTAAAGTCGTAGGAGAATAATTGTGTCTAAAATTACTACTAGTTTATTTCAAGGAATGGTGCAGGCTGCATCAACTCGTCTGAATAAACAAGCTGAATATGTCAACTCACTAAACGTATTCCCTGTACCAGATGGGGATACAGGTACCAATATGGGGATGACCATTACAAATGGTGCTAAGGAAGTTGCGGATAAGCCTGCTTCTACAGTAGGTGAAGCTGCACAAATTTTGTCCAAAGGGTTGCTAATGGGAGCGCGTGGGAACTCTGGTGTTATTACATCTCAGTTATTCCGTGGTTTCGGTCAATCTGTTAAGGGTAAGGTTGAATTGGATGGTAAGGATTTAGCACAGGCTTTTCAACATGGTGTAGAGGTAGCTTATAAAGCTGTTATGAAACCTGTTGAGGGTACTATTCTTACTGTATCTCGTGGTGCTGCAACTGCAGCGCTCAAAAAAGCTGAAGAAACAGATGATGCAATCGAAGTTATGCGCGCAACACTAGATGGTGCTAATCGCGCCCTAAAGAAAACACCTGATATGCTTCCAGTCTTGAAAGAGGTTGGGGTTGTCGATTCAGGCGGTCAAGGACTTGTATATATTTATGAAGGTTTCTTGTCAGCTCTTACAGGTGAGTACATTGCTTCTGAAGACTTTGAGGCGACTCCAGCAGTTATGTCAGAGATGATAAATGCAGAACACCACAAGTCTGTAGCTGGTCACGTTGCTACGGAAGATATCACTTATGGTTATTGTACAGAAATCATGGTAGCTCTACGCCAAGGTCCTACTTATGTCAAGGACTTTGATTATGAAGAATTCCGTAATTATCTCAATGACCTGGGTGATTCACTCCTAGTTGTCAACGATGATGAGATTGTAAAAGTACACGTTCACACGGAAGATCCTGGTTTGGTAATGCAGGCTGGTCTTCAATATGGTAGCTTGGTTAAAGTTAAAGTGGACAATATGCGTGAGCAACATGAAGCTCAGGTTGAGAAAGAGGGTTCTTTCCAAAAACCAGCTGAGCAAAAAGAATATGCTATTATTGCTGTAGCAGCTGGGGAAGGGTTAACTGAGATTTTCAAATCACAAGGTGTTGACTATGTCATTTCTGGTGGTCAAACCATGAACCCATCAACAGAAGACTTTTTGAAAGCTATTGATTTGGTCAATGCGCGTAATGTAATTTTACTACCGAACAACAAAAATATTTTAATGGCAGCTCAGTCTGCGGCTGAAGTGGCGGAAGTTGCTGTAAAAGTAGTAGAAACTAAGACCCTTCCACAAGGCTTTACAAGTTTGTTGGCATTTGATCCTAGTCGTGATTTGGAAAGTAACGCACAAGCCATGACAGCCTCACTAGCTGATGTGAAAAGTGGTAGCATTACGACAGCTGTTCGTGATACAACAATTGATAGCCTTGAAATTCATGAAAATGATAATCTTGGTATGGTTGATGGAAAAATTGTTGTATCTAATCCAGATATGATGGAGACCCTTGAATCAACATTTGAAAGAATGCTTGATGAAGATAGTGAAATTGTTATTATCTATCTTGGCGAAGAAGGTGACGAAGAATTAGCTCAAGCCGTAGCTGAAAAATTGGAAGAACAATTTGAAGACATCGAAGTTGAAATCCACCAGGGAGATCAGCCAGTCTACCCATATCTGTTCAGTGTTGAATAAAAATGAATCGTGAGTATGTGATCATGCTCACGATTTTTTCTCTTTCGTTTGGGATTTTCTGGTCTGCTTATGACAAACAAATTGGCCTGTGGTATAATGGAATGTATGTTAAGTCGAAATGAAAATGAATTGATTTCAATTGGTGAAAACCTCGGTAGTGTTTGTCAAGCGGGGCAAGTGATACTGTTATCTGGAAATCTTGGTGCTGGAAAAACAACATTGGTAAAAGGTATTGCGAAGGGTCTTGGTATTGAGCAAATGATCAAAAGTCCAACCTATACGATTGTACGCGAATATGAAGGACGTCTACCATTATTTCATTTAGATGTTTATCGAATTGGAGATGATCCTGACTCTATTGATTTGGATGATTTTCTTTTTGGTGACGGAATTACTGTCATCGAATGGGGAGAGTTATTGGATTTATCTTTGTTCGATGATTATCTAAGAATCTACATTGAAAAGGTTGAAGAAGGTCGCTCTCTGTCTTTTGAAGCCCTTGGAAGACAAAGCCAAAGTTTACTTGCGGAGATTCCAAATGCGTAGAAAAGAGATTGAATTTTGTGAAGCAGATCCCAGTGATGCACAGGCGTTTATCCGATTTATGCATCAAGTAGCCTCAGAAACAGATTTTTTGGTCATGGACGAAACTGGTTTTGCATATCATCAAGAGCAGATGGAAATGATTTTTGCGGCTGGGATTGAAAATCCTAGGGAAATCCATTTGCTGGCAAAACTGGAGAATGAGGTTATCGGTGCAATTACTGTTAAGTCTTCTAAACAATTTCGAATTAGCCATATTGGAAATATCTTTATTGCAGTTAAGAAAGAATATTGGGGGCATGGAATTGGCACTATACTCTTAGAAGAAGTTTTACATTGGGTACGGGAAATTGGTTTGCTGAGTCGATTAGAGTTGACAGTCCAAGTTCGCAATCAAGCCGCAGTACATCTTTATAAAAAATTAGGATTTCAGATAGAAGGAACTCAATATAGAGGTGCTAGAACTGATCAAGGGGAATGGCTAGATCTCTATTATATGGGTATGTTGATTGGTGATCTATGAAAATTTGGAAAAAAATAGTAATCATGTTACTATCAATTGTAACTTTGACAGTAGTGGCTGGAGGAATTTACAGTAATAGTTTGTTGGGATTCTCGATGGGAGCAATCTCAAAAACATTTAAATCTTTGGGTAATGAAGATACGATACAGCCGATTGACGCAACTGAACCATTGACCATTCTCTTAATGGGTGTTGATATGGACCAGGCTTCTCGAGGGGGACAATGGGAAGAGGGACGTAGTGACTCGATGATTTTAGTAACTGTTAACCCTGTCACGAAGGAAACTACCATGATGAGTCTGACAAGGGATATAATGGTTGAGATTGCTAAAGCAGATGGTACATCCAGCGGAATGATCGAAAAATTAAATCATTCCTATAGTTACGGGCAGGCACCAATGGCTGTTGCCACAATTGAGAAGATGATGGACATAACAATAGATCGTTATGTTGAGATTAATATGGATGGACTGGTTGAGTTGGTAGATGCCCTTGGAGGTATTGAAGTAAATAATACACTGGGATTCCCAATTTCTATTTCCGAACATGAGCCAGCCTATACAGCAGTTGTTCCTGAAGGAAAATCATTAGTAAATGGTAATCAAGCATTGGTTTATTCCCGAATGCGTTATGATGATCCTGAAGGTGATATTGGACGCCAAAGACGTCAACGAGAAGTTATAACAGCAATTGTCAAGAAAATATTGAATTTAGATGGTTTGACTCAGTACAAGAAGATTCTTACAGCCATTTCAAATAATATGCGGACAAATATTGAAATAACGACTTCAACCATACCATCGCTTCTGGGTTATAAAGATGCCTTGTCTAATCTTAAATCATATCAATTGCAAGGGGTAGATCAGACCATAGATGAACTCAGCTATCAATTGCCTACTAGTGAGCATCTGTTGGAAATGCAAAATGTTTTGAAAGCATCGATTGGGCAACCAACTGCTACTGATTTAGTGACCAATGTCCAAGTTGATGAAAGTGTAATGTATCTTCCAAGTCCAGTTAATGTATATAATGCATATACAAATGAATTGGTGCTTGAAGCAAGTCCTTGGGCCCAAACGTCAACTGAAGATTCGACCACATATGATACGACAGCAGAGATGAATTCAGAAACCACAACTACAGATACCTATAGTTCAGATGGGGAATGAGCTCAGATAATATCGTTAAAGAAATCGGGCAAAACTTACTATGATTTAAATTTGCATAACAAAAATAGCTTTGAATCAACGTTTTTGATAACGTAATTCAAAGCTATTTTTTGGTATTAAGACTTTTTACCCAGCCTTCTATTATTTTTGGGGGTCTTTTGAAGCGTATTTTTCTTGAATGGTTTTGATCTCTTGTAAGTTGCCTGCTATACTTTGTTGGTAGATGCGTGTTTTATACTGGAGATCAGCTGTTAATTCTTGCAAAGGTTTTTGAAAACTTTGGATAATGGCTAGTTGATGCTGGATATTCGATTTGCTGGTCTGCATATCAGTCAGGAGTTGTTGTGTTTCCTTGACTTCTTTTGAAATTTTTTCTCGGTTGGTAATAGCAAGGAAGGTTGCACTGGCAGCACCTACAGCCACTATAATATTGCTAAGTTTCATCTTATTCTCCTAAATAGAGGCTTTGCGCTAGCTGGGCTAATGCTGGGAAATCAGGTTCGTTGGTCTTGAAATGGATTTCCAGTCCGTCTTCTTTATCGTATCGTGGTAAGAGATGGATATGGGTATGAAAGACAGTCTGACCAGCCACTTCTTCGTTATTATTGACAATATTTAGGCCATTAGCACCGAGTGTCTCCTTCAAATGACTGGAGATAGTAGGAATGACAGAAAAGAGTGTGGCTGCTGCTTCTGCGTCCATATCAAGCATATTGCGGTAGTGTTTCTTAGGAACAACTAAAGTGTGTCCTTTGGTGACTTGGGTGATATCTAAAAAGGCAAGGATATGGTCATCTTCATAGACTTTAGAAGCTGGGATTTCTCCAGCAATAATTTTACAAAAAATACAATCCGACATAATGACAACCTCTTTCTAGAATTTTTGATATAATAATTATATCAAATTATAGGAAGAAATGTATGTTAGAAGTAAAAAATATTACAGGAGGCTACATCAATATTCCCGTATTGAAAGATGTATCTTTCACTGTTGAGAATGGTCAGTTAGTTGGCTTGATTGGATTGAATGGTGCTGGGAAATCAACGACGATAAAGGAAATTATTGGCCTTTTGACTCCTTATCAGGGAGAAATTTTAATTGATGGGAAAAGTCTTGTACAGGATGCAGAGCATTATCGGAAGAAAATTGGATTTATCCCTGAAACACCTAGCTTGTATGAGGAATTGACGCTTAAGGAACATTTAGAGGTAGTAGCTTTAGCCTATAATTTGACTTGGGATCAAGCCTGGAGTCGAGTTCAGGGGTTGTTAACGATTTTTCGGTTGGATGAAAAGTTGGACTGGTTCCCTGTTCGTTTTTCTAAGGGAATGAAACAGAAAGTTATGATTATCTGTGCTTTCATGGTGGAACCGAGTTTGCTGATTGTTGACGAGCCGTTTTTAGGGCTGGATCCTGTAGCGATTTCGGACTTAGTAAACCTATTAGAAGAGGAGAAAGCTAAAGGAACTTCAATTCTGATGTCTACTCATGTTCTTGACTCTGCGGAGAAAATGTGTGATTCTTTTGTTATCTTACATCAGGGTCAGGTTCGTGCGACAGGGAATTTAGAGGAATTGCAACATGCCTTTAACATGAAAGGTGCAAGTCTCAACGAAATTTATCTGGCCTTGACACAAGAAGGAGTGGCCAGATGAAGGCAGTATTTCAACAACGCAGAAGGGACTTCCTAACTAAATGTTCCAAGTATTTGCGCTATGTATTGAATGACCATTTTGTGTTAGTGCTAATGGTATTTATCGGCTTTTTAAGCTTGCAATATCGGCAATTACTACTGAATTTCCCTGAAAACTCCCTGCCAATCTACTTGTTGCTTCTAGTGGTCAGTTTGTTGGTGTTATTTTCTGGGAAAATCGCCACTTATTTGGAAGAGGCAGATGAGATTTTCCTTTTACCAAAGGAAAAAGAAGTTCTACAAATTATCCATGTAGCAGCTAGACGGAATTATATCCTCTGGTCTGGAATTCAGGTGCTGGTACAAATGTTATTGGTTCCTATTTACTTAATGTTGGGTTTAGCTGTTTGGATGATTGTTTGCTATATCCTTTTGCTGTTGGGGCTAAAATACATTCTAGTCAAGCACCAAATGGCACAATATCAGACACAGGGAGTGTTGGATTGGTCCAAAGCCATTCAGGATGAGCAGAAGAGAAAACAGTCAATTTTGCGTTTCTTTGCCCTGTTTACCACGGTGAAAGGAATTAGTGTACCTGTTAAACCGAGAACCTATCTAAATGGGATATTGCGCCTTGTGCATGATCAAAAAACGTGGTTTTATCTGTACCTACGTGCTTTTATGAGGGCAGGGGATTACTTAGCCTTAGCATTGCGCTTGCTTTTGTTAGCCACCTTATCATTGGTTGCGATTGACGAATCATGGTTGTCAATTGGCTTGGTCCTCATTTTTCATTATTTACTCCTGTTCCAGTTGCTAGGGCTCTTCAGGCATTATGATTATCAATATTTGACTCAGTTATATCCGTTGGGAAAAGATGAAAAAAGGCGTGGTTTCCAAAAGGTTCTGCGCATTGTACTTTACGGACTTTTAGGAATCGAAGTGAGTTTAGCTCTGCTATTTTCTAAAGAAAGTATAATGGTGGTGCTATTACTGCTGGTTGGGATTTTTTTGCACGAGGGATATTTACCAGCCAAAATAAAAAAATTGATTGACTAAATAGCTGAAAACTAGTAAAATAGTAAGGAATTTTTTAAGGAGGAATGGCATGCAGTTTGATACCAGTGGGCTACAATTACAGTCTATTGCAGGAAATAGTGGCAAAGCGTTCAAGGGCCAGCGGTCAGACGGAACGCCAGTTTTTGTAAAGTATGAGATGCCTCCTATTGTTTCGGTTTTAGCACGGGAACAAATTACCCCACCGATTTTATCAGCAAATCGTGAGGCTGGCATGGGGCATAGAGTAGAACAAGAGTGGTTGAATGGTAGGACGTTAGATCGCCAAGATATGAGGAGTAAACAGGTGCGTCAGATTCTGGTGCGCATGCACTACTCTCGTATTTTGCTAAATCAGGCTCTTCAGATGAATTATACTTACATGGAACCACAGGATTTGGTATATCGTTGGCAAAAAGAGGCACCTGCTCGATTAGCGCAGAACTCATATCTACAGTCTGTCTGTCAAGAATTATTAAATCACTTGCCAAATTTCCGTCAAGAAGTAGCTACTTTTGTCCATGGAGACTTACATCATACAAACTGGGTAGAAACAACGAGTGGATTAGTATACTTGACTGACTGGGAAACAGCTTGTTTGACGGACCGTATGTTAGATGTTGCTTATCTGTTAACGCATTATATTCCTCGTCATGAGTGGAAAGAATGGCTTCAAGCATATGGGTACAAATACAATCAAACCGTACTCAGTAAGATCTATTGGTATGGTCAACTTGGGTATTTAAACCAAATTGTGAAGCATGTTGAAAGCTACAACGTGCTGGCAGCAAACAAAGAAATATATGCTCTGCGTCAATTTCGTCAGAGTTTCAAGAAAGATATATGAGAGTTAGAAATCGAAAGGGAGCTAGTGAGCTCTTAGCAACCAATCCTCAGTTTGTTATTTCCAATCCGGAAGAATGTAAGGGGAAGTGGGCAGAAATTTTTGGAAATCATAACCCTATTCACATTGAAGTCGGGTCTGGAAAAGGTCGATTTGTGACAGGAATGGCTGCACAAAATCCAAATGTGAACTATATTGGGATTGATATTCAGATGACCGTTCTAAGCTATGCCTTGGATCGAGTTCTGGAAGCAGATTTACCGAATATAAAGTTATTGCAAGTAGATGGTTCAAGTTTGACAAATTATTTTGCGCCAGCAGAGATTGATAGATTGTACTTAAATTTCTCTGATCCATGGCCGAAAAAACGTCATGAGAAACGTCGCTTGACCTATAAGACATTTTTGGACACCTATAAAGAAATCCTACCTGAACGTGGGGAAATTCATTTTAAAACGGATAACCGTGGACTGTTTGAGTATAGCTTGGCTAGCTTTTCACAGTACGGTATGGTATTGAAACAGGTTTGGTTAGACTTACATGCGGACGGCCTAGAAGGCAATATTATGACTGAGTATGAGGAAAAATTCTCAAACAAAGGTCAGGTCATTTACCGAGTTGAGGCTATATTTCAATAAACTGTTGTTTTAGAACTGTCTTTAAATCTAGAAGTTTTATTGATTTTCAATAAAGTAATAGCTGATGAAAAGTCAATGTTGCCAGTAGCCCTTGTAAAATATTAAAAAAAATCCTTGCCAACCACTCTATTTTTTGGTAGACTAGTATGGTATGTGGTGCTAGCACATCCGTAATATTTGATCAAATGAGGAGGAATATACAATGGCTAAAGTATGTTATTTTACTGGTCGTAAGACTGTATCTGGTAACAACCGTTCACACGCAATGAACCAAACTAAACGCGCAGTTAAACCAAATCTTCAAAAAGTTACTGTTTTGATTGATGGTAAGCCTAAAAAAGTTTGGGCATCAGCTCGTGCACTTAAATCAGGTAAAGTTGAACGTGTATAATGTTAAAGAGCCGTAAGGCTTTTTTTATTTCGTTTATCATGCTTTGACATTAGGAGATATAGGTTGAATCTTGACGTTGTGCTGCTTTTGAAGGATAATAGAGTTATATTCAATGAAAATCGAAAGTAGAAATAATGGCTTGTTTCCATCAGTTTTTTAATGGTTAATGGTCGAGTTCTTTGCCGATTCCATTCATCAAAGACGATTGGCAATGGTGCATTTTGATTTTTAAAGAGTAGGAATGGTGATGGAAAGTATGGGTAGCAATCCTTATCCAAAATAATAGAGAGGAAGTGCAATGGATAGAGACAGTGTATTAGCCTTTTTCCCACAGGGGAGATGGAACGAAAGAAACGCAAATGGAGATGATATTACTATTGATGTGCCAGGAATGGGCTATTTTTCTTTGGATAGGATGACATTGACTGAAAGGGAGAAACTGTTGATTGAGCTATTGCAGAATCAAGCAGAAACATACGCTCGTTCTCCTTGGCAATCCTATTTTGAAAATGACGGCATTCGACCAACAGCCTTTAGCCTATTGCAAGTCCTTCATGTACATATTTGGTCATCAATTGATCAGGAGGGGCAAACGGCCTGGTTGGATATGATGAAGCAACTATTACCAAATCTTCAAGCAAGCTATTCTCCGGAGTCCAACCATCATATTTTTATTTTAGACCAATCGACCTTGTTGGATGTTCGAGAAATTTTAGGAGACACGCTCGCCACTATGGAGTTTGATTTTGGACTTCGTATGACTATTTTTCTTGGTCAGTTGTGGCCTGAATGGCTAGAGTCACAGTGGCCACTGTTAGTTCAAGCTGAGCAAGATCTGTTTAGAAAGTGGTGTGCTGGTCACCAACAATCCTTCCTCTTGGCATTTAGCTATCTGTATTTGTGGAGCGGGCAGTCTTACCCTCAGCTACAATCGGGATTGAGGCAGTTGATTTCAAACCAACAGATGGAAGCGATTGTTGAGGCTCTTTGGGAAGAAGGGGCAGTGTTAACAAAAGCAGCTCAGAAACTTTACATCCACCGAAACACTTTGCAATATCGGCTTGATAAATGGCAGGAGATGACAGGTCTTCAATTGAAAGATTTAAATGATTTAGCTATTTGCCATCAGGCTATCTTGGGAATCAGTATTTAATCTTTTGTGCAAGTTGTACAAAAGATTTTTTTCTTTTTGTTCAACTTGACCTAGCATTTAAAAACGCTTTCATTTACAATATAACTATCAAAGAAAGTGAGGCTTGAACATGGTTCAACTTAATTTAAAAAACATTTATAAAAAATATCCAAATAGCGAACACTACTCAGTTGAAAACTTTAACTTAGATATTAAAGATAAAGAATTCATCGTATTCGTAGGTCCTTCAGGCTGTGGTAAATCAACTACTCTTCGTATGATTGCTGGTTTGGAAGATATCACAGAAGGTGAAGCATACATTGACGGCGTATTGATGAATGACGTTGCTCCAAAAGACCGTGACATCGCTATGGTATTCCAAAACTATGCGCTTTATCCACATATGACTGTATTTGACAACATGGCTTTTGGTCTTAAATTGCGTAAATACAGCAAGGATGAAATCAAAAAACGTGTTGAAGAAGCAGCGCAAATCCTTGGTTTGACTGAATTCTTGCAACGCAAACCTGCAGATCTTTCTGGTGGTCAACGTCAACGTGTTGCCATGGGTCGTGCTATCGTCCGTGATGCTAAAGTATTCTTGATGGACGAACCATTGTCAAACTTGGATGCGAAACTTCGTGTATCCATGCGTACTGAGATTGCTAAAATTCACCGTCGTATTGGTGCAACAACTATTTACGTAACGCACGACCAAACAGAAGCGATGACATTGGCAGACCGTATCGTAATCATGTCTGCTACGAAGAACGAAGCAGGTACAGGTACAATCGGTCGTATTGAACAAATCGGTAGCCCTGAAGAACTTTACAACCATCCAGTTAACAAGTTTGTTGCTAGCTTCATCGGTAGCCCTGCTATGAACTTCTTTACAGTTACCCTTCAAGATGGTGTCCTTATCGGAGATGGTTTCAAAGTAGATCTTCCAGAAGGTCGTCGCAAACACTTGGAAGAAAAAGGCTACAATGGTAAGTCATTTACATTGGGTATCCGTCCAGAAGATATTAAAGCTTCTCAATTGGAATTAGATACCTATCCATCTTCTATCGTAGAAGCTGAAGTTGTAGTATCTGAACTTCTTGGTGCAGAAACAATGTTGTATTCTAAAGTTGGAAATACAGAATTTGTATCTCGTGTAGATGCGCGTGATTACCACAATCCAGGTGAAAAAGTTCGTCTTACTTTCAACCTCAATAAAGCACATTTCTTTAATGATGAAACAGACCAAGCAATCGTTTAATCATGATTGATGGCATCAAAATACCCCGTCACTGACGGGGTATTTTTTGAAGTACGACGGGCATGTCGTACATCTGAGGTGAAAGTCCTCCACGGGCACCCGCTACCGGTGAACCCTATAGCGACTCCCAAGCCTGACTATCGTGAGGTAGCGGATTAAAACGGTCTGGGGAGACCATTATCAATTAGTGGCTCAGAGGTCAGTACTGAAACGTGCCATAATCAAAACCAGTCCTCGCTAAACGTGGACTGGTTTCTTGCCTAGATTATTATCTAAAACGACATGCGTTAAAAGTTAGTTGAACTGCCGTGCGCCGAACGGCACGCACGGTGGTGTGAGAGGGACTAGTCTTAGTCCCTACTCGATTAAGAACACTTAATGAAAAAATGCGAGTAAATAATTTAGCGTACCGAATTCGATCAAAATATAGACTCCTAAGAGAACAAACACTAATGGTAGAATGATACGCTCGTATTTTTCAACAAATTCAGAGATAGGAGAGAGACTGCCAAAAGCATCTGCGATGAAGCAAATAACGGTTGTCCCCAACAAAATGACGATAGCTGTTACGATAAATTCTGGCATTGTTAAGGTTGTGAAATAGGGCGAGAAAATCCCTAAATTATCAGCGCCAGATGCTAATGAAAGGAGTAAAACTGATAGGACTCCTATTGTTTTGTCTGAGATTTGAACGTCTTCTTCAGATTCAAATAGGATGCGAACTCCCAAAAAAATTGGGAAGATTCCAAGTAAGCCAATCATCCACTCAGAAGGTAGTAAATTGGCGAATTGACTGATGATAAAGCTAGATACTATCAGGATGAAACTTGCAAGTAATTGACCCAGATAGATGTGTTGTTTATCGCCTCTATTTTTAGCTTTTGAAAAGAGGAGTACTAACAGAAGCAAGTAGTCAATACTTGTTGAAATACTAAGAATAATTGCAGATATAAATAATATCATGGTTCCTCCGATTTAAAATTGTTGACTGAATTTACCTAAAAATCTGTATTCACAAGTAGAGTGCTTTTATGCAATAGCTATTCAATCGCAATAAAGGCAACTTATTGAGAAATTACTGACTGTATTTTGCAAAAATATGAGTAGGTGACAACAAGTCCTAGATTGAAGTGTTAAATGATCAATCTAGGTTCAAAACACAGAGGCACATTAATTTTGATAAGTAAAAGTAAAACATAGTAGATCTTTCAATGATTAGGTCATTTATTTTCTGAATAAGCTTGGTAAAAATCGACTTTGAGTTGGATAAAATGCTCCATATCGTGCAGGAGTTGGAAAAGGATGGCTCTGGTTTCAAACTCTTCTCGAGTTTGAGGAAGAGGTCGCTCTCTGAAGGTTGCATGGAATAATTCAATATCCAATAACAATTCTTTTGCTGAATTCTCTCTGCTG
The DNA here is from genome assembly GCF_019794615.1 of Streptococcus suis. Classification (GTDB taxonomy): domain Bacteria; phylum Bacillota; class Bacilli; order Lactobacillales; family Streptococcaceae; genus Streptococcus; species Streptococcus suis_AI. The sequence goes on from NZ_JAIMDU010000013.1 coordinate 18,571, forward strand.
AGTTGCTGGGCTGTTCGCTCAAAGAGGCTGGCTAGGATGATGTTCTCTCGGGCTTCCAGTAAACACATATTGATATTGGTTGCCATGGTCCGTAATATTTTGCTTTGTGCAGCCCGCATTTCAAAATAATGGACTTGATAATTTGTTTGTTGAAAGACTTGGTTGTGGCGGTCTAAATAAACGACTTTCAGTGCTTCGTCAAGCATTTGGTCTAACTCATTAATCAGTGTTGCTTCATTTCTGCCGTCACCCTCAATTAAAAATTGTTCAAAGCGTAGGAGGATTTGCTTTAGTTGGTCTTCAACGCGTAAATGATAATCCTCAATCACTTGTTCTTGTGAGGGCATATAGAGATTGCACAGAAGGGCGGTGATTGCTCCGATGAGAAACAAGCCCATTTCATTGCTTAAAAGTGAGATAGAAAGAGTTGATTCGAGCATTAAGTGTGTCACGAGGACAGTTGCAGGAGCGATACCTGCTTCCCATCGGAAATGATAGGCAGTTGGAACGTATATAGCAAGGTATATTCCCAAAGTCCAAATTTCAAAGCCTAGTAGATAGAAGGTGATGGTTGCAATCGTAAGTGCTATTAAAGTAGAGTAGAGACGATTACGGGCCATTTTAAAACTGGATTTTCGAGTGTCCAAAATGCTTAAGATTGCGATAATCCCAGCAGAAGTTGCATACGATAATCCCAGCCAATCTGCCAGATAAATAGAGAGAACAGTTGCTAGAATAAGTTTTATTGTTCTGTGTAAAAGAGGCATATTCGACTTCTTTCTAATTGATAAAAATATTGTAACACAAACTGAAATTTTAGTGAAAAAATTGGAGTTATTAGAAAGTTTTCATTTTAGAACATGGTATTGCTATTCTATTCACTTGGTGCTATACTGTGTTGATTTTGATAGGAGAATAGAAAAGTGACTCAAAAAGATAGTTTAAGCTTTGAACGCGCTACTAAGGCTGGTTTTTTAATTGCACTCGGGGTAGTTTATGGAGATATTGGTACAAGTCCCCTTTATACCATGCAGGCTTTGGTTAAAGGTCAAGGTGGCATGGGTGCCGTTAATAAGGACTTTATTCTTGGCTCTATCTCATTAATTATTTGGACGCTCACTATTATCACTACGATAAAATATGTTTTGATTGCCTTAAAAGCAGATAATGATCATGAGGGCGGGATTTTTTCACTTTATACACTCGTAAGGAAAAGGGCAAAATGGCTCATTATTCCGGCTATGATTGGTGGATCTACTTTGTTGGCTGATGGAGCCTTAACACCAGCTGTAACGGTTACATCGGCTATAGAAGGTTTGCGCAGTGTTCCCTTGCTGGAAAACTTTTATCAAAGCGAATCAATTGTGATTGTAACTAGTTTAGCAATATTGACCGCATTGTTTAGCATTCAACGTTTTGGAACTGGTTTTGTTGGTAAGGTATTTGGACCGGTTATGTTTGTATGGTTCTTATTTTTAGGACTTGTCGGTTTGTTTAATACTCTTTCCTATCTTGAAGTCTTTAAGGCCCTCAATCCGATCTATGCGATTTCCCTCTTAATGAGTCCTGAAAACAAGGAGGGTATTTTCATTCTGGGTTCAGTATTTCTGGCAACAACAGGTGCGGAGGCTCTCTATTCGGATCTGGGACATGTAGGAAGAGGGAATATTTATGTCAGTTGGCCATTTGTAAAAGTCTCTATTTTACTGTCTTACTTTGGCCAAGGGGCATGGATTTTATCACACAAAGCTGAGGTCACTACTTTAAACCCATTTTTCGCGAGTGTTCCTCAAGGATTTAGTATGGTTGCTGTGATTTTGGCTACTCTGGCTGCTATCATTGCTTCGCAAGCCTTGATTTCTGGATCGTTTACGCTCGTTTCTGAGGCAATGCGTTTAAAATTATTTCCTAGATTACGAATCACCTATCCTGGAGCGAATTTAGGTCAATTATATATTCCTAGATTGAATTGGCTTCTCTGGATGACAACCTCCCTTATTGTTCTCTATTTTAAGAGTGCAGAAAAAATGGAGGCTGCTTATGGTTTGGCGATAACTGTGACGATGTTAATGACCTCTATTTTATTAACAGAGTTTGTGCGACAATCGGGTGTTAAGCCCTGGCAAGCTTATCTGGGTCTAGCATTCTTCTTGTCCATTGAAGGGATGTTTTTCTTGTCGTCAGCTGTAAAATTTATTCATGGTGGGTATGTAGTTGTTTTTATTTCCTTACTCATTTTACTCCTCATGTTTGTCTGGCACAAAAGCAACCAAATTTTATCTCACTATACAAATTGGTTACCTCTAACTAAATATATAGATCAGTTACAGGCCTTGTCACAGGATACAAATGTACCTTTATATGCAAGCAATCTAGTTTATCTCAGTAGACATTTACAAGGACATTTCGTCAATCATTCTATTTTATACTCTATTTTGGAGAAAAAGCCGAAAAGAGCAAATCAATACTGGTTTGTACGTGTCCATGTAACCGATCAACCATACACAAAAGAATATACTGTTGATACCATGGATACAAACTTTTTGATTAAGGTGGATCTTTATTTAGGATTCAGGGTGAGACAAGATGTTTCGCGCTACTTGAGAACAATTGTTGGAGATCTAATGCAGCAAGGAAGGATTCCCAAGCAGAAGCAAGTGTATAGTCTCCAAGATGAGAAACAGATTGGTGATTTTCGATTTGTTGTTATAGAAGAAATGATGGCAAACTCACCTGAACTAAATGGCTTTGATCGCTTTATTTTAGGTGTGAAAGCATTTATTAAGCGTTATACTGCCTCACCAGTTCGTTGGTTTGGTTTGCAATTCTCTGAAGTGACAGTAGAGCGAATTCCGATCATTCTGTCAGATGTTCGGCCGTTACCAATTCGAGAAAGAAAGCAAAAAGTTCTCTGAAAATTTCAGAGAACTTTTTAATTTAAGCAAATAAAGCAATGATTCCTACTACCAAGTAGCAGACCAATTTGTAGCTTTCATTGATAAGGATTAGCTTGATTGGACGTTGCTCAAAGACATAGTTCTTCAATGAAGCAAGTACCGCAATCACGCCCATGCCGCCAGCTGCGTGGAGTGGTGAAACATCAAGAGTTTTGATAAAGAAAATTGCAACAACGGCTGTAACAACTTCAATTGCTAAAGAAATCATCATTTCTTTTTGACCGTTTTTCCCAGCTTGACGGTCAGTTTCTACCTTGGCCATGTCAATGCCAGAGGCTACAATCCAAGCATCACGGAAAATCAAACCATACCACAAACCACCAATCGCAAAGGCAATCAAGCCTGCTAAAATTCCTAAAATAAGTGTCATTTTGTCTCCTTTTCTCGTCCGATTGTACGGACAAATAGTAGACATTAGAATATCATAGGCTTTACTATTTGTCAAAAGTTAGATTGAAACGGGGTGAAAATGAGGATTGACAAATTAAGGTGTTATGCTATACTAAAATAAAATAGACTTCATTTATAGATAATAACCAACATTTTATGAGGAGATGATTATTATGGATCAATGGATGCGAGATTTTGAAGAGCGGCAGAGACATGATGAATTGAAGCAAAAAATGGATGCTCAAACCTCTGCTATGAACTCTCAAGTAATAGCGCTTCAAAAACAAAATAACATTTTGCAAAAAGAGCATGAGCGTCAAATTGAAAAAGAGTTTAAGGATAGAATTTTTCAATTACGATTGCACTTAGCACAGGTTACGGATGAGAGTCAACGATTTGTCATCCAGCAAATGCTTAGCGAAGCTGAGGAAGATTATGAGAATTATCAAAGAGAGCAAGCTGAGAAACGTTTGGCAGATGCAAAAAGACGAAAGATATGGCTAATCATTTCAAGTGTTGTGGCTGTGTTAGGAATGGCTGGCTTATATTTTTTATACCAAGATATTTCTCAAGTTACAGTTCCTGAATTATATGGTATTGAGCTATCTGAAGCTAAGGATTTACTGTATGAAGAGGGGTTAAAAGTTGGTACAATAACAGAAGTTGGTGGACAGCCAGTTCAGCCTGGGATGGTTAGTGTATCTGTTCCAAGTAGTGGGAAGAAGGTAAAGCGGGGAAGTGCGGTTAACTTAATTATTGCTAAAAATGTAGATGCAAAGGATACTACCGTAGTTGAGGATAGTTCAACTAGTGAGGTAGCCACTAGTAAGACTGCTGGAAGTTCGCAAGCTTCTGGCCAGTCTCAGGTAGGTAGCGCCGTTCAATTGTTTACTGTGGATATTAAAAAACAAGGACTGGTTATTCGTCAGGAACCTAGTTTATCTGGAGAAGTTGTGACCAATGTAGAACCTGGAACGTACACGATAGTTGAGACGACACAAAAGGAAGGACATAGTTGGGGCAGATTAAAGTCAGGACAGGGTTGGATTTCGTTGACAGATTTGCATAATCCTGTACCGCAGGTTGATACCAAAAACTTAACGACAGATCAGGTAAAAGCTTGGGTCATGGATGATTTATTTAGCCGTAGCGTCATAATTGAAAAGTATCGAAAAGACCAAGTTGTCATAAGTGTTCGTATGGCTGAGGATGGTTTAGTTTATGCAGATGTAACTGTACCATCAGACCCTAATTTTGAACCACGAGATTGGAGTTATCGGATCAATAGTCGTGGGGAGTTGGAAGCTAGTGAGTATGATACAGATCCGGAACAAGGGGGTGTCAACTGGTATGTTGCCCAACATTATTATCTGGAAAACAGTGTGAACTAAGAAGAGGCTGGGCAAAAACTAGCTTCTCACAATAAAAAAAACGAGCAGTTCCAATTAGGAGTTGCTCGTTTTCCACTTCATGCTTTATAATTATAATAACGACAAAACAACTAGAAAGTCATGAAAATGTATAAACAGTATAACACAAATCAGCTTAGTTTGGAATTAAATATTGCTTGGGACTTACCTACTACACATGAGGCACGTCTGATTAGTCAGTTTGTGGATACCATTCCTCAATCCGTTCTACTGGAAGAAACTTCCCACACAGGTCGTCCAGCCTTTCATCCAGCTATGTTGCTTAAAATGACACTGTTCGCCTATCTGTGTTTTTTATTTACTGGCTAGTTTTTGCCCAGCCTCTTTTCCTTTTCAAAAATATGCTATAATACTCCTATGGAACAAAATGATATAGTATATGGTGTACATGCTGTGGTAGAGAGTTTGGAGGCCAACACCGGCAACAAGCTCTACATCCAGGATGATTTGCGCGGAAAAAATGTAGAAAAAATCAAGGCGCTAGCGGCAGAGAAGAAGGTGTCGATTTCTTGGACGCCCAAGAAGACCCTGTCTGACATGACAGAAGGTGCCGTTCACCAAGGTTTTGTCCTGCGGGTCTCTGAGTTTGCCTATGCGGACCTTTCGGTGATTTTGGAAAAGGCAGAGCAGGAAGATAATCCCCTCATTCTCATCTTGGACGGTCTGACAGACCCCCACAACTTCGGCTCGATTTTGCGGACCGCAGATGCCACTCAGGTAGCTGGCATCATCATTCCCAAGCACCGAGCGGTTGGCGTGACCCCAGTTGTGGCTAAGACCTCCACAGGTGCGGTGGCCCATGTCCCAATTGCCCGAGTGACCAATCTTAGCCAAACCCTCGACAAACTCAAGGAGGCTGGTTTCTGGGTCTTTGGCACGGATATGAATGGAACCCCAAGCCACAAGTGGAATACGGCTGGCAAACTAGCTCTTATTATCGGCAACGAAGGTAAAGGGATTTCCAGTAATATCAAAAAGCAGGTGGATGAGATGATCACTATTCCTATGAAGGGGCATGTCCAATCTCTCAACGCCAGCGTAGCAGCAGCTGTGTTGATGTACGAAGTATTTCGGAAGAAACTATAGATGAAAGAAAAGATTCTGCTTGTTGATGGTTATAATATGATTGCTTTTTGGAAATCAACTAAACAAGATTTCAAAAAAGGTCATTTAGATGCTGCAAGAACAACCTTGCTTCGCATTCTTTCTCACTATGCTTCATTTGAGAATATAGACATCATTTGCGTTTTTGATGCTCATCATGTCCCGGGAAATCGTCAGCATTATGATGAATTTAATGTTCAAGTGGTATTTACTGAAGAGGAAGAAACGGCAGATAGCTATATTGAACGCTTGAGTGCAGACTTAAATAGTAATCCTCGCAAACAGGTTTCGGTGGCAACGAGTGATTTAAATGAGCAATGGGTTGTTTTTTCACAGGGAGCCTTACGAATATCTGCGCGTGAGCTAGAAGAACGGACAAATGTAATCAAAAGGGATTTGGACAAATTTGTGGATCAAGTTGAATTGTACACTCCGCGTCTGAATCCTTGGTCAGATGGGAATTTTCAAGCCTTAATAGAAATGATGGAGGATATGACTGAGTGAGTTTTAAAATAGTAACGGATTCTACCTCGGATTTGCCAAAAGGATGGGCGGAAGAACATGGGGTCGATGTACTAGGTTTGACCATCAATCTAGATGGTCAAACCTATGAGACTGTAGGGGACAATCGCCTTACTAGTGCTACCTTACTAGAGAAGATGGAAAGTGGTAGCCAGCCGACGACCAGTCAAGTAAATGTCGGCCAGTTTGAAGAAGTGTTTTCTGCCGCGGTCAAAAAAGAAGAGGCAGTGCTTTATCTTGCTTTTTCTGCGGCCCTTTCTGGTACCTATCAGAGTGCTGTCATTGCACGCGACATGGTCTTGGATCAATACCCGGAAGCAGTGATTTCCATTATTGATACGAAGGCGGCGACCATTGGTGAAGGTTACTTAGTCATGAAAACCGTTGAGGCGCGTGCTGCAGGTAAGACTCTGGCAGAAACCAAGGCAATCGTAGAAGATTTGGTGCCGCGCTTACGGACCTACCTCTTAGTCGATGACCTTAATCATTTGGTGCGAGGTGGACGCTTGTCTAAAGCGGCAGGTTTAATCGGTGGTTTAGTGAATATCAAGCCCCTCATTTCGCTCAATGCTGATGGAAAACTAGAATCAATAGCTAAAATCCGTGGTCGTAAAAAAGGAATCAAGGAAATGCTGAACATGACCTTGGATAATTTGGATCATTCTACAGTCATGGTTGCTTATACTGGTGATAGAGAGGCTGCAGAGAGTATCAAATTTAGTTTATTAGAAGATGATCGTGTTGCTGATGTTCTACTGACAGAATTAGGACCAGTTATTGCGACTCATACAGGAACAGGGGTCTTAGCAATTTTATCAATTGGGACAGAAAAGAGAGCTAGATTCTAAGGGATATTTCTTGCAAAGATGCATTTCGTTTTGTGTAACAGCAATCTACTGTAGAATAGGACAACCAATCAAGCCAATTTGAGGACTAGAACGACTGTTTATTTTGGTAAACTCATCTGCAATCGTTCACATGATTCAAAGCTCTGCTATTGGTCAAAAAATAAAAAAAGTAAAGTAAAATAACTTGACGAGAACCACCATATTTGATAGAATGGTAGACGGTATTGTTTACCCCATTTGAAAGGCCCCGGAACCTTCCAAATACCGGCGGAACGGAACATCCGCCTAGTAAACAAAAACGATTCGTATAGGAGAAATCATGAACAAAACAACATTTATGGCTAAACCAGGCCAAGTTGAACGTAAATGGTATGTAGTAGACGCTACTGATGTACCTCTTGGACGCCTTTCAGCAGTAGTTGCTAGCGTTCTTCGTGGTAAAAACAAACCAACTTTCACACCTCACACTGATACTGGTGACTTTGTTATCGTCATCAACGCTGAGAAAGTGAAATTGACTGGTAAAAAAGCAACTGATAAAGTGTACTACACTCACTCATTGCACCCAGGTGGTTTGAAATCAATCACAGCTGGTGAATTGCGTTCTAAAAACGCTGTTCGTTTGATTGAAAAATCAGTTAAAGGTATGCTTCCACACAACACACTTGGTCGTGCACAAGGCATGAAATTGAAAGTGTTTGTGGGTGGCGAGCACACTCACGCTGCACAACAACCAGAAGTACTTGATATTTCAGGTCTTATCTAAGGGAAAGGACGTAATCTAAATGGCACAAGCACAATACACAGGTACTGGTCGTCGTAAAAACGCGGTAGCACGCGTACGTTTGGTCCCAGGTACTGGTAAAATCACAGTAAACAAAAAAGATGTAGAAGAGTACATCCCACACGCTGACCTTCGTTTGGTTATCAACCAACCATTCGCAGTAACTTCAACACAAGGTTCATACGACGTTTTCGTTAACGTGAACGGTGGTGGTTACGGTGGTCAATCAGGTGCGATCCGTCACGGTATCGCGCGTGCATTGCTTCAAGTAGACCCAGACTTCCGCGATTCATTGAAACGCGCAGGCCTTCTTACACGTGACGCTCGTATGGTTGAACGTAAGAAACCAGGTCTTAAGAAAGCACGTAAAGCTTCACAATTCAGTAAACGTTAATTATCAGCAATATATCAACGTTTCAAAGCACTCAAGAGTTTACCTCATGGGTGCTTTTTTCTATGCATTTTACGAAAGTTTGCCCTAAAAGTTGCCCTAAATTTACCATAAATTTTTTTAAGGTTTCGATAGGCGATTTCGCCGACAGCTATAAAACTTCTAATCTTTCAACGAATTCTTAATCCGGGAAGTAAATATAAAACTTTCTACCACCAAGCTTCCCTATTCGGAGATTGGAATGTTCCATATAATTCAGTTTATCGGTCACTTGATATCTTAAACACCTTTCAATCAGAAATCCAACAGCACTTACATCAAGAAGTTAGCCAATTAACGAATCGAACTGGAACCTTAGTATTTTATGATGTTACCAACTATTTTTTTGAAATTGATGTACCTGATGAAGATATACGTGATGAAACTGTCAAGTTGAGTTATGAGCAACGAACTCAACTCAGTTATGATAAAGGACAACGTTTCTTTGAAGATGAAGTCGTGCCTGATGCGACCTTGGAAGATATTGAGGATAGGTTAGTCCAGGACTTCAAAAATCGGTTTGATATTTCAAGTCGTTCGACAGTGGAAATTCTCAAAGCTCGACGTTTTCTTGTAAATGGTAAATTAACCAAGGCAGCCATTTTGCTTTTTGGCAAATTTCCATCAGCTTTCTTTCCTCAAGCTCGTGTTCGTTTTCAGCGATTTGATGGTACCGATATGGGGACTGGAAGTAGTTTTAATGTTATCAAGGAAGTGACTTTTGATGAGGCTCTCCCAACTTTGATTACCCAGGTTAGGGACTTTATCCGTACTCAGCTTCGCGAATTTCAATATCTTGATAATGATGGTCAATTCCAGATTTTGCCTGGTTTGAAGGTGTTGTCAATGCAGTAACTCACCGTGATTATTCTGTTTATGGAGATCATATTCGTATATTGATGTTTGATGATCGTTTAGAAATCCATAGTCCTGAGAAATTACCTAATATCGTAACGGTTGAAAACATCAAGAATGAACGCTTTTCGAGAAATCCACGTATTGCCCGAACTCTGACCGAGTTTGGCTGGGTACGCGAGATGAATGAAGGTGTAAAGCGTATTTATTCTGAGATGGAATCTGCTTTTCTCCATGAACCAAAATACTCAGAACCAGGGAATAAGGTTGTCCTGACGCTTGAGAACAACATTGTCAGCCGACATCTCCGTACAAGAGACAGCTTGGAAAAACAGTTCTCTGATTTTGATAACCTAAACTCAGACGAGCAGGCTATTATCCACTATATGTATAATTCAGGCGAGAGAATGACAACGGCAAAAGCTGTTGAATTGACTGGTAGAAGCAGACGTCATATAGGAAAAGTGTTGCAAAAATTGACAGATCAAGGACTCTTGAAATGGTATGGCAATAGTAAAAATGACAAAAATCAATACTACACTCTTGCTTCAAAATAGATTTCATTTTATACTGAGAACGCAGTAGAACGCAGTAGGATATAGAAAAGTGGATATCAACGATCAGGTCGATAACCACCTTTTTATTTTAAACTTTATTTCAAAAATCAGTTGTGAATATGTCAAATTTGTTCAGGTAGGGATCTCATTTATCTACCAACTCATTCAATAATTCATCGTATTGATTCATAGCTTTTTCTAATTCTTTGTCAAAGTTAATTATCGACTCATCTTTGAGAATACTAGTTTCTATACTCAATTCTTCTTTACTAACTTTTGCAGTACTGCTATACAATGGAAAAATCATCGGATACGCCTCCTAATTTTGTAACCATATTATACATGTTAGGTATGAAAATTAAAAGTGTGTACATTGATTTACCCCATTTTCTAGGAACAATAATAAATAATAAGGTAAACTTTTGTATATTCTCGTTCGATTTTGCTTATTTTGATGAAATTATAGTAAAATGAAACAAAAAAAGTTCATTTGTTGTATAATGTACTTATGGCATATTCATTAGATTTTCGTAAAAAAGTTCTCGCATACTGTGAGAAAACCGGCAGTATTACTGAAGCATCTGTTGTTTTCGATATTTCCCGCAACACCATCTATCAATGGCTAAAATTAATGGAGAGTACAGGCGAGCTTCATCACCAAGTTAAGGGAACCAAACCAAGAAAAGTTGATAGAGAAAAATTAAAGAACTATCTTGAAGCTCATCCAGATGCTTTTTTGACTGAAATAGCTTCTGAATTTGGCTGTCATCCAACAGCTATTCATTACGCTCTCAAAGCTATGGGGTATACTCGAAAAAAAAGAGCTGTACCTACTATGAACAAGACCCTGAGAAAGTAAATCAGTTCCTAAAAGAATTTAATAACTTAAGTCACTTGACACCTGTTTATATTGATGAGACAGGGTTTGAGACATATTTTCATCGAGAATATGGTCGATCTTTGAAAGGTCAGTTGATCACTGGTCAGGTCTCTGGAAGAAGATTCCAGCGGCTATCTTTAGTCGCAGGTCTTATAAACGGTGAGATTATAGCCCCAATGACCTACAAAGAAACCATGACTAGTGACTTTTTCGAAGCTTGGTTTAAAACATTCTTACTACCCACTTTAGATAGACCATCTGTTATCATTATGGACAATGCAAGGTTTCATCGGATGAGTAAGCTAAAAGAGTTATGCAAGGAGCAGGGTCATAGACTTTTACCACTTCCTCCTTACTCACCTGAGTATAATCCCATTGAGAAAACATGGGCTCAAATTAAAAAACACCTCAGAAAAGTATTGCCAAATTGCGATACTTTTCTTGAGGCACTTTTGTCCTGTTCTTGTTTCAATTAACTATAGTTGAAATTGATTGAAACAAAAGATGTTCCAACCAGATCTTAAGAAAGCACGTAAAGCAAGCCTGTTTAGTATACGTTAATATACCGCAATATATCAACGTTTCAAAGCACTCAAGAGTCGCTTTTTTATAATTAGGTAGTTTTTATAGTTACGACGGATTTTGATTGTTGTCATAATCGGTTCAGTAGTCAAATCCATACCAATTGGAAATCAAAAGGGTTGAGGAACCTTTGAAGGTTGAAAATGAAGCAAACATAGCTACCTTCTTAATTGGTTCCGTCAGTAGGGAGTTGTTCATGAAACACTTTCACTATTTTTATCAATATTCCACTTAACATTTTCGCTTGTTTTTGATATACTTTAGAAAATAGGTGTTTTCAAGGGGTGATACCATGGAACTAAAAGATATTATGCATATTTTGGAAGATATGAAGGTTGGAGTTTTTGCAACTCTGGATGAGTATGGAAATCCACATGCTCGTCATGCTCATATCACTGCAGCAAACGAAGAAGGGATTTTCTTTATGACAAGCCCAGAAACGCATTTCTATGATCAATTGATGGGGGATCAAAGAGTTGCGATGACGGCTATTTCTGAGGAAGGGTACCTTATCCAGGTAGTGCGTGTAGAAGGGACTGCCAGACCTGTGGAGAACGACTATCTAAAGACAGTTTTTGCGGATAATCCTTATTATCAACATATCTATAAAGATGAGTCTAGTGATACAATGCAAGTATTTCAGATTTATGCTGGTCATGGCTTCTATCATAGCTTGACTCAAGGTCATAAGTATATCTTTTCTATTGGTCAAGGTGAGCATTCAGAGGTTCGTGCACTTTGAAAACTAGTTGAAAACATTTGATAAGACAAGTATATTTCCAATAATTATGATACAATACTTTTTATAAATGTTTTAGGAGTGTTTGGATAAATGAGAGAAGATATTCAGATCAATGAGCGAGCCCTTGTTTTGTCAGATCAATTGGTGGAGGTATTGGAATCCATTTACGATCCCGAGATTGAATTGGATATATACAATTTAGGACTTGTCTATGAAATTCATCTAGATGAAACCGGGTTTTGTAAAGTAGTGATGACCTTTACTGATGCAGGTTGCTCATGTGCAGATACGATGCCTGGAGAGTTAGTAGCAGCTTTGAAGACTATTGACGGAATAGAAGATGCTCAGGTCGAGATTGTCTGGTCTCCTGCTTGGAAAATGACAAGAATTAGTCGCTTAGGTCGAATTACTCTGGGGATAAGGCCCAAATAAAAGAGTTGCAGTTTTATTTTACTGCAGCTCTTTTTTACTGCAGCTCTTTTTTAAACGTGTCATCGTATTGTCTGTCTAATTCTTCCATCGTTTCATAAATGGGTTTGGGGATCATAAGGACTTGAGGATCCAGGTCGACCATATCATAGCTTGGATCAATGCATTCTTCCCAGTATTCTAAATGTTTTTTGTCGATGTAGGATTCTGAATCTTCGACTTCGATCCTCCCTTCGGCTTGAACAGAATACCAGTAGAGGTATTCGCGTCCATCTAGTATTTCACGGAAAATTGTTTCGACATACATTTTTTCATTTTCGAGTGTCAACAGTGTGTCTTTCATGTGATTGTTGAGGAAGGCCATCCATTCGTCTACTTTTGCAGTCTTACCCTCTTTTACACGAAAACGAGATAATTCAACAGTTAATTTCAACTTCATTTCCTCCTTATAAAAGCCCAGTCGGTTAGACAAGGCTTTGTGATATGATTTATTGTTTACCAGTACGTTCAGGTCTCCAGAAGTCTGTAACAGCTCCTTTAGAGGCTGATGACACTGTATGGGCATATTTTCCGAGCACGCCACGAGAGTAGAGTGGTGGAATCACTGTTGTTTGCTTGCGTTCTTCAATTTCTTGATCAGACACATGCATGGTGATTTCTTTGGTATCCTGATCAACTGTTACCAAATCGCCAGTGCGGAGGAAGGCGATTGGGCCACCATCCTGAGCTTCAGGAGCGATATGACCAACAACCAGTCCATAGGTGCCGCCAGAGAAACGACCGTCTGTTAGAAGGGCTACCTTGTCACCTTGGCCTTTTCCGACAATCATAGAAGAAAGGGACAGCATTTCAGGCATACCAGGTCCACCTTTTGGACCAACATAACGGACAACGACCACATCTCCGTCGACAATTTCATCGGTCAATACAGCCTCAATTGCTTCTTCTTCGGAATTAAAGACTTTCGCAGGTCCAGTGTGATTACGGACTTTTACACCAGATACTTTAGCGACAGCACCTTCGGGAGCTAGGTTACCTTTGAGGATAATCAGAGGTCCATCAGCACGTTTTGGATTTTCAAGCGGCATGATGACATCTTGACCGGGGGTCAAATCGGCAAAGTTTTCCAAGTTTTCAGCCACTGTTTTACCAGTACATGTGATGCGGTCACCATGAAGGAAACCGTTCTTCAACAAGTATTTCATAACGGCAGGTACGCCACCAACGTTATATAAATCTTGGAAGACATATTTACCAGATGGTTTTAAGTCTGCCAAATGAGGTACTCGTTCTTGGAAATCGTTGAAATCTTCAAGAGTTAGATCGACATTTGCGGCATGAGCAATAGCAAGGAGATGGAGGGTGGCGTTAGTTGAGCCCCCTAGAGCCATCGTAACAGTTATCGCATCTTCAAAAGCTTCACGAGTCAGAATGTCAGATGGTTTGAGTCCGAGTTCTAACATACGAACAACTGCACGACCAGCTTCTTCGATGTCAGCCTTTTTCTCAGGAGATTCCGCTGGATGAGATGAGGAACCCGGGATAGACATACCTAAAACTTCGATGGCTGTTGCCATTGTATTAGCAGTGTACATACCGCCACAACCACCAGGTCCAGGACATGCATTGCATTCAATTTCACGGACTTCCTCCGCTGTTAGATCTCCGTGGTTCCACTTACCAATTCCCTCAAAAACTGAAACGAGATCAATATCTTTGCCATTTAATTTTCCTGGAGCAATGGTTCCACCATAGGCGAATATTGCAGGAATATCCATATTGGCAATTGCAATCATAGAGCCAGGCATATTCTTATCACATCCACCGATTGCTACAAAGGCATCTACGTTATGTCCACCCATTGCAGCTTCAATAGAGTCAGCAATGATATCACGTGACGTGAGGGAGTAGCGCATGCCGGGTGTTCCCATAGCGATTCCGTCAGCAACGGTAATGGTTCCATATTGGACAGGCCAAGCGCCAGCATCTTTTACACCTTCTTTAGCTAATTTTCCAAAGTCATGTAGATGGATATTACAGGGTGTATTTTCAGCCCAAGTTGAAATAACCCCTATGATAGGTTTTTCAAAACTATCATCAGTCATTCCAGTTGCACGAAGCATAGCTCGGTTAGGTGATTTGACCATCGAATCGTAGACAGAACTACGGTGACGGAGATTTTTTAGTGTGTCTTTTTCGGTCATTTCTCTTCTCCCTATCTTATTTTACCCATTATATCACAGAAATAGCGGAATTGATAAGAGAATGGATAAAGAAATGTAAATTTCTGAATATTCTGTAAAAGCAATCCTCGATGAAATACAAAAAAGACAGATGGTTTATACCAAATGTCTTAAAAGTCGGTGTGTCTGTTAAGCTGTCGATTTTTGACGAGTTCTTCTTGTGTCACTGATGAATAGTGTGATGAGTGAAAGTGCCAGGAAGCCAGCACCAACATACCAGTAAGGTTGATCTAAGGTGGTTGAGCGACCTGATAGATTGATGATACCTCGGAGGAGACATCCGGCTGTAATGGTAGCAATGCCTGAGTTCCACAAGTTATAAGTTATTCGTGATAACTTGGGCTTGACTTGCAGAAGGCCCAATAGTAGAATGCCTCCCACTAAAGTTGCGCAGAACATATAGTGCATAAAGACTGAAACTTCTCCATAACTAAGGCTCTCGTAAATACGACTGAAGATGAATAGGAAGGCTGTCATAGCTAAGTAGGAGATAAATGTTCTTGAGAATCTCGTTGTTGAATTAGTAACCGATGTAGACAATGTCGCTCACCGCCCTTTCTGAAATAGTGTTTCCGTTTGTTGTTGGATTGTTAATAACTTGACCATTGAAGTAAAGAGTTGATGAGCCACCACCATCAAGGTTATAGGCAGTAGTTGCGCCGTACTCTTTCATAATTTCAGCCATTTGATAAAGTGACAATCCTTTGCTTTCGGTAGTTCGTCCATCAGCGACAACGATGATATAATGATTTTCGTCAATGATCCCGATAGCTGTGCGCGGGTTTGAAGCCATGGCACGTCCGACTTCAGTAGAAGTATCTACGACAATTTCACCATTTTCGACTAAGGCAGGACCGAAGGCAAGTAAGTTGACAACCCCTTGGTCAATTAATTCTTGTGCAGTAACCTCGTCCTCGTAGACGATTTCAAAGGAACCATCGGCATAGATAGCAAGGTCCCCATAGGAAGCATTGTCGCGAACAGTATCACGGTAGAGGGTACCGTTCTTAATAACATAACCTGTTGAGTTGGCCCCGTAATAGTCACCGTTAATAGCTAAAATGGCATTGTTTGCTGCGGCAGTTTCAGAGGTTTTAGCCGTTATGTTGGTTCCATATGTATTTTGTGCAAGAGCTGTTTTCAAATATTCAGCTGAACTAACTTGAATATCTGCGATGTAAACGGTTGTGTTATTTGTAGTGATTGTCTCTAGATTAATCTGGATATTGTCATCTGAGTAGCTCGTATCAGTTGTAGATACATTGGTTGCAGTTGTTGCAGCAGTAGATGATGATACGGTGGTAGTATTTTGGCTACTCGTAGTAGTATTGCTTGCAGAGACAGTTGAGATGGCTTCGGAAATCACGAAGGTTTTTAACATGGAATAAGTAAATCCTCCTGTTAAAAGCATTCCGAAGATAGTGGCGTAGGCAAAGGGCTTTTTAAGCAATTTCATGTGATAATGATTTCCTTTCTTTAAAAATAATATTCTTTTGAATAAACCAAGATACTAGGAATAGAAGGAGTCCAACTGCTAATTTAACCAGATAAAGATTTAGACCTAACAGTTGATTGAATAAGTAAAGGAGAGTAGTGTCGCATAAGAAGAGAATGAATGCGAGTGTGAAATAGCCTGCTCCCGTTCTTGTAACACTGTCCTTATTATTAAAAACCAATTTTTTATTCAAAGTAAAGTTACAAATGGCGCTACAAATTCGAGCGATGGTATTCGCTAAAAGTAACCGTAGGGTGGTCGGAAAAGTTGTAAAAACCAGTAAGGCTAAGGCATATACACAGTAGTCAACTAGAAATCCACCAAAGGATGCGAGGGCGAATTTAAATAAGTTTTTATAAATTAATAAACCATCTTTGATTGGTCGAAAGTGTGAGCTAGTATTATCATCAATGTAAATTGTTTGGATAGGAACTTCTGTAATCTGATAACGCTGACTCGCTTGCGTAAGCATGTTCATTTCATATTCATAGCGATCACCTTCTATTTCTAACATAAAAGGAATTAGGTCGGAATGAAAACCACGTAAACCAGTTTGTGTATCGCTAACGCTAACACCGGTTTGGAGTTTGAATAAGACCCGGGTCAACTTGTTTCCGAAGCGGCTGCGCAAGGGAATATCATTTGTAAATTGGCGAACACCTAGTATTAATCGGCTTGGGAGATTCATTGCGGCGCGTGCAACTCGATCAATATCATTAATGGCATGTTGGCCATCAGCATCCGCAGTGACAACCACTCCTGGTTTATTTAATTCATAAATGTATTGGAAGGCAGTACGTAAGGCCTGACCTTTTCCTTTATTGACCTCATGATGGAGGACTGTTGCGTATTGTTTAGCTGCTTCTAGGATTTCTACAGATTCACCGCTACTCCCATCATCGACAACAATCACTTGACAATTTAGCCTGTTTTTCATCCCTTTTAGTAATTGGATTAATTTTTCATCTGGCTGATAAGCCGGTATCGTAACGTAATACATATCCATAAACCTCATTTATTTTTCTTGATGGTTATACTATACGGGAGTTTTCTAAAACCAAGCTGAAAGCAAGCTGGTACTGGGTTTTACTTAAGTTTTCCTTAAGAAAATATTAGGAAATCGTTAAGAATTCAGGCAAAAAGGTCGAACAAATGTAGGAATTTTCAGAATATTCCTTGACATTCTAACACTGTGTGTTATTATAGTAGATACCACGTTTGTAGGGAGGAGGAATATTTGTGCAAGAAATTCAATTGGATCAACCGTGTTCGGGATCGTTTCTAATCTTAGATACCTTGCATCAACTTGGAGTGGACCTTGTTTTTGGTTATCCAGGGGGAGCAGTATTGCCACTGTATGATGCTATCCATCAGTATGAGGGCATTCAGCATATTTTGGCTCGTCATGAGCAAGGTGCCGTACACGAAGCAGAAGGTTACGCTAAATCATCAGGAAAGGTGGGCGTAGCGATTGTCACTTCAGGACCGGGGGCTACAAATGCCATTACAGGGATTGCTGATGCCATGGGCGATAGCGTGCCACTTTTGGTATTTAGTGGGCAAGTAGCAACAAGAGGGATTGGTAAAGATGCCTTTCAGGAAGCGGATGTACTAGGTATGACCATGCCGATTACCAAGTATAATTATCAGATCCGTGACACGGCAGATATTCCTCGAGTGATTACAGAAGCGCTACATATTGCGACTACAGGTCGTCCTGGACCAGTTGTGATTGATGTTCCGAAAGATATTCAAGAGAAGATCGTAGAATCTTACCATGATCCTGCTCTGCATTTACCAAGTTACCAACCGACAGTTGAACCAAATGGTTTGCAGGTTAAGAAAATTTTGAAACAGCTTAGCCAAGCTCAGAAACCAGTTATATTGGCTGGTGGTGGTGTCAACTATGCAGATGCCAATAACGAATTAGTTGCCTTTGCAGAACGCTACCGTATTCCAGTTGTTTCAACCCTTCTAGGTTTGGGGGCGATGCCAATTGAGCACGAACTATCCTTAGCAATGGGTGGTATGCACGGTTCTTACGCTGCCAATATAGCTATGGATCAGGCTGATTATATCATCAATATTGGAGCGCGATTCGATGACCGCCTAACTGGTAATCCAACAACCTATGCGCCAAATGCAACGGTAGCACATATTGATATTGATCCCGCTGAAATTGGTAAAGTTGTCAAAACGGCTATTCCAGTAGTGGGCGATGCTAAGGCAACCTTGAAAGCTCTGCTTGCTTTAGAAACAGTTGAAACAGGCTATGCTGATTGGACGGCACAAGTATTGGAAAACAAACGTCGGGCGCCATTTTGGTACGATGAAGATGAAACGGTTATTAAGCCACAGGCGGCCATTGAATTAATTGGTCAGTTGACGCAAGGGGATGCCATTGTCGTGACAGACGTTGGTCAACATCAAATGTGGGCTGCCCAATTTTATCCTTACAAACATGCTCGACAGCTGATAACATCAGGTGGCATGGGTACCATGGGATTTGGTATTCCGGCAGCTATCGGTGCCAAATTAGCTAATCCAGATAAGGAAGTAATTGTCTTTGTTGGTGATGGAGGATTCCAAATGACCAACCAAGAATTGGCTATTTTGAATGGCTATGGCGTACCGATAAAGGTTGTATTGATCAATAACCATTCTCTTGGAATGGTTCGGCAATGGCAGGAATCATTCTATGAAAAACGTCGCAGTCAATCCGTCTTTGATGATGAACCAAATTTCCAATTGTTGGCAGAAGCTTATGGCATCAGTCATTATAGTTTTGACAATCCAGCGACACTGAGCGAAGATATGAAAGTTATCCTAGAAGATAAGCCAATGTTGATTGAAATACATATTTCCAATCGGGAGCATGTTCAACCGATGGTGCCAGCAGGTAAGAGTAATGCGGAAATGTTGGGGGTGAAGTTCAATGCGTAGAATGTTAACAGCTAAATTACGAAATTCATCTGGTGTTCTTAACCGCTTTACAGGTGTTCTCTCTCGCCGTCAAATCAATATTGAGTCCATATCTGTTGGACCGACTGAAGTAAGCGATATCTCACGAGTGACGGTAATTGTTGATGTTGCAAGTCATGATGAAGTAGAACAGATTATAAAACAACTTAATCGTTTGATTGATGTGGTCCGTGTCCGCGACTTGACCGAAATACCTCACCTAGAGCGCGAAGTAATTCTTGTTAAGATTTCAGCTCCACCTACAAAACGAGCAGAAATTTTAGCAATTATTCAGCCATTTAGAGCAAATGTTGTGGATGTAGCACCGCACTCTATTACCATCCAAATGACCGGTGATGGAGATAAGATAGAAGCACTCTTACGCGTCATTCAACCTTATGGAATCAAGAATATCGCAAGAACGGGCGCGACTGGCTTTAGTAGAGACTAATGCTCTTCGATAATAAACACTAGACTGCCTTGGTTTGGCTTGATGAACATTAGTTCTACCTTCGCCTCCGTCGCTTAGTCTAGCGTTCATTTACTTTGAGCATCCAAAACTTCAAATAAAATAGAAAAGAGAAAAGATTATGACAGTAGAAATGCAATATGAAAAAGATGTAACAGTAGCAGCACTTGATGGCAAACGTATCGCCGTTATCGGTTATGGTTCGCAAGGTCATGCACATGCACAAAATTTGCGTGATACAGGCCATGATGTCATCATCGGTGTGCGTGCAGGTAAGTCATTTGACAAAGCAAAAGAAGATGGTTTTGAAACATTTGAAGTTGCAGAAGCAACAAAACAAGCTGATGTCATTATGATTTTGGCTCCAGACGAAATTCAAGCAGATTTATATGAGAACGAAGTTGCTCCAAACTTGGAAGCTGGAAATGCGCTTGGTTTTGCTCATGGCTTCAATATTCATTTTGAATTTATCAAAGTACCGGCTGATGTGGATGTCTTCATGTGTGCACCAAAAGGTCCAGGTCACTTGGTTCGTCGTACATTTGAGGAAGGCTTTGGTGTGCCTGCTCTTTACGCAGTATATCAAGATGCTACTGGAAACGCGAAACATATTGCGATGGACTGGGCAAAAGGTGTGGGTTCAGCACGTGTAGGTCTTTTGGAAACGACTTTCAAGGAAGAAACCGAAGAAGATTTGTTTGGTGAACAAGCAGTTCTCTGTGGTGGTTTAACTGCACTGATGGAAGCCGGTTTTGAAGTATTGACAGAAGCTGGTTATGCACCAGAATTAGCTTACTTTGAAGTATTGCATGAAATGAAACTGATTGTTGACCTTGTTTACGAAGGTGGTTTCAAGAAAATGCGCCAATCTATTTCAAACACTGCTGAGTTTGGTGACTATGTATCAGGTCCGCGTGTGATTACTGATCAAGTGAAAGAAAACATGAAAGCAGTTCTTGCGGATATTCAATCTGGTAAATTTGCAAATGACTTTGTAAATGACTATAAAGCGGGTCGCCCACGTATGGAAGCATATCGTAAAGAAGCAGAAAATCTTGAAATTGAAAAAGTTGGTGCGGAACTCCGCAAAGCAATGCCATTTGTCGGACGCAACGACGACGACGCCTTCAAGATTTATAATTAAAATAGTCCGGGGGACTATTTTAACCCTCGCCTGAAAAAGAGAGAGCGAGGAAGTCCAGTAGGCTATTCTAGCCCTCGCCCAGAAATTGAAAAGCGAGGTAAGGGAAGGGGACTATTTTAACCCTCGCCTAGAAATTGAAAAGCGAGGAAAGACATGTTTGGACTGTTTTAGCCCTCGCCTGAAAATGAAAGAGCGAGGAAGTCTATGGCTAGGCAAAAGAGAGGCTTGCCTATCGTCAAGTCCGATATCTCCCCTCTGACAGTTTCTCAAACTGCCAGATTCCAATCCTCTGTTTAATTGATAGAACTACAAGAGCTGGCTTGCCCGGCTCTTTTGGTCATTGTTGGAAAGTTGTTTAGAAAATTAAAAGAATGTTTTCAGTATATTTCCGAGAATTAACTCAACATTGTAATGAAAAGAAATAAATGAAAAGCAGTTTGTATAGTCGAATGAATTAGTTTCCAGACAAGGAACTGAGGTGCAGGCAATACTAGAGTACAGCAAGCCGAAAGTGACGGAGTATCAAAGCTAATTCAAGTGACTAGATCATTTATTGGATGCAATGTCATTCTCTCTATGGCGGTTCATTGATTTGGAAATTTATTTTTGAAGTGATTAAAAAACTGGTATAATAAAAAATAGAATATTTAAGTATAAATACTATATTTATTTTTGCATTATTGGTACAATAGATATAAATAGAAAGAAAAAAGTGCATTATGATTTCAGCAAGAGATATTGAACAAGCGTATTCAGTTCTGAAAGACGTTGTCGTCCGAACTCCATTGGATTTTAACCGCTATTTATCTGAAAGATATGGAGCAAGCATCTATATCAAGAGAGAAAATGAACAGCGAGTTCGCTCGTTTAAAATTCGCGGTGCTTATTATGCCATTTCACAACTGACAGATGCAGACAAAGCGAATGGAGTTGTTTGCGCATCTGCTGGTAACCATGCCCAAGGGGTAGCGTATACCTGTAAAGAAATGCAGATTCCGGCAACAATTTTTATGCCAATAACGACACCTCAACAAAAAATTGGACAAGTTAAGTTTTTTGGTGGAGAGTTTGTCGAGATTCGTTTGGTTGGGGATACCTTTGATGAGTCGGCTACAGCGGCGATGAAGTATACTGAGGAAACGGGAAAAACATTTATTGATCCCTTCGATGATCCCAATGTACAAGCTGGCCAAGGTACTGTTGCTTATGAAATTCTTGAGGAAGCCGAAGAGCAGTTTGTGAGTTTTGATCAGCTACTCGTCCCAGTTGGTGGAGGAGGTCTAATTGCTGGGGTCTCTGAATATCTGAAAGACCAAGCGCCTGAGATTAAAATTGTTGGCGTAGAGGCGAGTGGTGCAAGGTCAATGAAGGCTGCTTTTGATAAAGGTCGCCCTGTTAAGTTGGAGCATATTGATAAATTCGCAGATGGTATTGCTGTTCAAAAAGTTGGGAAAACAACTTATGAGGTGGCGCGCAAAAATGTTGATCAACTGATTGGCGTTGACGAGGGTCGGATTTCGGAAACCATTTTAGATCTATATTCAAAATTGGGAATTGTTGCTGAACCTGCTGGCGCAGCAACAATTGCGGCACTTGAAGTAATCAAGGATCAAATAAAGGGACAAACGATTTGCTGTATCATTTCTGGAGGAAATAATGATATTAACCGTATGCCAGAAATGGAAGAGCGTGCTCTAATTTATGAGGGCATTAAACATTATTTTGTGGTCAATTTTCCTCAAAGACCGGGAGCTCTTCGTGAATTTGTTAACCACATTTTAGGTCCGAATGATGATATTACACGGTTTGAATACATAAAACGTGCGAATAAAGGAACGGGTCCGGTTTTAATTGGGATTGCATTGGGTGATAAGAGGGATTACGCTGAGTTTATTGCACGACTAGAACAATTTGATCCTCAATATATCAATTTGCATGAGAATGATTCGCTTTATAAAATGCTAGTTTAGGAGGCTATTATGTCTACTGGTTCAATTATTTTTATTGTTGTAGTGCTATTTGTATTATTTATCGCTTTGATTTTACTCTTTTCAGGTTTGTATGTGGTCAAGCAACAGACTGTCGCTATCATTGAACGATTCGGTAAGTATCAAAAAACATCAACGTCTGGTATTAACTTTAAAATTCCATTTGGTGTAGATGTCATTGCGGCCCGCATTCAGTTACGGATGCTACAAAGTGAAATTATTGTTGAAACAAAAACACAGGACAATGTTTTTGTAACAATGAATGTAGCAACTCAGTACCGAGTTAATGAGAATAATGTGACGGATGCTTACTATAAACTCATGCATCCAGAGGCACAAATCAAATCGTATATTGAAGATGCCTTGCGCTCATCAGTTCCTAAACTGACTTTGGATGAATTGTTCGAAAAGAAAGATGAAATTGCCCTAGAAGTTCAAAGACAAGTAGCTGAAGAGATGTCAACCTATGGTTATGTTATTGTAAAAACCCTGATTACAAAGGTTGAACCGGATGCAGAGGTGAAACAATCAATGAATGAAATCAACGCAGCTCAGCGCAAACGGGTTGCAGCTCAGGAATTGGCGGAAGCAGATAAAATTAAAATTGTTACTGCCGCAGAGGCAGAAGCTGAAAAAGATCGCCTACATGGTGTGGGGATTGCTCATCAACGTAAAGCCATAGTGGATGGATTAGCAGATTCGATTCGTGAATTGAAGGAATCCAATGTCAGTTTGACGGAAGAACAAATCATGTCGATTCTGTTGACAAACCAATATTTGGACACTTTAAATAATTTTGCACAAGGAGGTAATAATACAATTTTCCTTCCTGGGAATCCAGAAGGAGTTGAGGACATTCGGACTCAAATACTATCCGCTCTAAAGGTTAAGTAAATTTTAGCAAAAACCGAATGTTTTGCTTGACAAAAAGTGCAAAGCTGTATTATACTAAATTGCACGAATAAAATGGAAAGGGGTTTCTCATGACAAGTTACGAAAAAGTTGCTGCAGTTGTTAACTGGGTACGTGAAAAGAAAATCACTGGCTACCGTATTAGTAAAGAAACTAATGCTCGTGAAATGTCAGTCATCGCTCTTGCACAAGGCCGTGCTAAGATTGATAACATCTCATTTGCAACTGCATTGGGTTTGATTGACTTTTACGATAAAAACCACAAAAAATTTGAAAACTAATCTATGTAGTTTTAAAATAGAGGTTCCGATGAGGAGCCTCTTTTTTTCCATAAAAAAGATACCAGAGTGACCTGGTATCGTGAATGTGTTCCTATTCAAAAATCTCATACTCTTCGAAAATCAAAATTATCCGTTGTCAACTTGCCTTGATGAACTTCAGTTCTATCTTCGACTTCGTTTCCTAGGCTACTTTTGATTTTCATTGAGTATCAATTATCCTAAGAAACGTTTGAGGAATTCTTTGGTACGTTCTTCTTGTGGATTCTCAAAAATTTGTTTTGGACTACCTTCTTCAGCAATAATCCCTTTATCCATGAAAATGACACGATCGGAAACGTCACGCGCAAATTCCATTTCATGAGTTACGATAATCATGGTTAGACCAGATTTTGCTAGGTCTTTCATCGTTTTGAGAACTTCACCAACCATTTCAGGATCGAGAGCAGAGGTTGGTTCGTCAAATAGAATCAATTCGGGATCAATAGAAAGAGCACGGGCAATAGCAACACGCTGTTTTTGACCGCCAGACAATTGACTTGGCTTAGCTGTCCAGTACTGCTCAGTCATCCCTACCTTGTTAAGGTTTTCCTTAGCAATGCGCTCAGCTTCTGACCGTTCGCGTTTTAGGACGGTTGTTTGAGCTACAATCGCATTTTCTAAAACATTCAAATTGTTAAAGAGGTTAAAGGATTGAAACACCATCCCAAGTTTTTCTCGGTAATGAGGTAGGTTATACCCCTTTGCCAAAACATCTTGTCCGTGGTAAAGGATTTGTCCATCAGTTGGTGTTTCTAAGAGATTGATAGAACGTAAGAAGGTGGACTTTCCAGAACCAGAAGAGCCGATGATAGAGATAACCTCGCCCTTTTCAACTGTAATAGAAATATCTTTAAGTACTTGATTTTGTCCGTATGACTTTTTAAGATTTTTAATTTCCAAGATAGTATTATTAGTCATTGAGGACCCCCGTTTGCATTTGATTTGCGCCTGTTGTATACGTATCCATGTCAAAGCGTTTTTCAACTATGCGTAGAATACGTGTTACAGTAAAGGTTAGAATAAAGTAGATGATAGCAATAACAGTAAATGTTTGGAAATATTGATAGGTTTGGGTTGCAACCGTGTTTCCAGAGAAGTATAGTTCTACCACAGAGATTACATTCAAAACAGAAGTATCTTTGATATTGATAACAAACTCATTACCAGTAGCCGGTAAAATGTTACGAACAACTTGAGGGAGTACGATTTTACGCATGGTTTGATTATGGGTAAATCCAAGAGCTGTTGCCGCTTCAAATTGCCCCTTATCAACAGCAAAGATACCACCACGTACAATTTCACTCATGTAAGCACCGGTATTGATAGAAACGATAAAGATAGCCGCTAAGGTACGGTCAAGGTTGAGACCAAAAGCCTGGGCAGTACCATAGTAGATAACCATTGATTGTACAATCATAGGGGTGCCACGGAACACTTCAATATAGACATTGATAATCCAACCTAAGAGTTTCTGTCCGATTGCTAAAACTTTATTAGCTGCTTTTGGTGCGGTACGGAATACACCAATGAGAAGACCAATAATTGTACCAATAATTGTACCAAGTATTGAGATTAATAGGGTCATTCCTGTTCCGCGTAATAACTGTTGCCAGTTGTTAACGATAATTTTCCAAACTTGAGAAAAGAAATTTGGATTTTCAGCTGACGCTTCTTCAACAGGTTGGTTTTCAATCATGTTATCCATGAGTGCGATTTGATCTGCTTCAGAAAAAGCTGCTAACACTTCGTTTACTTGTGTGATACGAGTATCATCTTTTCTCATACCAACTGCAATCGTAACATCTTCGGCATTTGTTTCAAAGCCATCTGTCAATTCAACCATTTTGAAAGCTTTGTTAGCAGCCTCAGCGGTACGTCCTTCTGGTCGCTCAGAAACATAGGCATCAATCACGCCAGCTTCAAGTGCTTGGCGAATTTGGGAGAAATCACCCATCGCAGTTTGTTTATCAGCCCCTTCAATTTGATCAATCAAATCATAAAGATAGACACCCTGCTGAGCTGTGATTTTGGCACCAGCAAAATCTGATAAGCTAGTTGCATCTGCATATTGACTATCCGCACGGACAACAAGGGTTGGTATAGAAGTATAATAGCTATCTGAGAAGGCAATTTCTTTTTTTCGCTCTTCAGTTGGACTCATACCAGCGATAATCATGTCAATTTTTCCAGATGTTAAGGCAGGAACCAAGCCTTCCCATTTGGTTTTGACAACAAGCAATTCTTTATTCATCGATTCAGCAATCTTTTTCGCTACTTGAACATCGTATCCGTTGGCAAATTGATTGGTTCCTTCGATTGGAACTGCACCGTTGCTATCATCTTCCTGTGTCCAGTTAAAAGGAGCATAGGCAGCTTCCATTCCGACACGAAGGTATTCATCTGCTTTTACTCCAGTTGTTATCGAAAAAACAGCTAATAAGCTTAGCAGGAGTATACTAATTTTATGTTTCATAAAATCTCCTTAGTAAAATGTATTATACTATTGTATAAAAAATTCTGAAAAATTTCAATATGCTTGTTTTATTTATTCACTTAAATTGTATGAAAAAATCGTATGAAAATGTATGAAAATAGTAGATTGGAATACTTTACTGATATTTACTCAGCTAGCAGTGATAGTTAGTTTTTTTACAGAATTTTTACTGAGTGAATGATTATTTTTTATTTGAGAATATTTATTTTGTGGTATAATAGATAGAATTTATCTTAAGGAGTTATCATGATAATTGAGATTTTGAAAGCCATCTTTTTGGGTATTATTGAGGGGATAACTGAGTGGCTGCCAGTTTCATCTACCGGCCATTTGATATTAGTGCAAGAATTTATTCAATTAAAACAAAGTACTAGTTTTATTGAGATGTTTAATATTGTGATCCAATTGGGAGCAATTCTAGCGGTTATTACAATTTACTTCCAAAGACTTAATCCATTTCAGCCTGGAAAAACGCAAAGAGAGGTCCGTTTGACCTGGCAATTGTGGGCAAAAGTAGTTTTGGCTTGTATTCCGTCCATTATCATTGCAGTTCCCTTAGATAATTGGTTTGAAGCGCATTTCAATTTTATGGTGCCGATTGCAATTGCTCTGATTGTTTATGGTATTGCCTTTATTTGGATTGAGAAACGTAACAAAGATGTTGAGCCACAAGTGACGGATTTGGCAAAAATGTCCTATAAAACAGCTTTACTGATTGGATGTTTTCAAGTCTTAAGTATTGTACCGGGTACAAGTAGGTCTGGTGCAACTATTCTGGGTGCAATTATTCTTGGGACAAGTCGTTCTGTTGCCGCGGACTTTACTTTCTTTTTGGGAATTCCAACGATGTTTGGCTACAGTGGATTAAAAGCAGTTAAATACTTTTTAGATGGTAATAGTTTGTCTTTTGAACAGGTTATTATTTTATTAGTGGCAAGTGTGACTGCTTACGTAGTATCTGTAGTTGTTATTCGTATGTTGACAGATTTCGTGAAAAAACATGACTTTACAGTCTTTGGTTACTACCGGATTGTTTTGGGTGCTATCTTACTGATTTATTCATTTTTCACGTTTATTTTATAAGATAATTTAGTTGTTAAATCGGCAAAAAAGTCTAGATTATAGTTCTAGGCTTTTCTTGTGCCGTTTTTCTATAGTTGAGGCAGAAAGTTTAGAAACTTGCTTTTTTTTTGTTTTTCGAGTGGCATTTTAGTATAATGGGAAGAGATTTGTATGAGAGCTTACGATATCTATACTGTTGACAGTCTAATAGATAAATGAATGAGGTATGTATGAAAGTAAAACAAATTAGTGATTCGACTCTAAAAATCACTATTCAATTAGAAGATTTAGAGGAGCGCGGGATGGAAATCGCGGATTTCCTTATTCCTCAAGAAAAGACGGAAGAGTTTTTTTATACTGTCTTAGATGAATTGGACTTACCGTCCACTTTTCGTGAAAGTGGGATGTTAAGTTTTAGAGTGACTCCAAAACCGGATAAAGTGGATATCTTTGTCACAAAATCTGAAATGGATCAACATTTAAATTTTGATGAATTTACAGATTTATCGGAATTAGGTGATGTATCAAGAATGACTCCAGATGAATTGTTGAAAAGTTTGGAACAGACGGTACGTGCAAAAAGTGCAAAAGATACGAAAGCTGTTCAACGGTTGGAAGAGACGGAACAGGCAGAAGAAAATGAGGATTATCAAGAACCGTATATTTACTATATCTTAGAATTTCCTGATTTGATTGATGTTATAAACTTTGTTCAAACAGTTGATTATCCTGTGGAAGAATCTGAGCTATACAAATTAGAAAATCGTTATTATATGACTGTTCTAATAAATGTAGCTGAGCGTTCAAAACAGTATCCGGAGTACATCCTCTCACGGATGCTAGAATTTACGAATGATACAAAATTGACGAGGCCATTCCTACAAGAACATGGAGTGTTGCTTTTGGGTGTTGGAGCAATTGATGAGCTTAGGAAGGTGCAGATGGTATGATTCCTTTTGCGCTAAAATATGTGATGGTCTTAATTGCAACAGTTGTTATAGCTGTTATTTTGACCCCTCTAGTTCGTTCGTTGGCTTTTCGAGTTGGTGCCGTTGACAATCCTAATGCGAGACGGATTAACAAGGTACCAATGCCATCAGGTGGGGGCCTAGCCATCTTTATAGCTTTTGCTGTGGCTAGTTTGATCTTTTTACCAATGATAGTCACACGGATTCATCTTTATACTACCTATGTAGACTATATTTTACCAGTGGTGATAGCTGGTGCGATTGTTGTTTTAACGGGTCTTATTGATGATATAAAAGAATTAGATCCTCTTCCCAAGCTTCTAGGAATCGTCGTTGCAGCAGTCATTATTTGGTTTTTTACGGACTTTCATTTCGATAGTTTCAAAGTTCCATTTGGAGGTCCACTGATCGAATTTCCAACTTGGTTAGCCTTCTTTTTAACTGTTTTGTGGATTGTTGCGATTACAAATGCAGTTAATTTAATCGATGGTTTAGACGGCTTGGTTGCAGGGGTATCCATTATATCACTTATGACAATGGGGATAGTATCCTATTTCTTTTTGTACGATAGCAATATTTTCTTGAGCTTAACTATTTTTGTGTTAGTTGCAGCGATTGCAGGTTTTCTTCCCTATAATTACAATCCGGCTATTATTTATTTAGGTGATGCAGGAGCTCTATTCATAGGGTTTATGATTGGTGTCTTTTCTCTACAGGGATTAAAAAACTCTACGGCAGTTGCGGTTGTGACGCCAATTATTATTCTTGGAGTTCCAATCACTGATACTGTGGTGGCAATTATACGCCGAAAATTGTCGGGACAAAAGATTTATGAAGCTGACCGGATGCATTTGCATCACCGTCTTCTCTCAATGGGTTTAACACATCGTGGGACTGTTTTAGTTATTTATGCAATTTCCTTTATTTTTTCACTTACATCCTTACTCTTGAATATTTCGAGTCGAGTAGGGGGGGTCTTGCTTGTAATAACCCTTGCATTTGGAGTAGAAATTTTGTGTGAATTAATAGGGATTTTTGGAGAAAATAGGACCCCTGTTCTAAACGTATTGCGATTCATTGGTAATAGTAGTTACCGACAAGAAAGGCTTGATCAATATAAAAAATGTTATAATGAAAAAAAGCGGAAATAAGAGTCTTTCTAAACAAGATTAGAGCCCTTTGGCTCTTTTTTTGATATAATATAAAAGATATGATTTATTAAAATTGTCAGAAAAGACTATAAAAATAAATCCATGCCCGATAAAAACACAATGTAAAGATACGTATGGTTTTTAACGAGGATGAACAATATAAGGAGTGTAGTATGTCAGTATTAGAAATCAAAGACCTTCATGTGGAAATTGAAGGAAAAGAAATCCTAAAAGGTGTGAATTTGACCTTGAAAACAGGTGAAATTGCAGCTATCATGGGACCTAACGGAACAGGAAAATCCACCCTTTCAGCAGCGATTATGGGTAATCCAAGCTATGAAGTTACCCAAGGTGAGATTCTTTTTGATGGTGTAAACATTTTGGAATTAGAAGTTGATGAACGTGCCCGTAAGGGACTCTTCTTGGCTATGCAATACCCATCAGAAATTCCAGGCATCACTAATGCAGAGTTCCTCCGAGCAGCTATGAATGCTGGTAAGGAAGATGAGGACAAGATTTCAGTTCGTGATTTCATCACTAAGCTGGATGAAAAAATGGAACTTTTAAACATGAAAGAAGAAATGGCAGAGCGTTACCTCAATGAAGGTTTCTCAGGTGGTGAAAAGAAACGTAACGAAATTTTGCAATTGCTTATGTTGGAACCGACTTTTGCACTTCTTGATGAGATTGACTCAGGGTTGGATATTGATGCGCTTAAAGTGGTTTCAAAAGGAATCAATGCTATGCGTGGCGAAGGCTTTGGTGCAATGATCATTACCCACTACCAACGTTTGTTGAACTACATTACACCTGATGTTGTTCATGTCATGATGGAAGGACGTGTTGTTCTTTCAGGCGGACCAGAATTGGCACAACGTTTGGAAAAAGAAGGTTACGTACAAGTAGCTGCCGAACTTGGCATTGACTACAAAGAAGATGACATTTAAGTCTTTGGAGGGATATATGACCAAAGATAGAATTCAAGAATTTTCATTAGAACAGGCAGAGCCAGTTTGGTTGACAGATCTCCGTCTCAAGGCCTTTGAAAAAGTAGCTGAGCTAGACTTGCCAGTTGTTGAGCGCGTTAAATTTCACCGTTGGAATTTAGGAGATGGACGTTTGGAAACCAATGATGCAATTGGTTCAGTTCCAGATTTTACAGAGCTTGGCGATAATCCAAAATTGGTGCAAATTGGCAGTCAAACTGTTTTAGAGCAGTTACCGATGGATTTGGTGGAACAGGGTGTCGTCTTTACAGATTTTGCATCTGCCATGGATGTGATTCCAGATGTCATTGAGAAATACTTAGGTGCAGCTGTTGCCTATGATGAACACAAACTTTCAGCTTACAATACAGCCTATTTTAATGCAACTGCAGTACTCTATGTTCCAGACCATGTTGAAATTGAGCAACCTGTTGAAGCTTTATTCTACCAAGACAGCTCCAGTCCGGTTGCCTTTAACAAGCGGGTTTTAATCATCGCTGGGAAAAATGCCAAGCTCAATTATTTAGAACGTTTTGAAAGTTTGGGTGATGGAAATGTGGCTAGTTCCGCCAACATTGTTGTTGAAATCATTGCACAAGCGGGGAGTCAAATTAAGTTTGCTGCGATTGATCGCTTAGGAAAGCACCTAGATACCTATATCGCACGTCGTGGTTTACTTGGTAATGATGCAAGTATTGATTGGGCAATCGGCTTAATGAACCAAGGAAATGTCGTCGCTGATTTTGATAGTGACTTAAAAGGAAATGGAAGTCATGCAAACCTCAAAGTGGTAGCTTTATCGTCTGGTCGTCAAGTGCAAGGTGTGGATACACGGGTAACCAACTTCGGCCATAATTCGGTGGGGCATATTCTTCAACACGGTGTTATTTTAGAGAGTGGAACGTTGACCTTTAATGGGATTGGCCACATTATTCGTGGTGCCAAAGGTGCGGATGCTCAACAAGAAAGCCGTGTGTTGATGCTGTCGGATAAGGCGCGATCAGATGCTAATCCCATACTCCTTATTGACGAGAATGAAGTAACTGCGGGCCACGCGGCCTCCATTGGTCAGGTTGATCCAGAGGACATGTATTATCTCATGAGTCGTGGTTTGGATCGTGCAACAGCTGAGCGTTTAGTTGTTCGTGGTTTCCTTGGGGCTGTTATTACAGAAATTCCGGTGAAGGAAGTTCGTGATGAACTAGTCGCAGTAATTGATGAAATATTAACAAAGAGATAAGTTTATGAAGGAATTGAATAGTATTAGCAAGGATTTTCCAATTTTAGACCAGTTTGTCAATGATGAGCCTTTGGTTTATTTGGATAATGCTGCGACCACCCAAAAACCTCAGCAGGTTCTGGACGTACTTGCTGACTACTATCATCAGGATAATGCCAATGTTCACCGAGGGGTGCATACCCTTTCAGAGCGGGCAACAGCCCGGTATGAAGCTGCTCGTCAGACGGTTGCAGATTTTATTCATGCAAAATCAAGCAAGGAAATTCTCTTTACTCGCGGAACAACAACGAGTTTAAACTGGGTTGCTCAGTTTGCTAGAGAAATTCTACAGCCAGACGATGAAGTAATCATTTCCGTTCAGGAGCATCATTCAAATATCATTCCTTGGCAACAAGCCTGTCAACAAACCGGTGCACAGCTCCGCTATGTTTATCTACGAGATGGTGAAATTGATGTAGATCACTTGAAATCTTTTTTGTCTTCTAAAACTAAGTTTGTCTCCATTGCCCATATTTCCAATGTTTTGGGGGCAATTGCACCCATTAAGCAAATTGCAACTTTGGTACACGAAGTAGGAGCATATTTGGTAGTGGATGGAGCACAATCAACACCACACATAGCTATTGATGTTCAAGAGTTAGATGTTGATTTCTTTGCTTTTTCAGGCCACAAGATGTTAGGACCAACTGGAATAGGGGTACTTTATGGTAAAGAAGAGATTTTGAACCAGATGTCTCCTGTTGAATTTGGTGGTGAAATGATTGACTTTGTCTATGAGCAATCAGCTACGTGGAAAGAATTGCCATGGAAGTTTGAGGCAGGAACTCCGAATATAGCAGGTGCGATTGGTCTTGCAGCGGCGATTGATTATTTGAATCAAATTGGTATGGATAGAGTTCGTGAGCATGAAGAAGAACTCATTACCTATCTTTGGCCGAAACTAAAGGCCATTCCTGGCTTAACAATATATGGAAGTCAAGATGTAGCCAAAAGAACCGGACTTGTTGCCTTTAACTTAGATCATCTACATCCTCATGATGTGGCTACGGCTCTGGATTATGAAGGAGTTGCCGTGAGAGCAGGCCACCATTGTGCTCAGCCTCTCCTCAAGTATTTGCAGGTACCTGCTACAGTTCGAGCAAGTTTCTACATATACAATACAAAGGCTGATTGCGACAAGTTGGTCGAGGCTTTGATAAAGACGAAGGAGTTTTTCAATGGCCCTATCTAGATTAGATTCTCTTTATATGGCAGTTGTGTCTGAGCACTCCAAGTCGCCTCATCACCATGGGAGTTTGGACGGAGTGGAAAAGCTAGAACTTCACAATCCAACCTGTGGAGATGTGATCGAATTATCTGTCAAAGTTGAAAATGGTGTTATTACAGACATTGCGTTTGATGGAGAAGGGTGCACTATTTCAACTGCATCGGCTTCAATGATGACAGATGCAGTTATTGGAAAAGAAAAGATTCACGTGCAAGAATTAGCAGAAGTCTTTTCACAAATGGTCCAAGGTCAAAAAGATGAACGCCAAAAGGAGCTGGAAGATGCCTCATTATTAGCTGGTGTCGCAAAATTCCCTCAACGCATCAAATGTGCTACTTTACCATGGAATGCCCTGAAGAAAGCACTGGAACGCAGTGAGAGTGCTGACTAAAAACAAAAAAATAACAAAAACGAAAATCATACAGAAAGGATTGTTCAGTTTCTGATTGGAATTGAAATTGAACTCGCCCTAAAAGCTTTTGAAAAAAGATAAATCTCCTCGTGTGTTTGCACACGAAATCGATTCTCTATTTTTCATTTGCTTTCATAACGGGCTTAGTATCTTATATTATGTCAGAAGAAAGAATTGAACCAACCCCGATTGATCTTGGGGAATACAAATTTGGATTCCATGATGAAAACGTGGAACTGGTGGCTTCGACTGGTAAGGGGTTGAACGAAGAAGTTATTCGTGAAATGTCCCGTATCAAAGGCGAGCCTGAATGGATGTTGGAATTCCGTTTGAAATCCTATGAAACCTTCAAGAAAATGCCGATGCAGACTTGGGGAGCCGACCTATCCGAACTAGATTTCGATGATATCGTTTACTATCAAAAACCGTCGGATAAGCCAGCACGTAGCTGGGATGATGTACCAGACAAAATCAAGGAAACCTTTGAACGCATCGGTATTCCAGAAGCTGAGCGTGCTTACCTGGCAGGTGCTTCTGCCCAGTATGAATCAGAAGTGGTTTACCACAACATGAAGGAAGAGTACGACAAGCACGGCATTATCTTTACAGATACAGATACAGCGCTTAAGGAACACCCTGAACTTTTCAAAAAATACTTTGGAAAACTCGTTCCACCGTCAGACAATAAACTAGCCGCCCTCAACTCAGCGGTTTGGTCAGGCGGGACCTTCATCTATGTACCAAAAGGGGTTAAATTGGATATTCCACTCCAAACCTACTTCCGTATCAACAATGAAGGAACAGGTCAGTTTGAACGTACCCTTATCATCGTAGATGAAGGAGCAAGCGTTCACTACGTAGAAGGCTGTACCGCTCCGACTTACTCAACGGCCAGCCTCCACGCTGCCATTGTGGAAATCATTGCCCATGAAGGTGCCTATATGCGGTACACGACCATTCAAAACTGGTCTGACAACGTTTATAATTTGGTAACCAAGCGTGCCCGTGCTGAGAAAAATGCTACAGTTGAGTGGATTGACGGTAACCTTGGTGCTAAGACGACCATGAAATACCCTGCGGTTTACTTGGAAGGCGAAGGAGCTCGTGGTACCATGCTGTCCATTGCCTTTGCCAATAAGGGTCAGGTCCAAGATACCGGTGCCAAGATGATCCACAATGCACCACGGACTTCATCTTCTATCGTATCCAAATCTATTGCTCGTGGTGGTGGGGAAGTGAATTATCGTGGCCAAGTAACCTTTGCAAAAAATTCAGCCAAGTCGATTAGCCACATTGAATGTGATACCATTATTATGGATGGAATTTCTAAATCAGATACAATCCCATTCAATGAAATCCACAATTCACAGGTGGCCCTCGAACACGAAGCCAAGGTATCAAAAATCTCAGAAGAACAGCTCTACTACCTCATGAGCCGTGGCCTGTCCGAATCAGAAGCCACAGAGATGATTGTCATGGGCTTTGTCGAACCATTCACCAAAGAACTCCCAATGGAATACGCAGTCGAACTCAACAGACTGATTGCCTATGAAATGGAGGGCTCGGTTGGTTAGATTTTTGGCAATTTAGCAAACATGAGTTTGCTAAATTGCCAAAAAATCTCCAACCGACGTTGGAAATAGGGAGCGATGGAAATCGCTCTTCTTTGTAATCTTAATGACCTTATAACAATTCTGTGCCTTCTACGCTCGTCATTTTCTGCAAGAAAATGATATGTAGTAAGGAGTTCCCGTAGGAACTCTCTCCAACCGAGGTGGGAGATGAGGAGTGACTGCAGTTTCTCTAAGGTATTTTTCTTTTGATTATTGGCACGTCTCTTGTAGATTACAAGGCTGATTGCATAAAAGTTATACTACCAGATTACATTTTCATGAAAAGATATGTGAAAGTTTTCTCAAAACTAGACGAATCATTCCCATAGTTAGTTATTCCCGTCCTATCACCGGATTAGCACCCTATAAAAAGAAAAATCGCCACGTTAAGTAGCGATTTTTCCCTTTTGTGAGCCTCAA
>NZ_JAIMDU010000014.1:0-53186 GCF_019794615.1 Streptococcus suis
AATATCATTGCGGTCAGAGAGAGTTAAGTGTTTGTTTTTCATTGTCAGTTACCAACTTGTCCCATAGTAAGTTCTACCTTATTTTTTTGTCTCAGTCTAATTTCCAGTTTTGGTGTTAGACTAGAACTTACTTTGAGAATTTAGCGAGCTCAAAAGATTTCAAAAAATAATTAAAAAGTATTGACAAGGCCACCTCCTCATGTTATACTAGTTCTTGTGTTGAGCGGGGATGGCGGAATTGGCAGACGCGCAGGACTAAGGATCCTGTGACCGCTTTAGGTCGTGTGGGTTCAAGTCCCACTCTCCGCATAGTAGACTAGCTGAGGCTAGTCTTTTTTTGTTGTTCACATGATATGTAGCCGACTTTTCTAAGGAGATTAGTGGTGGTATAGTCATTTTAATTAGCTTTGATACATCGTCACTTTCGCCTTGCCGTACTCTACGAAAGTGACTTGCTTCGCAGGTCTTATTTCCAACCTAGAACAGCCTTCAGGCTGTTCGCCTCAGTTCCTTGTTTGAAAGCTAATTCATTCGACTATACTAAGATATCGCTAAATGTATAGTAGTGGATGGTGGATTGCAAAATGTGCATATTTAAATTTGTTTTGATACGTAGTTACTTTCGGCTTGCAGTACTCTAGGAAAGCGACTTGTTTCGCAAGTCTGATTTCCAACCTCCAAAGGTTCCCCAATCCATTAGAGCTAGTCTGAATTTGATTTTCATTGAATATAATTCATTTGACTACAATAAAACGAACAAGGGTCTTGTCCTTTGTTCGTTTTATTATAGACTTTATTAAATAGAAATTGAATTTCTTTTATTATCATCACGTTTGTCGATTATCGCTTTGTTTACTCACCTTGTCTAATTTCAGCTATGCCTGTGGTACATTGCCTGAGAAAAAGTAAACTTAAAGAACAATATTCCTAAGATGATTATCTGGACCAATTGATGTTTTCGTAATTATACCAAACGTTTAAAAAGTCATCGTTCGAAATTATTATGAAGGCTTTAGAAATATTTTCACTATCTACAATTTTTCATTGACATATCTCACAAATTGATTCCACCAAGAGACAGGCCATGGGGCGGTTTTCAGAGTATCTGGTATAATCATATCTATTTGAGCAAGGTTATCAAGATACCCAGCTCCAATTAAATCTTTATCTACTAATTTTAATTGTCCTACTACAGTTCCAGAAGTGATAGGTGCATCAAATTCTGATTGAGTTGCAGTAAAAGTAGCGGTCACTGGTTGTTCAGAGTTATTTTTTTGAATAGCAAGCAAATCGGCGGTTGCAACGGCAGGACTGGATGATTTACTACCATTAAATAGTTTAACAGAGCTATTCTCAAAAGCTTCCCCCTTTTTTACGAGAGTAATAGCTGAGTAATTATTATAGACATAATTCATCAGGTTATTTGTTTCTACAAAGCGATTATCTGAATTTGTCAACCCATCAGTAGCA
The DNA here is from genome assembly GCF_019794615.1 of Streptococcus suis. GTDB lineage: Bacteria > Bacillota > Bacilli > Lactobacillales > Streptococcaceae > Streptococcus > Streptococcus suis_AI. The sequence goes on from NZ_JAIMDU010000014.1 coordinate 1,471, forward strand.
TTTAGAACAACTGTAATGATCCTCATATTTGCTTGATTTGTTGTAGCAACAAAGCTTGACCCTGCTGAATCAGAATTTCCTGTCTTTAATCCATCTACACCACCTCGGGCATGTGTACCTTCACTTAGCATCTGGTTAGTACTATAATAGGTATATCCACCAAAATCATAGGCATTCAATGAAGTGATATCTAATACTTGTGGAAAGTCCAGGATGAGACGACGTGCAATAATTGCAACATCTTGTGCTGAAAACAAGTTGACATCTTCAGGCTTGGACCCTGGATAGATATTATCTCCTAAATCCGAGTTATCTAGGCCAGAAACGTTGACAATGGTAGCATCGGTGATTCCCCATTCAGCGACCTTAGCTTTCATTTTATCAACAAATGCAGCTTCGCTACCAGCAATTTTCTCAGCTAACGCAATAATCGCACTATTAGAAGAAGTAATCAGAGATGCATTCAGCAAATCGCTGACAGAATAAGAGCGGGCATCAAGGTTTACATTGCTCAATTCTGTGTTGGCAGTTAAGCTATATGGATAGTCTGATATATCCACCATAGTATCTAATTGAATCTCCCCTTTTTCTAAAGCCTCATAAACCAAGTAAACACTCAGCAACTTACTGATGGAAGCAATGCTAGCAGGTGTTTGGGCATCTTGTTCATATAAAACCTTGCCTGTTGAAACTTCTACTGCAATAGCATGTTTGGCAGCAACTGAAAAATCTTCAGCAAGTACAGGGGTGATTCCAAGAAAAAGAGTTGACATTGTTAGCAGTGTTAAAAATATTTTACGCATTATGAATCCTTTAACCTCATTTCCTTACCATTATATCACAAGAATTGTGAGAAAAAATCTGAAAATATATAGAAAAAGATTAGAAAATACTGAAAAATCTGTTTTTTGTGAAATTTTCTGACAAAAAGACGTGATTTAAGAAAATTTTATGATATAATAATTCCATAAGACATTATACTAAATGTCGAATTATATGAAACAGAGGTGTTCTATGAAAAAGACGACTAAATTATTTGCTCTAGCGGGTGTAACGCTTCTTTCGGCATCTGTGCTTGCTGCGTGTGGTTCTAAATCTTCTTCAAGTTCTGAGACAGCGGAGTTATCTTTCCCAGCAGAAGTAAAACAAGATGGTACAGCAGATTCGAGCGCTCAATTGAAATATGCTTGGGTGTCAGCATCAACTTCTTCAGGTCTGTTGATTGATGAATTGACTGAAAATACTACTGACTCAACCTTTGGTGGTATGGTAGATATTTCAATGTTTGGTTGGGATGGGGAGCGTAAATTAGATGATTCTGGTCTTGCGAAAGCGGAATTTGATGTTGATGGTAAGAAAATCACTGTTAGCTTGACTGGTAAAGACTATAAGTGGTCAGATGGTGAACCATTTACAATTGATGACTATATTTTCACAATTAAAGCAATGGCAAGCAAAGATTACACAGGTGTTCGTTTTGATGATAAATTCTTGAACATTGTGGGTATGGATGAATTTGTTGCTGGAACTGCTTCAGATATCTCAGGTCTTAAAAAAGTTGACGATTACACTGTAGAATTGACTGTCAAAGAAATGACACCTTCAATGATGTATGCTGGTGGTGATGTTCCTTCGTATGTTCAACCTGAACATATCTACAAAGATATTCCAGTTGCAGAATGGGAAAGCAGTGAGTACTCACGTACTGCAAAACTTGTCGGTATGGGACCATGGAAAATCAAAGAAATCGTTAATGGTGAGTCAATCACTTATGTTCCAAATGAATACTACTTCAAAGGGACAACACCAAAAACAAGTTCATTGAAGATTGATATTGTGTCACCTGATACAATTGTTTCTGAAATGAAAGCTGGTAACTACGACATTGCAGAAATGCCAGCTGATCAGTTGGATTCTTACAAAGATGCCTCTAACCTTAACCTGGTTGGATCTCTAGAATCTTCATATGAATATATCTCATTCAATCTTGGAAAATATGATGAAGCATCTGAAAAGAATGTTATGGATGAAAATGCTAAGATGAATGATGTGAAACTTCGTCAAGCGATTGCGTATGCGATTGATACGAAAACAGCAGGGGAGAAACTATACAATGGTCTATATCACCCAGCTAACTCACTCATTATTTCATTCTTTGGTGATCTTCATGATTCTGAATTAGAAGGCTATTCATACGATCCTGATAAAGCGAATAAACTTTTGGATGAAGCTGGCTATAAAGATGTTGATGGTGATGGTATTCGTGAAGGCAAAGATGGAAAAGAATTCAAGATTACATTTGCTGCTCGTAAACGTACTGAGGCAAACGAAGCACTTGTTCAACAATACATTGCTTGGTGGAAAGAAGTTGGTTTGAATGTTGAACTGTATACTGGTCGAACTGTAGAAATCAACACATTCTATGATGCAATCCAAGCTAATGATGCGTCTATTGACATGTATGCTGGTGGATGGTCAACTGGTTACGATCCAAACCCTAATGGACTTTGGGGAGAAACTGCACCATTTAACATGTCACGTTTTGTAGATGAAAAGAATACTGAGTTGTTGGATGCGATTGGTTCTGATGCTTCATTTGATGAAAAAACAAACTTGAAGAACTACAAAGCATGGCAAAAATATGCTGCTGAACAAGCGTTTGCTATTCCAACATTTGAATCAGAAGCGATTACTGCAGTGAATAAGCGTGTTAAAAACTTTGACACTAACTATGGTTCCGCGTCAGAAAATGGTATTGCTCTTGAGAACATTGAACTCACAGCCGATAAAGGTGTAGCAGCTAAATAAGGTTGAGTTTTAATAATAATCTGAAAAAAAGCCAACTCGTTTGGCTTTTTTCAGATAACTATTGGAATTTTCAGATAGTTATGGTATAGTAGATAAGGTATACTAAATACGAACGTTTCGTTTTTTGAGCGAAGGTAACCGTTTACATGTTTAATGAAACACTTGATTGATTAGTATAACTTGTTATCAAATTGGCTGACCATATTCTTCAGGAAATTGAATTTTGTAAGTATTAGTATTGAATAGGTTTGGTTAGCTGATGAAAAAAGGAGGAGAAAGCGTGGCTACTGAAAAAAAGCTTTTGGACATTAAAAATCTGCATGTCGGTTTCCGTATTGGAGATGACTATTTTGATGCCGTTGATGGTGTTGATATTTCATTGCAAAAAAATGAAATTTTGGCAATCGTTGGGGAATCAGGATGTGGTAAATCAACTTTAGCAACAACAATTATGGGGTTACACAATCCCTTGAATACCAAAATTACAGGGAGCATCCAGTACAATGATATGGAATTAATTGGAATGGATGAAGCTGAGTATAATACAGTGCGTGGTAATGATATTGGAATGATTTTCCAAGATCCTTTGGCTTCTCTAAACCCATTGATGACAATTGGGGCACAAATAGATGAAGCGCTTTTCTATCATACTGATTTGGATGCAAATGCCCGCACGGAACGTGTGCTAGAGTTGTTGGCTCAAGTTGGAATTCCAAATCCAAAGCGGACATTTAAACAATATCCCCATGAACTTTCAGGTGGTATGCGTCAGCGGATAATTATCGCTATGGCATTATCTTGTAAACCACCAATTATCATTGCGGATGAACCAACAACTGCATTAGATGTTACGATTCAAGCACAAATTTTGGATCTTTTAAATGACATTCAGGCAGAGACAGGTTCAGGTATCATTTTGATTACCCATGATTTGGGAGTTGTGGCAGAGACTGCTGATCGAGTAGCTGTTATGTACGGTGGACAATTTGTAGAGGTTGCACCTGTTGAGGAATTATTTACAAATCCGAAACACCCGTACACTCGTTCACTCTTGAAATCAAATCCACAAACAGGTAGCGAGGGTGGAGAACTCCATGTAATTGAAGGAATTGTACCACCAATTACAAAAATGCTTCGTACAGGTTGCCGCTTTGCTCCACGCATTCCATGGATTGGTGCGGAAGCACATGAAGAAAATCCTAGCATGCATGAGGTAGGTCCGAATCATTTTGTTCGTTGCACCTGCCATGAGACATTCTATTTTGAAGGGGAGGCCTAATAGTGGGATTTATTGAAGTAAAAGATTTGAAAGTCCATTATCCAATTCGTAGTGGCTTCTTCAACCGTGTTACAGACCATGTTTATGCTGTAGATGGTATTAATATTGAGTTTGATGAAGGTAAAACGTATGGTTTAGTTGGTGAATCAGGATCAGGAAAATCAACCATTGGTAAGGCTATTATTGGTTTGGAACGTGCGACCTCAGGTCAGATTTTCTATGAAGGAAAAGATGTAACGAATAAATCTCGTGGTAAGAAAGGCAACTTTAACCGCGATGTTCAAATGATTTTCCAAGATTCACTTTCCAGTTTTAATCCCAAAAAACGGATTTTGGATATTATTGCAGAGCCGATTCGCAATTTTGATCGTTTATCTCCAGATGAAGAAAAGAGGAGAGTTCTTCAATTGTTGGACACAATTGGTTTAAATGAAGAAGCGCTCATCAAATATCCTCATGAATTCTCAGGTGGTCAACGCCAACGGATTGGTGTTGCACGTGCTTTGGCAAGTAACCCTCGATTAATTATTGCGGATGAGCCTGTTTCTGCCTTGGACTTATCTGTTCAAGCGCAAGTATTGAACTATATGAAACGCATCCAAGATGAATTCAAACTAAGCTATCTATTTATTTCCCACGATCTTGGTGTTGTACAACACATGTGTGATGAGCTCTTCATTATGTATCGTGGTCGTTTTGTTGAAACAGGGAATAAAAATGATATTTATCATAATCCACAGCATATCTACACTAAACGTCTCTTGTCAGCTATTCCATCGATTGATCCAGTGAATCGTTTGAAAAATAAAGAGAAGCGTTTGGCTGCAGAAAAGGAATATCAAGAGAAACAAGGTCAGTACTATGATGAAAACGGTCGTGTGTATGATTTGAAAGCTTTTTCGGCAACTCATCAAGTAGCCCTTCCAGAAGGAGGTAAAAACTAAGATGTGGAAAACAATATTACGTCGTTTACTCATGATGATTCCTCAGATTATCATACTGAGTGTCATTGCTTTCTTTGTTGCTAAGATGATGCCAGGGGATCCGTTTACGGGTATGATTGATCCCAATATTGATCCTGCAATTATTGAACAAAAACGTATTGCAGCTGGATATTATGATCCAATCCATATTCAGTATTTCCGTTGGGTCGGTAATTTGTTGCAAGGTGATTTTGGTCAAAGTATCCTCTTCAAACAACCTGTTATCGATGTGATTATGCAACGTTTGAATAACACGATCTGGTTGTCGCTTTTAACCATGATTTTGACCTATCTTATCGCCCTTCCATTAGGTATGATTGCTGGTCGTTATCAAAACTCATTGGCGGATAAAATTATTGGTGTGTATAACTTCTTAACTTTCTCGACTCCAGTTTTTGTATTTGCCATTCTTATGCTGTGGTTGTTTGGTTTTAGTCTAGGTTGGTTCCCAACACGAGGCTCGATTGGAGGTGGCGTAGAAGGGTTTGCAGCTATTCTGAGTCGTCTACACCATATGATTCTCCCAGCAATTACAATGGCAATCCTGTCAACTACGGTTACTATCCAATATCTCCGTACAGGAATTATTGATGCAAAGAGTCAGGATTATGTTCGTACAGCGCGTGCTAAAGGGGTTCCGGAGAGAGTGGTTTATAACCGCCATATTTTCCGTAACTCTATCCTTCCGATTGCATCATTCTTAGGCTATGAATTGACTGGTTTGATTGGTGGTTCAATCTTTATTGAAAATATTTTTACCTATCCAGGTATTGGTCAATTGTTCTTCAACTCTATCTCAAGCCGTGACTATAGTGTCATCTTGGCTCTCTTGTTAATTTTTGGGATGGGTACCTTGCTGGGGACATTGATTTCAGATATTATCATGAGTATTGTAGATCCACGTATCCGTGTGAAATAGAAGGAGGGGTATGATGAGTAAAGAAAAGAAAAAACAAGTTCAATCAAATTCAACTCCTCCAGGTGGTTTCCGTGTCATTGCGCGGGAGTTTGTAAAAGATAGACTCGCATTAACTTCACTTATTATCTTAGTAGTGGTTCTTATGGCTGTCTTTATAGGTGCCTTAGTATTGGATCAAGAACAAGTTATGAAAGTAAACCTTTTAGGGCGCTACTTGGAACCAGGTGTTGACGGTTATATTTTAGGGACTGATGAAGGTGGTAAAGATATCTTCGGTCAGTTAATTATAGGAGCTCGCAATTCTATTGTTATTGGTTTTGCAATTACGATTATTACTAGTATAATTGGTATTTCAATTGGGGTTATCTCAGGTTATTATGGTGGTCGTCTTGACGGTTTCTTAATGCGTATAGTAGACTTCATTATGATTCTACCTGTTACAATGCTTATTATTGTATTCGTAACTGTAATCAAAGATTATACTATTTATCATTTCATTTTAATAATGAGTGCATTCTACTGGACAGCTAAGGCTCGTCTCTTCCGTACAAGGACTTTGTCAGAGGCAAGTTTGGATTATGTAAATGCATCTAAAACATTGGGAACAAGCGACTTCATGATTATGTTCCGTGAAATTTTGCCAAACTTAAGTTCATTGATTATCGTCAACCTGACCTTGAACTTTGCTGGGAATATCGGTATTGAGACTTCATTGACTTATCTTGGTTTCGGTCTACCATCGACAGTACCAAGTTTGGGGACCTTGATTGCCAATGCTCGTAATGCAGATATTTTAGAGAATAAGACATGGATTTGGCTACCAGCAGCTATATTCATCCTTGTGATGATGCTCTGTATCAACTATGTCGGTCAAGCTTTCCAACGTGCAGCTGATGCTAGACAACGTTTAGGATAAAATAGATATAAAAATTCAAAATCAATGCGATTTTGGATTTTTTTGTTTCATCGTTAAGAAATTCTAGTAAATGAAGGAACAATTTCTCATATCTTGCCAATTTTCTGTCAATTTATGGTAGAATAGAAAAAATAGATTTTTTACGAGGGATACCATGACATTAGTATATCAATCAACACGTGATGCCAAGAATACCGTATCAGCAAGTCAAGCCATTTTACAAGGGTTGGCTACTGATGGTGGGTTGTTTACCCCTATTTCCATGCCAAGGGTTGAGTTGGATTTTTCTGTACTCAAAGATGCTTCTTATCAAGAAATTGCCAAGTTGATTTTGTCGGCTTTTTTGGATGATTTTACGGCAGATGAGCTGGACTACTGTATCAACAATGCCTACGATAGCAAGTTTGACACGCCAGCTATTGCCCCAGTTGTCAAACTAAAAGGCCAGTACAACTTGGAACTTTTCCGTGGCTCAACTATTGCCTTTAAGGACATGGCCCTGTCTATCTTGCCTTATTTGATGACGACAGCGGCTAAAAAACATGGTCTGGAAAATGAGATTGTCATTTTAACTGCAACGTCAGGTGATACAGGTAAGGCTGCTATGGCCGGCTTTGCGGATGTACCAGGTACACAAATCATCGTCTTCTACCCACGCGACGGGGTATCTAAAGTCCAAGAATTGCAGATGACTACGCAGACGGGGGCTAATACCCACGTGGTGGCCATTGATGGTAACTTTGACGATGCTCAGACTAATGTGAAGCACATGTTCAATGATGAGAATCTTCGTGCCAAGTTGGTGGCTAAGAAACTCCAGTTTTCATCAGCCAACTCCATGAACATCGGTCGCTTAGTGCCACAGATTGTTTACTATGTTTATGCCTACGCTCAGCTGGTTAAAACTGGTGAGATTGCGGCGGGCGACAAGGTCAACTTCACCGTTCCGACAGGCAACTTCGGTAACATCTTGGCGGCTTACTATGCTAAGCAGATCGGTTTGCCAGTTGGCAAGCTCATCTGTGCGTCCAACGACAACAATGTCCTAACCGACTTCTTCTCAACTGGCATTTACGACAAGAACCGTACTTTCCGCGTGACCACTAGTCCATCTATGGACATTTTGGTTTCATCTAACTTGGAGCGCTTGATTTTCCACCTCTTTGGTAATGATGCTGTCAAAACAGCGGAGCTAATGGAAGCCTTGAACACAGCTGGTCAGTATGATATTCAGGGGGCTGACGCGGATATCTTATCTTTCTTTGTTGCTGCCTTTGCGACAGAAGAAGAAACTGCTGCGGAAATCAAACGTGTTTATGACGAGTCAGGCTATATTGAAGACCCACATACGGCTGTAGCATCTGCAGTTTATAAGAAATATGTACAGCAAACTGGTGACCAGACTCCAACAGTAATCGCTTCAACAGCTAGTCCGTATAAGTTCCCTGTGGTTGCGGTTGAAGCTGTGACTGGTCAGTCAGGTTTAACTGACTTTGAAGCTCTTGCAAAATTACATGAGATTTCAGGTGTAGCCTTGCCTCCAGCTGTAGATGGTTTGGAGACTGCACCGGTTCGCCACAATACCGTTGTTGCAGCTGCGGATATGCAAGCAGAAGTAGAACGATATTTGGGTGTTTAATGTATAGATATTTTTATACAAACTGTTTATAAGACAGTTTGTTTTTTAAAGTAAAAAAATATTAATTGAGTTGATGTTGATACCACAAAAATGAACTGGAGAATATGAACAAAAAGATTTACAAAGAATTATTATCAATTGCCTTTCCTGCAATGGGAGAAAACCTTCTTCAAATGATGATGGGGATGGTGGATTCCTACTTAGTCGCCAGTCTTGGAATCGTAGCATTATCTGGCGTATCGATTGCGAATAATCTATTAGCCGTCTATCAGGCGGTTTTTATTGCGTTAGCTGCAGCCGTTTCATCCCAATTGGCCCATGTTATAGGAAAAGAGAAAGGAGTACAGATTACTGCCATTGTCACAGATAGTGTCAAGCTGACTGTTTATGTAGGCGTATTTCTGGGAATTTTAGCGGTTATACTAGGTCCAACATTGCTGACTAGCTTGGGGGCAGAACGTGAGGTAGCTCAACTTGGTGGTCTCTATTTGATCTTGGTTGGGGGTAGTATTTTGTTATTGGGACTTATGACCTGTTTAGGTGGAATCCTGAGAACTCTTGGTCAACCTCGTTATCCAATGTATATTAGTTTATTTTCAAATCTCCTTAATGCCGTATTTTCGGCCATTGCAGTTTTTGTACTCCATACAGGGGTTGCCGGAGTTGCTTTTGGAACGATATTGTCAAGAATAGTCGGGTGCGGTCTACTTTGGTCACGCCTATCAATCTCTATTAAACCAAGTACTTGGTCTGTAGATAAAGAGTTAGTTAGGCTTGCTCTACCTGCTATTGGCGAACGGTTGATGATGAGAGCAGGTGATGTAGTCATAGTTGGAATGATTACTGGTTTGGGAACGGCTGTTGTTGCTGGAAATGCAATTGGAGAAACCATTACTCAATTTAACTATATGCCCACCTTAGGAATCTCAGTAGCAACGCTTATTATGACTGCAAAGAGTAGGCAAGATTCGTTAGCTGTTCAACGGATTTATCGAATTTGTCTTGGACTCTCGCTGATTTTTATGTTCGTAATAGGAGGCATTAGTTACTTAGCGGGGCCTTTTCTAATTAGTCTTTTCACGATGGATGTTCAAGTGGCACAAGCTAGTCAGATAGTCTTGTTCTATTCTGTCCTTGGGGTACCTTTTACAGCAGCAACTCTTGTCTTTACAGGACTTTGGCAAGGTATGGGCAATGCTCGACTACCTTTTTATGCGACCGGTATAGGCATGTGGGTGGTTCGAATAGGTCTAGCATATTTTCTAATAAAAAATTATCAATTAGGCTTGCCTAGTATTTGGCTTGCAACTATAGTAGATAATGCCTTTCGAGCAAGTTTGTTATATGTTCGCTTCCGATACTCCACAGGATGATTTGCTTTTTAAGGTTTGCATAAGAAATCTTTCAGTTCCGTTTAAGTTATGAGAGCTATACTATCTTCAAGCTAGAAATAGCAAACAACTTCTTTTTCATATAATCTCCTAGAAAGCAGTCGACGATGGTCGGCTGTTTTCGTGTCTTAGGTTGTTTGAAAAAATCGAGCAATCTTTAAGGTTTACATAAGAAATCTTTCAGTTCCGTTTAAGTTATGAGGGCTATACTATCTTCAAGCTAGAAATAGCAAACAACTTTTCTTTTTCATATAATCTCCTAGAAAGCAGTCGACGATGGTCGGCTGTTTTCGTGTCTTCAATTCTTTTGTAAAAATGGTATAATAGAACTGATTGTATAAGGAGAATAAAATGTCGGCAATAGGAAAAGCATCTGGGAAAATTATATTGATGGGCGAGCATTCAGTGGTTTATGGACAGCCGGCGATTGCGATGCCTTTTTCTGCTGTAGAAATTATTGCCAAAGTGACAGCTCAGGGAGAGGCTCTGAGTGTCGACTGTGATTTTTATAAGGGCCTTGTCCATAAGATGCCCAAAATATGGGAAAGCCTCAAACACGCTATACGTTTTTCACTATATCGTATCGGGGCGCCAACAGATCCGGCCATTCACATTAAAATTAGCTCGACTATTCCTGCTGAAAGAGGAATGGGTTCAAGTGCAGCGGTGGCAGTTGCTGTAGCACGGGCTCTATTTGCGCATTATGAAAAAATATTGACCGATAAGGAGTTGTGGGAAATAGTTCAATCCTCGGAAAAAATAGCTCATGGAAATCCGTCGGGAATAGACGCAGCAACCACAAGTGGTAAGTCACCTGTCTTTTTTATTAAAAATCAACCTATAGAGCCACTAGAACTCAAACTCAGTGCCTATCTAGTAGTGGCAGATACTGGTGTGACAGGAAATACCTTAGAAGCTATTTCAGATGTCGCAGATTTATTGAAGAAAAAGCCAGAGGCGATGAAGTTTGTTGAGGAACTCGGAAGCTTAGCGAAACAGGCTAGAGAAGATTTAGCCACTGACCAAGCAGAGCTTCTAGGAAGTAAAATGAATCAAGCTCATGTCCTTCTGCAAGAATTAGGTGTATCTGATCCCAGTCTTGATCAGCTAGTACGCATTTCTCAAGATTCCGGAGCACTTGGGGCTAAATTAACTGGTGGTGGTCGAGGAGGTTGCATGATTGCATTGGCAAAAAATGCAGAAGACGCTCAAAAAATAGCTCAAACATTAGACCAAGCTGGTGCTCGCCAGACATGGATACAATATTTAGGAGAAATCAATGACTAAAAATATAGGAATTGCCCGCGCCCATACAAATATCGCTTTGATTAAATACTGGGGGAAACGAGATAAGGAGCTATTTTTACCTATGAACTCCAGTTTGTCTTTGACACTGGATGCTTTTTATACGGATACAAAAGTTGTTTTTGACTCAGAATTGACAGGTGACGAGTTTTATCTCAATGGAAATGTACAAAATGAAAAAGAAATTTTAAAAATTTCTCGATTTTTGGATTTATTTCGCGAATATATAGGTGAAGGGAACTTTGCTCGAGTTGAAAGTCTAAATTTTGTTCCAACTGCTGCTGGTTTGGCAAGTTCTGCATCGGCCTTTGCGGCTCTGGCACTTGCAACGGCAACTGCTTTACATCTTGATTTGTCACCAGCTCAGCTTTCAACCTTTGCAAGGAGAGGGTCTGGGTCAAGCACACGTAGCCTATTTGGTGGCTTTGTCGAGTGGGATATGGGTACTGGATCCGAAGATTCCATGGCTCACCCAATTGATGATGCTGACTGGGACATTGCTATGATTGTCTTGGCTGTAAATACCGGACCTAAAAAAATTGCAAGTCGAGAAGGAATGGATCATACAGTAGCTACTTCGCCTTTCTATTCCGCTTGGGTGGAGACCGCCCAATCAGATTTGGCAGATATCAAAGTGGCCATTGCTAATCGTGATTTTGAGAAACTTGGTCAAATTACAGAACACAATGGTATGAAAATGCATGCAACAACCCTTTCCGCGAATCCCCCTTTTACCTATTGGACGGCAGATAGTTTGCTTGCTCAAGAGGCTGTTCGTCAGGTTCGTGAAAAGACTGGTTTGTCAGCTTATATGACGATGGATGCTGGACCAAATGTTAAAGTTCTCTGCCGTGAAAGTGAGATGGATGAATTTGTCAATGAACTATCTCAGATTTTTCCAAGAGAAAAAATCATTACCAGTAAGCCAGGTCCTGCTGCCTATATATTAAGCGAGGAAGAGTGGCACGCATCACAAAAAAATTTTGAAAAGAGTTTAGAACATGAAGGTAGTGACCAAGGTTCCAGGTAAATTGTTTTTGGCTGGAGAATATGCGGTGGTTGAGTCAGGAAACCCAGCAGTGATAGCAGCAGTTGACCGTTATTTAACGGTTAGTATTGAGTCGGCTGAAAGTGGAATGATTCACTCTACCCAGCAGTCTGATATGTTTTTAACATGGCACCGCACAAATGAACAGATTCTTGTTTCGGAAGAAAATCCTTATCAGATTGTCTCGACAGCTTTACAAGTATCAGAAGAATTTCTGCGTGAACAAGGGATACCATGTCAGGGCTACTACAGTGTAACGATTCAATCAGAATTGGATGACCAAGATTCTGGGACTAAATATGGTCTAGGTTCATCAGGTGCAGTAACGGTTGCTACTGTTGAAGCCATACTGCTTTATTATGGTTACGAATTGGATCCTTTATTGGTTTTCAAATTGTCTGTTTTGACTCAGGCAAGATTGAACATGACGGGCTCGCATGGCGATTTGGCGGCGTCTAGTTTTCGCGGACTTGTCGCATACTATTCCCTTGATAAATCCTGGTTATCGGAGCAGATGTCTGTGCAAGGTTTGAGTAATCTTCTTGCAAGTGATTGGAAAGATTTGCAGATTAAGCAGATTGGGTTGCCAGCACCATTGGAATTACTAGTTGGTTGGACAGGATCTGCTGCCTCGACAACGCACCTAGTATCACATATGGAGAGCAAAAAAACGCAGCAGTCTAAGGAAGAAATTCATTCCCAGTTTTTGAATGATTCCAAAGTATGTGTAGAGCAGTTGGTATGGGCTTGCCAAAATAAAGATATACCTCGTATAAAACAGGCTGTTACTCGCAATCGCTATTTATTGCGAAAATTTTCGGAAGATATGAGTCTAACCATTGAAACTCCTTTGTTGACGGAACTTTGTGATAGTGCAGAAGCAAATGGTGCCGTTGCAAAGTCATCAGGAGCGGGAGGTGGCGACTGTGGTATTTGTTTAGTTGACAGCCAAGAGCAAAAAGAAGCTATCCAAATTATTTGGGAGCAGGCAGGAATTTTTCCACTTCCCTTAACGATTGCAGAAAGAAATAAGGAGAGAATATGATCTATCAACGAATTGAAGGATTAAACCGTAAAGATCAGCATGTTGCATTAGCTGATTTGCAATATAATGATACATCTGCAGCGGATTTTGCCCAAACACGATTTGTTCACCATTCATTACCTGAAATGGCGATTGAGGACGTTTCAATAAAGACACAGGTAGCGGGCTTAGAGTTTGACAGACCATTTTTTATTAATGCCATGACAGGCGGGAGTGAAAAAACAGGTCAAATCAATCAATTGCTGGGAATTATTGGACATGTCAGTAAAATCGCAATTGCTTCTGGGTCAGTGAGTGCAGCGATTAAGGATCCAAGTGTAGCAAAGACATTTTCAGTCTTGCGTCGTGAAAACCCACATGGTATTATCTTTGCAAATTTAGGTGCTCACCATGATGTTGAAAGTGCTAAACGCGCAATTGATCTCTTAGAAGCTAATGCCATTCAAATTCATATCAATGCTCCTCAAGAGATAATTATGCCAGAAGGTGATCGTGATTTTTCAATGTGGTTGAAGAATATTGAATCGCTTGTAAGAGACTTAGAGGTTCCTGTTATTGTTAAAGAAGTTGGCTTCGGTATGAGTCGTGAAACCATAGCGCAATTGAAGTCAGTTGGAGTCGAGACAGTTGACATTTCTGGTACAGGTGGGACAAACTTTGCTAAGATTGAGAATGCGCGCCGCATTTTTCATGAGTTTACATATTTGGAAGGATGGGGTCAGTCTACGGTTGAATCGTTGATAGAAGCAGCTAGTCTTCCAATCGAACAGCGTCCAGCAATTATAGCGTCTGGAGGAATAAAAAATCCATTTGATATTGTGAAATCACTTGCCTTGGGAGCTGATTTAGTCGGATTATCTAACCGTATCTTACAATATGTAAAAGATGGTAAAATGGACCAAATGGAGAAGGCTTTTTATGATTTGTCGGTTATGAACGGTGAAATTCGTGATATTATGACTCTCCTAGGTGCAAAAGATATTGCATCGTTGAGGAAGACAGATCTTATCTTGCCTGCATCTGTACAACATTGGTGTCAAGCACGTGGTATTGACTGGCAGTTGTACGGTCAACGTTCTAAAAAATAGATGAATGTTAGCAAAGGACGGATATTCTGTCCTTTTTTTTAACATTTCTTTCGATTTTATCAGATTTGTGGTAGAATAATAAAAAATTATATCGAGGTAAACAAATGAAAGCAATTATTACAGTTGTTGGTAAAGACAAATCGGGTATTGTAGCTGGTGTAGCAGGAAAAGTTGCAGAATTAGGACTGAATATTGATGATATTTCTCAAACTGTTTTAGACCAGTATTTCACTATGATGGCCTTGGTATCTGCCGAAGAAAAGAAGGACTTTACGAAGCTTCGAGCAGAATTGGAAGCTTATGGTGAGGCTTTAAACGTTAAAATCAATATTCAAAGTGCAGCAATTTTTGATGCGATGCACAATCTATAAGGAGAGTAATTTTTATATGGACATTAGACAGGTAACTGAAACGATTGCCATGATCGAGGAACAGCACTTCGATATTCGGACGATTACTATGGGAATTTCTCTTTTAGATTGTATTGACCCTGACATTGAAAAAGCTGCTGAGAAAGTTTATTCTAAAATTGTGACCAAGGCAAAAAATTTGGTTTCGGTAGGGGATGAAATAGCAGCAGAATTAGGGATTCCTATTGTCAATAAACGTGTGTCTGTAACGCCGATTGCCTTAATTGGCGCGGCGACTGATGCGACAGATTATCTCCCATTGGCTCATGCTTTGGACAAGGCAGCTAATGAAATCGGAATTGACTTTATCGGAGGTTTTTCAGCCCTTGTTCAAAAAGGCTATCAAAAAGGTGATGAAATTCTGATTAACTCCATTCCACAAGCCTTAGCACAGACTTCAAAGGTTTGTTCATCGGTTAATATCGGTTCGACAAAGTCCGGTATTAATATGACTGCTGTGAGAGATATGGGAAGAATCATCAAGGAAACAGCCGAAGCTTCTGAGATGGGTGCTGCTAAGTTGGTGGTTTTTGCGAATGCGGTTGAAGATAATCCGTTTATGGCTGGCGCTTTCCATGGTGTTGGTGAGGCAGATGTCGTTATTAATGTGGGTGTTTCTGGGCCAGGTGTAGTAAAGCGTGCTCTGGAAAAAGTCCGCGGGGAAAGCTTTGATGTAGTAGCTGAAACAGTGAAGAAAACAGCCTTTAAAATAACTCGTATCGGTCAGCTAGTGGGCAATATGGCGAGCGAACGTTTGGGTGTCAAATTTGGTATCGTTGACCTCTCACTTGCTCCAACACCTGCTGTCGGGGACTCTGTTGCGCGTGTCTTGGAGGAAATGGGATTGGAAACCGTTGGCACACATGGAACAACAGCTGCACTTGCTTTACTAAATGACGCGGTGAAAAAAGGTGGTGTTATGGCTTGTAACCAAGTAGGTGGTTTATCAGGCGCATTCATTCCTGTATCTGAAGATGAAGGGATGATTGCAGCGGTACAAAGTGGATCGCTCAATCTTGAAAAATTAGAAGCTATGACTGCCATTTGTTCTGTCGGTTTGGACATGATTGCCATTCCAGAAACGACTCCAGCCGAAACCATTGCAGCAATGATTGCAGATGAGGCAGCCATTGGGGTAATTAATCAAAAAACAACAGCAGTCCGTATTATTCCATTGGGTAAGGAAGGTGACATGATCGAATTTGGAGGTCTTCTAGGAACAGCTCCTGTTATGAAAGTCAACCAAGCATCTTCTGTTGATTTTATCAACCGAGGTGGTCAGATTCCTGCGCCAATTCATAGTTTTAAGAATTAAAAAACGTAGACCGATTGCCCAAGCAGTCGGTTTTTTGTTATACTATATAGTAAGAAATGACAAGGAGAATACTATGGCAGACGTAAGATTATACATTTCCCGTCATGGAAAAACGATGTTTAATACAATTGGTCGGGTACAAGGTTGGTGTGATACGCCTCTTACCAAAAAGGGAGAAGAAGGTATTCGTGAGTTAGGGCTTGGACTGAAAGATACCGGAGTTGATTTCAAATTAGCTGTTTCAAGCGACTTAGGACGAACAGTTCAAACGATGACCATTGCTTTGCGGGAATTGGAAAAATTAGGGAAAATTCCATATTATCAGGATAAACGCATTCGTGAATGGTGTTTTGGTAGTTTTGAGGGTATGTATGATGCTGAACTATTTCAAGGAGTTCTTCCTCGCTTGAAAGGAACTGTGGATACGAATGGAATGTCATTTGCAGAAATAGCGGCAGGGATTCAAGAAGCAGACACAGCTGGTTGGTCTGAATCATGGGAAGTGCTCAGCAATCGTATTTTGACAGGTTTTGAATCGATTGCTCTAGACTTGGAAAAGCAAGGTGGAGGCAATGCCTTGGTTGTTAGTCATGGTATGACGATAGCCACACTCGCTCATCTACTCGACCCTGAGAGGGGGGCAAATGTTGTGTTGGATAATGGCTCAATTACAATTCTCAAGTATGAGAATGGATCATTCACCATTGAATCATTTGGAGACATGTCCTATCGCCAACGAGGAGCAGAGTTGATTGCCCAAGGGAAATGACGAAAGAATCAGAGTTTCATCTCTGATTTTTTTCTTGACAAGTGTATCGAGTTGCGATACAATAAACGTATCGAAGTTCGATGTATCGTAGTGCGAAAGGAGTTTTATGAATGATAAGTTAAAACGCGTCTATGTTCCCATGACAGAGACTGCCTTCTATATTCTCTTTCATTTACAGGAAGAACGGCATGGCTATGATATTACCCAGAAGACCAAAGAAGTCACGGCAGGTCAGGTCGTGATTAGCCCTGGGACCATGTACGGCACCCTGTCGAAAATGGAGAAAGATGGCTTGATTGCCTTTGTCAGAGAAGAAGACAAGCGAAAGTTTTACCAAATAACAGCAACAGGTCGAGAAATTCTAGACATAGAATTGGCTCGAATTGAACGGCTCTATCGAAATAGTAAGGGGGAAAGTTATGGAGACTAAGACAGAGTGTAAAGTATTTTTTATCACGGATTTCAATCAGCAGGCGCAGTATCTGACTGAAATGCATCGGAAAGGGTGGAGGCTAACTAAAATTCGTTGGAGCTTCTTTTATCATTTTGAAAAATGTGAGCCAGAAGATGTCGCCTACCAAGTTGATTTTAAAGAAAGAAAAAACAAGGATAGAGAATCCTATCTACGCATGTACGAGGACTATGGTTGGGAATTTGTCACATCATGCCAAAGCTTTGTTATTTTTAGGAAGGCAGCTGTAAAGGGAGATCTTGAGATATACGGTGATAGGGAAAGCAAGCTGGTATTTGTTAAAACAATCATCCAAAGACGTTTTCTACTATCCTTAGGACTTTATTTCATTTTGATAGGGATGAATCTGAATGAGCATCATGATGCATTTACGCTTGTTTTTTCCGCTATCTATATCCCTCTCGTGCTGTTGATTGGATACCGTTTTTATCGACTTGTAAAAAACAACTAGGTCCTCAGACCGATTTTTAGCACTCTAAGCAAAAGAGTGCTAATTTTTTGTCTTTTTCTCTTGACAAACCAATTTTTCAGCGTATAATGAGAGTATATGGTTTAGCACTCGTTGTAAGAGAGTGCTAAAAACGAACATATCATTCTCATGAAAGGAGCGAAGATGATTACCCAACGTCAGAATGACATTTTAAACTTGATTGTTGAATTGTTTACGCGCCATCATGAGCCCGTTGGTTCTAAAGCTCTGCAGGAGATGATTTCTTCTAGCTCAGCAACGATTCGAAATGATATGGCTAAGTTAGAGCAATTAGGCCTTTTGGAAAAAGCACACACGTCTAGTGGACGGATACCGAGTCGAGCTGGCTTTCAATATTTTGTAAATCATTCACTGAATTTAGAGTATATTGACGAGGAAGATGTCTATCAGGTAGTTAAAGCTTTCGATTTTGAAGCTTTTAAACTAGAAGATATATTGGAGCGGGCCAGTCAGGTTTTAGCAGATTTGACAGAATACACATCAGTTATTTTAGATGTGGAGCCGACCAGTCAACAGTTGACTTCCTTTGACATAGTACAGCTAAGTAATCACGATGCTTTGGCAGTTTTGACACTAGATCAGTCCAAGCCAGTCACTGTCCAATTTGCGATTCCGAAGAACTTTTTATCAAGGGATTTGGAAGTACTAAAACGCCTAGTTGATGAACGATTTGTTGGACAGACAGTTCTGTCTATTCACTATAAACTGCGGACGGAAGTACCTCAAGTGGTACAGCGATACTTTACTACAACTGACAATGTATTAGATTTGATGGATTACATTTTTTCCAACTTATTTCAAGAAACAGTCTTTATTAGTGGCAAAGTTGCTTCGCTAACTTATGGAAATCTTGCTACCTACCAATTATTGGATAGCCCACAACTTCTGGCGCCAGAACTACGACAAGGATTGGCACCGAATCAGCAGTCCAGTATTGTGATAGCCGAGCACAGAGATCCAGCTCTAGCAGACATAACGGTGATTCATCATCGCTTTCCTATCCCTTATCGGGGCATGGCTCAGATGAGTTTGCTTGGTCCTGTTGACATGGACTATCGCAGGCAGATGAGCTTAATCAACATCATCAGCCGCGTCCTATTTATGAAATTAACCGATTACTACCGATATTTGAGCAGTAATCATTATGAAGTCAATTAAGATGTGAGGGCGTGAAGGAAACGATTGAAAAAAGGAGATTGACGCGGTGTCATCAGACACAAGGAAATCTATCTTTTTTCTGAGTTTCTAGCCCGAACTCGATTTATTATTTGTCAAAGTAATAATAGAAAATGAAGAGGTAAATAACTTGTCAGAAGAAATCAAAAACGAAGAAATTGTTGAGGAGGTGGAAACAACAGAAGATGTTGTTGAAACGCCTGAAAAATCAGAATTGGACTTAGCAAATGAGCGTGCAGACGATTTTGAAAATAAATATCTGAGAGCTCATGCAGAAATGCAAAACATCCAACGTCGTGCCAACGAGGAACGCCAAACCATTCAACGTTACCGTTCGCAAGATTTAGCTAAGAAAATCTTGCCAAGCTTGGATAACTTGGAACGTGCCCTTCAAGTCGAAGGTTTGACTGATGATGTCAAAAAAGGCTTGGAAATGGTGCAGGAAAGCTTGATTCAAGCCCTTAAAGAAGAAGGGGTGGAAGAAGTCGCAACCGATGTCTTTGACCCAAATCTTCACATGGCCATTCAAACAGTCCCAGCTACAGATGATTGCCCAGCAGAACACATCGCACAAGTCTTCCAAAAAGGCTACAAGTTGCATGAACGCTTGCTGAGACCTGCTATGGTGGTGGTATCAGAATAACTTAGTTTTCCAGTTTATCTTTAATTACTTCGTTAACTCGCCTTGCCGTACTCCAGTACTGTCTTCGGCTCGTTGCCTAGTACTAAAAGCAAACTGAAACACTAAGGTCGCTCTGCTATTTCCCAAAAAAGAAAACTTGACCGAAATGTCGTTAAACTACTTGAAAAGAAAAATGCGAGTTAACAGCTTGCAAAAACGGCACAGTTCAAGGAATGTGCATCAAATAAAGAAAATTAAATTTTTGAAAGGATTTGAACCCGAACGAAATGCTCGGAAAATAGATAAACCGCCTTGCATTCATCGAATGCTACGTTGGTTTCCTAATTTTCAGTCGCATTTTCGGCGTTCTTGGTATCATTATTATGTCTAAAATTATCGGTATTGACTTAGGTACAACAAACTCAGCAGTTGCAGTTCTTGAAGGAACTGAATCAAAAATCATCGCAAACCCAGAAGGAAACCGCACAACTCCGTCTGTTGTGTCTTTCAAAAATGGTGAAATCATCGTTGGTGATGCGGCAAAACGCCAAGCGGTAACCAACCCAGATACCATCATCTCTATCAAATCAAAAATGGGAACTTCTGAAAAAGTTTCAGCAAACGGCAAAGAATACACACCACAAGAAATCTCAGCAATGATCCTTCAATACTTGAAAGGTTATGCTGAAGAATACCTTGGTGAAAAAGTAACCAAAGCTGTTATCACTGTTCCAGCTTACTTCAACGATGCCCAACGTCAAGCAACAAAAGACGCTGGTAAAATCGCTGGTCTTGAAGTAGAACGTATCGTCAACGAACCAACTGCAGCAGCCCTTGCTTACGGTTTGGACAAGACTGATAAAGACGAGAAAATCTTGGTATTCGACCTTGGTGGTGGTACTTTCGACGTATCTATCCTTGAACTTGGTGACGGTGTCTTTGACGTACTTGCAACAGCAGGTGACAACAAGCTCGGTGGTGACGACTTTGACCAAAAGATTATCGACCACATGGTAGCAGAATTCAAGAAAGAAAATGGCATCGACTTGTCAGCAGACAAAATGGCTCTTCAACGTTTGAAAGATGCAGCTGAAAAAGCCAAGAAAGATCTTTCAGGTGTCACTTCAACTCAAATCAGCTTACCGTTCATCACTGCAGGTGCAGCTGGTCCGCTTCACTTGGAAATGACATTGACTCGTGCCAAATTTGATGAATTGACTTACGATCTTGTAGAACGTACAAAAGTACCTGTTCGTCAAGCTCTTTCAGATGCAGGACTTAGCTTGTCAGAAATTGACGAAGTAATCCTTGTCGGTGGTTCAACTCGTATCCCAGCTGTTGTAGAAGCTGTTAAAGCTGAAACAGGTAAAGAGCCAAACAAATCAGTAAACCCTGACGAAGTCGTTGCTATGGGTGCGGCTATCCAAGGTGGTGTTATTACTGGTGATGTGAAAGACGTTGTCCTTCTTGACGTAACACCATTATCACTTGGTATTGAAACAATGGGTGGCGTATTTACAAAACTCATCGACCGTAATACAACTATCCCAACTTCTAAATCACAAGTCTTCTCAACTGCTGCAGACAACCAGCCAGCTGTTGACATCCACGTACTTCAAGGTGAGCGTCCTATGGCAGCGGACAACAAGACACTTGGTCGCTTCCAATTGACTGACATCCCTGCAGCACCTCGTGGTATTCCACAAATCGAAGTAACATTTGATATCGACAAGAACGGTATCGTTTCTGTAAAAGCTAAAGACCTTGGTACACAAAAAGAACAAACCATCGTTATCCAGTCTAACTCAGGTTTGACAGATGAAGAAATCGACCGCATGATGAAAGATGCAGAAGCAAACGCTGAAGCAGATAAGAAACGTAAGGAAGAGGTGGATCTTCGTAACGATGTTGACCAAGCAATCTTTGCGACTGAGAAAACCCTTAAAGAAACTGAAGGCAAAGGCTTTGACGCAGAACGCGACCAAGCCCAAGCAGCTCTTGATGAGTTGAAAGCAGCTCAAGAAGCTAACAACTTGGACGACATGAAGGCTAAACTTGAAAACCTCAACGAAAAAGCTCAAGCTCTTGCAGTGAAACTCTACGAGCAAGCTGCAGCAGCACAACAAGCAGCCGCAGGTCAAGAAGGTGCCCAAACAGCTAACAACGCAGGTGATGATGTGGTAGACGGCGAGTTTACGGAGAAGTAGGAAGTTAGGTATCAGAAGATGGGTATTTTGAATCTTTTATTAGAAATTGCTGATTCAATGTCTACAGTTTTAGATCAACAAAATAGGGATAGTCAAATTAAGCAGTTAAAGGAAGAAAATAGCAAACTTAAATTTGAAAGAGATTATGCTATTGATTTAAATAATCAAAAAGATGATTTTGTAAAAAGTTTAGGTGGTCGTCTTCTTCAAAAAGGAGATTCAGAAGGCGGTAGATTACTATCCGATTATAAAAAATACAAGAACAATAAATGGTTTTAAAATCACAGAGGTTGCAACCCAGCCTCTGTTTTTGGGTAAATAGCCTTCTAACTTTTACAGAATTGAATACGCCTACGACTCTGTGAAAAAGTCAAAAAGTCTGGGGATAGACTTTTTGAGAAATACCTGTCGCTTATTGTTTTTGTATGACAGGGCTGAAAGTGTCCACTGGGCACTTTCACTCCCTATTTTCACTTGGTCTAAGTTTTATAAAAAGGAAAGTGTTCGTAATCGAACACGGGCGTTAATATGCAGTATTCTTGCATGACTAAATTGGTGCAATTGAATACGCCTACGACTCTGTGAAAAAGTCAAAAAGTCTTGGGATAGACTTTTTGAGGAATACCTGTCGCTCGTTATTTTTGTGCGACAGGGCTGAAAGTGTCCCACCGGACACTTTCACTCCCTATTTTTCTTTGAGTCGCTTAACGGCTTAATATCTTCATAGAAAGGAAAGTGTTCGTAATCGAACACGGGCTACTTTCTGAGTTTCGTCTATTTTTTAACGAAAGGAATTGAACCCGCCCTAAAAGCTGTGTGAAAAAGATAAATCGTCTAGAAAATCGGGATTTTCTGCCGATTTCCTATTTTCACTTTGCTTTTAACGGGCTTGGTATCTTATATGAACAATACTGAATTTTACGATCGTCTGGGGGTTTCTAAGGATGCTTCTCAGGACGAGATAAAAAAAGCATATCGGAAACTTTCAAAAAAATACCATCCAGACATTAATAAGGATCCGGGTGCGGAGGATAAATATAAGGAAGTTCAAGAGGCTTATGAAACTTTGAGCGATCCTCAAAAACGGGCTGCCTATGATCAATATGGTCCTGCAGGAGCCAATGGTGGCTTCGGTGGTGGAGCAGGTGGTTTTGGTGGATTTGATGGAGCTGGTTTCGGCGGTTTTGAAGATATCTTCTCAAGCTTCTTTGGTGGAGGCGGCGCAAGCCGTAATCCTAATGCACCTCGTCAAGGGGATGATTTGCAGTATGCAGTCAACTTGAAATTTGAAGAAGCGATTTTTGGTGTGGAACGAGAAGTTTCCTACAATCGTGAAGCAACCTGCCGGACCTGTTCAGGTTCTGGTGCAAAACCTGGAACTAGTCCAGTAACCTGTGGTCGCTGTCATGGTTCTGGTGTTATTAATGTGGATACACAAACGCCTCTTGGAACCATGCGTCGCCAAATGACTTGTGATGTCTGTCACGGTCGAGGGAAACAAATCAAAGACCCCTGTACAACTTGTCATGGTACTGGTCATGAAAAACAAGCTCATACTGTAACAGTTAAAGTTCCTGCGGGTGTTGAATCAGGTCAACGTATTCGCTTGGCAGGTCAAGGGGAAGCTGGTTTTAATGGAGGTCCTTATGGAGATCTTTATGTAGTTATCCAGGTTCAAGCCTCAGACAAGTTTGAGCGTGAGGGAACAACGATTCACTATAAATTGAATCTGAACTTTGTTCAGGCAGCTTTAGGTGACACTGTTCATGTACCAACTGTTCACGGTGATGTTGACATGGTTATTCCAGAAGGTACCCAGACTGGTAAAACATTCCGTCTAAAAGGAAAAGGTGCGCCTAGCATTCGTGGTGGAGCGATGGGCGATCAGTATGTTACCGTCAATGTTGTGACTCCGACAGGATTAAACGATCGTCAAAAAGCCGCTCTAAAAGAATTCGCTACAGCTGGGAATATTGATGTAAAACCACAGAAAAAAGGCTTCTTTGATAAAGTAAAAGATGCGTTTGATGAATTATAATTGGAAAAATCAGTAAGGATTACTTGCTGATTTTTTCTATCCATGTTACCCTTAAAGGGAGAAGTGAGGTAACAAATGGAATTTAAAGATGCGACAGCCATGTCCCAAGCAATTAGAGAAAAACGAATTTCTTCAAGAGAATTAGTTGAGGATGCTATCCAAACCATTGAGAAATTAAATCCTCTTTATAATGCTGTTGTCTCAAAACAGTATGAAACTGCCTTAGCTGAAGCAGATAACCTTGATCGTCATGGTGGTGAAGATAAACCATTCTTGGGTGTTCCTCTCCTATTGAAGGATTTGGGGCAAAATGAAAGTGGTCAACCTTCTACATCTGGATCACGATTGTTTAAAGCTAGCATTGCTAGCCAAACAGATTATTTTGTACAAGCCCTTAAAAACATGGGGTTCCTTATCTTGGGGCGCACAAATACACCTGAATTTGGTTTTAAAAATATTTCTGATTCAAGCCTTCATGGACCTGTAAGGTTACCACTTGATAGGACCCGAAATGCAGGAGGGTCAAGTGGTGGTGCAGCGGCAGCACTTGCTTCAGGAATGGTCCCAATTGCGGCAGCTTCTGATGGAGGAGGATCCATTCGAATTCCTGCTTCATTTAATGGCTTGATTGGGCTCAAACCAAGTAGAGGACGAGTTCCTGTAGGACCTTCTTCCTATCGTGGTTGGCAGGGTGCTTCCAGCAATTTTGCATTGACCAAATCCATAAGAGATACCAAGCGTCTTCTTTTTCACTTACAAACCTATCAGGTTGAGGCTCCCTTTCCACTTGCTCCTTTAGTCAAAGATTCCCTGTTTTGTCCGATGACAAAGCCAATTAAAATCGCTTTTAGCCTTCAATCTCCAATTGGAACGTTGGTTTCAAACGATGCAAAAAATGCTGTTATCCAGCTTTTACCACAATTAGAGGCGCTTGGATACGAGGTGGAAGAGCTAAAAACACCAATTTTAGATGGCATTGAGGTGATGAAAGCCTATTATCTCATGAATAGCGTGGAGACTGCCCAAATGTTTGACGATATTGAAGCATTTATCGGACGGCAGATAACGGTGGAGGATATGGAACCAATGACATGGGCTATCTATCAAAGTGGACAAACTATTCCAGCAAAACTTTACTCTAAAGTCTTACAAGATTGGGACCAATACAGTGCAAAAATGGCAACTTTTCATGAATCCTATGATCTATTGTTGACACCAACAGTGGCAGATGTTGCACCAACCTTAGAGCAATTTATTCCCACAGATCAGATGGTAAATCGCTTATTGCATTCGCAGGAATTATCAATGTCGGAACAACAACAGTTAATTTGGGACATGTTCGAGGATAGTTTAGCTTGGACACCGTTTACCCAACAAGCCAATATTACAGGTCAACCATCAATCAGCTTACCAACCTACCACACTAAAAATGGGCTACCAATCGGTGTTCAATTGACAGCTGCAAAAGGAAGGGAAGATATCTTACTTCAAGTGGCTGAAACTCTGGAGGTCTCAAAGTGTTGGGAAATGTAAGGGAATACATTTTTCGGTTCAATTATTTGCAAAAACAATTTCTTAATGTTAACCTATAAAAGTTGGTGAGGTAACACCAAAAAAGATTATAGGGGCAATGGCTCCAAAGGAGATTATTTATGTTGAAAAAAGTTTTAGCCTCAGTACTTCTGGTTTCTGCTCTAGCATTGTCAGCATGCTCTAGTAGTAGTTCGAGCACAAATAGTTCCTCTGCTGAACAAATGCAGTGGGAAAAAGTGCAAGAAGCTGGTGTATTGAAAGTAGCAACACCAGGTACTTTGTTCCCAACGTCATACTATAATGATAATAAGGAACTAGTTGGTTATGAAATTGACATGATCAACGAAATCGGTAAGCGATTGGATCTTGAAATCGAATATCAAGAAATTGGTGTAGCAGAAGCATTCACTGCTGTAGATAGTGGTAAGGTTGATATTTCTGTGAATAACTTTGATATGACAGAAGCACGTAAGGAAAAGTACAACTTCTCTATCCCTTACAAGTATTCAGTTGGCGGCTACATCGTTCGTGAAGATGGATCTTCTGGTATTGAAGCTGCAGACTTAAGTGACTGGGCTGGTAAAAAAGCAGGTGGTGGAGCTGGTACTCAGTATATGAAAATTGCTGAAAAACAAGGTGCAGAGCCAGTTATTTATGACAATGTGACAAATGATGTGTATCTCCGCGATGTATCGACAGGTCGTACAGATTTTATTCCAAATGACTACTTCACTCAGGTTATGGCGATTCAATGGGTGAAATCGAACTTCCCGGACATTAAAGTAAAAATGGGAGATGCCAAATACAACCCAACAGAACAAGGGATTGTGATGAGCAAATCAGATGATAGTTTGAAAGAAAAACTGGATGAAACCATAGAGGCTATGAAAGCAGATGGGACCTTAAAATCTATCTCTGAGAAATACTATGGTGGTCAAGACTTGACAGTGCCAGTTGAAAATGCGGATGAATTGCCAGTTATTGATGTAGAGTAATGCCCAATGAAAAGCAAAAGTAGCTAACCTTCAACAATCTTGTCGATGTTGGTCATTGTTAAGTTTCAGTTTAAGGTTTTAAGAAAAGAGAGGAAAAGATGACTATCAATTGGCAGGCAGTATTTAATGCAGAAATTGCATGGGAAGCAATCCCTCAGATTCTGGAAGGCTTACCTTATACACTCTCCCTGTCATTGATTGGATTTGCATTAGGGACTTTTTGTGGCTTTTTCGTCGCATTGTTACGAATGTCCAAGATTACACCATTACGCTGGTTAGCGATGCTGCATATCTCACTCATGCGTGGCATCCCACTTATGGTTCTTCTCTTCTTCATTTACTTTGGTCTCCCATTTATGGGACTACAATTGGATGCAATTTCTGCCTCTATCATTGCCTTTACCTCAATGTCTAGTGCCTATATTTCTGAAATTATTCGTGCATCTCTTTCAGCAATAGATAAAGGACAATGGGAGGCAGCGAAGTCGCTTGGCTTGAGAACAAATGTGATTTACCGAAAAATCATCATTCCTCAAGCCTTTCGGATTGCTCTTCCGCCTCTAAGTAATGTTTTATTAGACATGGTGAAGAGTACTTCCCTAACTGCTATGATTACGGTTCCGGAGATTTTCAATAAGGCAAAAATTGTCGGAGGAGCCAAGTCTGATTATATGACAGTCTATATCTGTGTGGCTCTTATCTACTGGCTAATTTGTACCCTTTATGCGGTTGGGCAAGTTCATTTAGAAAAACGCTTGGTGACTTATTAAAAAAATTCCTCGATTCAAGAGAACCGAGGAATTTTTGCTAGTCTGGATAGAAGACAAGAATAGCAGAAGTGGAAGAGGATTTGGTGTATTCGAAATCCTCCAGATCTTGCACGGATAAGCTTTGAACAGTAAAGTAAGTTTGATTTTTGTAGCGGATATTAAAATCGCTGCTACTACCAGCATCGATAGTTGAGAAGCTCTTTTCATTCAGAGTAAACTCTTCTTTTGAGAGTTTCTCAAGATTTTCTTTTGTTGCCATTAAATAGACCTTACCAGAGAAAAGTGATTCAAGAGAGAACTCTCCTTTGGATGCGGTGATTTCGAAAATTTGCTGAAAGTTCTCAATCTTAGCCAGATGTTCATCTGTTTTTAGAGCTTTTTCTGTTTCAATGGAAGCTGCTGTTAGCTCGTTTTGCACTTCTTTATTCACTTCTGAAGTGACAGAGTGACAAGCACTTAAGCAAGGTATCATCATGCAGAGTGCAATGAGGGAAATATACTTTTTCATCATGGGCTCCTTTATATAATTTCATCATTTTCAGCTTGTAAAAGCACACCTTTTTCCAACACCATCTTTGCTAGTAGTGCAATAATAATCAGCACACCATTTATGAAGTAGTCACTAAGTGAAAAATCATATAGATCACTTACATTCTTTAAATCTAGGTAAGATAGGAAAAAAGCACTTGCAAATTGTATGCTCGTCCATACGATTAAGGTTCCTAAAATTATCTTTGTATAGACCACATTTTCAGTTGAGAAAATAGTTCCGGTTTGAAAGTTGATGAGCAATTTTTTGAGTATGGTGGCCATGTAGATAAAGCAGGCTACCAATAGGATACTTATGATTAGAATAATAACAATGATAGGCAAGGGGACATCTAATTGTAGACTATTTTGAATAGGTTTCCCGCCTATAAGTAGAATAAGAAGTGCCAACATTATCAGTCCCGTTAAGGCAATCAATCCATAACGAATAAACGTTAGCAACTGTATGACGATGTTGAAAAATATCTTTTTGTTCATGCTATTCCCCCTCATTCACATATTCCAAAATATCTCCTGGTTGGCAATCTAGGATGCGGCAGATGCTCATCAAGGTATTAAAACGAATACCTTTTGCCTTGCCTGTCTTGAGAATGGACAGGTTGGCTTCGGTGATGCCGACTTGCTCTGCTAGGTCCTTGGAAGTCATTTGCCGATCTTTGAGGACCTTGTCTAAGTTTACGCGAATCATTTCCATATCAGATAAACTCACTGTTCTCGGTTTCAAGTTGTTGCCCCTTTTGTACTAAGGTCCAGACAAAATATGTCAGGAAGATAAAGAGGGCATTGAGGATGAAATCTGACCAACGCAGATTGAGGAAGTTGTTTGCTCCAGCAGCATTTGTCAAGGCGATCAAGCTGGTTAGGCAAAATTGCCCAGCAGTCAGGACGAGCAAACTGATGAAGAGTTTCTGATAAAGTTCCAGACTAGCTGAAGCGAAATAATCTTCTTCCAGAAATAACTTGCATAGCTTTTGAATCAGGTAGGCAATATGACTGAGTGCTACTAAGACAACTAGAATCAATCCAGTCGTTAAAAGAATGAGCCAAACACTAATCTGGTCAATGGGTTTGTTAAAGGTGTATTCCCAAGAGCCTATCACAAATGAGTCGCCTCCAAGACCAGCCAATGTAAAGATGGTATAAAGAGCAATCGTGAAATAGAAGAAATAGCGAACACAACCAGCTAATAGTCCAGCTGTTTTGAGTAGATTGGTTTTCATAGCAAACCTCCAATTATTATTGTTTTATGATAATATCATCTTCAAAATTATTATAAAACAATAATTTTTGGAATGCAAGCGTTTTTTTAAAAAAAGAATAATAAGAAAACCGCCAACTACCTGGCGGTTTGAAGCTATTTAAAATACAGGAGTCTCAGTCCATTCAAGATCACAAGAATTGTGGAGCCTTCATGACCAACTACTCCGAGTGGGAGATTAATTGATTGGAAGAGGTTAGAGATGATGAGAACTGCGATGACTGAGAGGGCAAAAATGATATTTTGTTTGATAATTCCACGCATTTTTTTAGATAGGCGGACAGAATACGGAATCCGAGTCAAGTCTTCCATGAGAACAATATCCGCTGATTCCATCGCAATATCTGTACCGCTTCCCATAGCGTAGCTGACATTAGCTTGAGCAAGAGCTGGGGCATCGTTAATCCCATCTCCAACCATACCAACGGAAGCAAACTCTTTTTGCAACTCTTGGATGATTGAGGCCTTATCGGTTGGTAGGCAATTGGCAATGACGCGTTCGATACCGACTTGACTAGCTACATATCGGGCTGTCTTTTCTTGGTCCCCAGTTAGGAGTATAGGCGTTACTCCCATGTCCTTCAATTGACTTATCAGGGTTTTAGTCTCTGGTTTTACACGATCCTCAATGAAAAAGATAGCCATTAGTTGATCGTTTTGGCTGACATAGACCAAGGTTTTACCCGTGCCTTCTGCTTGATCAATGTGTGCAATCAAGTCAGTAGAAAGTGGTTTGACCAGCGTTTCTACCACAAAGCCAGATTTACCGATTTTCCAGCGATTTCCCTCGTACTCGGCTTCCAAACCTTTACCAGTTAGGTCTTTAAGGTTTTGGAGGACAATAGCAGAGCTGTCAACGGTATAATTCTGAAGAGCTTGAGCGATAGGATGGCTAGATTGTTTTTCAACTGCTTGAACAATTTCATTGATTAGCTTTTCATCGCCAAGATAGGTTGCCCCGACAACTTCTGGTTTCCCAATGGTTAATGTACCTGTTTTATCGAAAACAATAGCTTCTAAGTTGGCAATGTTATCCGCAATATCACCGCCTTTGATAATCATGCCCTTGCGCGCCGCACGGCTGATGGCAGAAAGTGTCGCAGGTGAAGAGCTAGCGACTAGTGCACATGGGGATGCAATGGTTAACAGAATCATACCACGATAGAAGGAGTTCAACCAGTCCCATCCTAATGCAAAGTGTACAAAGAGAATAAAAATGGGAACTGCTACGAGTACAACTTTGACATAGGTATCTTCCATATTTTCAATGAAGGTAGCCGTTTTGGACTTTGATTCCTGTGCATTTTCAACCATCTGAACAATTTTGTCAAACAAAGCATCACCTTTTTCAGCTGTTACTTGAATGGTTACAGTTGGACCTTGGTTAATGGTTCCGCCGATAACTGTGGCGCCCATCAATTTTTCAGCAGGCAAAGGCTCACCAGTGATCATTGACTCATCAAAAATAGATTGACCGCTCATCAACCGTCCGTCCAAGGGAACAGTGTCCCCTTTACGAACCTGTAAGAAATCACCGATGTGAATATCTGCTGTTTCTAAAACTGTAATGTCCCCATTTTCTTCGATTTTACGAGCTGTGGGTGGTGTCATGTTCATCAGTGAAGCGATGGCATTTCTACTTTTTTCCATCGCCAATTCTTCCAAAGTATTTGAAAGAGAGAAGATAAAGATGAGAAGGGCCCCCTCCATCCAGTAACCAATAATCCCAGATCCAATAGCAGCTAAAATCATCAGAACATCAACTGATAAATGTTTATCAAAAATGAGTTCGGAAAGACCATCTTTGGCGGACTGATACCCACCAATTAGAAAAGCTAGAATGAATGCTGGTGCAGCAAATGGTTCTAGACCAATATGAAGTAACAAGACACCAATCAAAATAAAGAGTAGGCAAAGACTGGTCGTTAGAATATGTATATTGTTTTTAAAAAGGGTTACTAGTTTCATAATCGTAGTTCCTTAATTAGAATAATTATTATTTATAATTTAATTATAACAGTTATAATTAAATTGTCAAGATTAATTATAACAATTCTAAATAACAAAATTTTGACAATTCTAAGATTTTTGGCAAAGATGATTGGTGAAAACAAAAAGACAAACATCATTACAATGCTTGTCTGAATGAGAAGTGCGATACGGTCACTTCACTATTTATTTTTTAAGCTGTTGGCATTCTGGACAAATTCCATAAATAGATAAGACTTCTTTAGTTTTTTTATAGCCAGTTTGCTCATGTGCTTCTTTCTTGAGGCTAGGAATTTCCACATCCATAAAATCCGTGATTTTTCCACATTTTTCACAAATAACATTGAGGTGTTCGTGTCCCATGAAATCATAGTAGGTAGTAGTGTCATTCGCACGTTTCAGCTCAGTAACAAAACCTTCTTCTAACAAAACCTTGAGGTTATTGTATACTGTCGCTAAGCTCATATTCGGATAGTTAGGTAAAAGATCCGAATAAATCATCTCCGCACTAGGATGATCGTCGCTTTCAATGATATAGGCAACAACAGCTTTCCTGGTTTCGGTTATCCGAATTCTCTTTTCTTTCAGATGTTGAATAACATGTTCAAAGGCGGTCTGGTGTTCTGCATTAAGATGAGAATGTAATTCCATTCGTACCTCCTCCTCTTTTTAAGAATAATTCTAATCAAGTGCAATTTCATTATAATCCTTTTTACAAGAGGTGTCAACGATGGACTCGGTTGTGGACGAAGTGAGCACCTAATTTATTGTAATGCGGGGTTCTTGAAGTGTTATGATTTGTTGTTCAACAGAGGTACCTAGGTATCAGGAAAAATTGATGAACGGTATGTCATTCTTTTGACTTCATTATTATGCGTATTTTAGAAAAGTCAAAATAGATGGGATTAAATCTGTGATAGGACAGTTGAGTTTTTTCTGTATTGTTCATCCTATACACCTATGCTACAATCAGAACATGACAAGATATAAAGCAATTATTTCCTACGATGGGCATGATTTTTCTGGTTTTCAACGTCAGCCTCATGCTCGAACAGTTCAGGAAGAAATCGAGAAAACCTTGAAACGGTTGAACAGTGGTCACTCAGTAACAGTGCATGGTGCAGGTCGGACAGATGCAGGCGTGCATGCTTATGGCCAGGTCATACATTTTGACTTGCTGGGTACTCGAGATGAGGAAAGGCTTCGTTTTGCCCTAGATACGCAAACTCCGGAGGATATCGATGTGGTCAAGGTGGAGCAGGTAGCGGATGATTTTCATTGTCGTTATGCCAAACATAGTAAAACTTATGAATTTCTAGTGGATATCGGTCGACCTAAAAATCCCATGATGCGGCATTATGCTACCTTTTATCCTTATGATCTGGACCTTTCTTTGATCAGAGAAGCCATCAAAGACTTAGAGGGGACGCATGATTTCACTGGTTTTACAGCTTCTGGGACTTCAGTAGAAAATAAGGTGCGAACCATCACGTCTGCAACACTAGAATATGACCAGCGACGACAATTTTTGATTTTTACTTTTTCGGGCAATGGCTTTTTATATAAGCAGGTTCGAAATATGGTGGGCACCCTCCTAAAAATTGGGAATGGTCGCATGCCTGTTCACCAAATTAAGAGAATTTTAGAAGAAAAAAATCGCGATTTGGCTGGACCTACTGCTGCTGGTAATGGCTTATATTTAAAGGAGATTATTTATGAAGACTAATTATATTTTGGCGCTTTCAGGTAATGATATTTTCAGCGGTGGTGGACTCCATGCAGATTTAACAACCTATACTGTTCATAAATTGCATGGCTTTGTTGCTGTCACCTGTTTGACAGCTATGACAGAGAAGGGATTCGAAGTATTTCCTACGGATTCGACTATTTTCGCTCATCAGCTTACTAGCTTGAAGAACGTTCCGTTCTCAGCAATTAAGATTGGACTTCTTCCAAATGTTGAAATTGCAGAGCAGGCTTTGGAAGTCATTCAAGCCCACCAAGATATTCCTGTGGTGCTAGATCCTGTTTTGGTCTGCAAGGAAACGCATGATACAGAGGTTAGCCAATTGCGTGACGAACTCTTGAAATTTTTCCCATATGTGACCATTATCACTCCAAACTTGGCAGAAGCTCAGCTATTGATCCAAAGAGACATTAAAACTGTCGAAGAGATGAAGCAAGCGGCGCGTGATTTGTACGAGTTAGGGGCTAAACATGTGGTGATTAAGGGTGGTAATCGTTTAGATAAAGATAAGGCGATTGATGTTTATTATGATGGGCAAACGATTGAGGTGTTGGAATCACCAATTTTGACCAGTAATAATGTCGGTGCGGGCTGTACCTTTGCTTCAAGCATTGCCAGTCAACTGTTACTTGGCAAGGATTCTTTAGAGGCTGTTCGGTTATCGAAAGAGTTTGTCTTCCGGGCAATCGAGACGTCTGATGATTATGGAGTGGTTCAATATGAGAAATAAGAAAACACAGGATGTCGTTTTGTTAGCGATTTTGACGGCGCTTAGCCTGGTTTTGGCCTTTATTCATGTGCCAACTCCGACAGGCTTTGTTACCCTATTGGATGTAGGTATTTTCTTTACAGCCTTTTACTTGGGCAAGAAAGAAGGAGCAATTGTTGGTGGATTGTCAGGTCTCTTAATCGATTTTCTGTTGGGCTATCCCCAGTGGGCTTTCTTTAGTCTAGTTTTTCACGGTGCACAAGGTTACTTTGCTGGTTGGACAGGCAAGAAACAGCTGCTTGGTCTTGTTTTGGCGACTGTATCCATGGTCGGTGGCTATTTTGTAGCATCTAGTTTAATGTATAATGTTGCAGATGCTGTAACGGGTCTTGTAGCAAATATCTTGCAAAATGTAGTAGGTCTCGTTCTGGGGTATTTACTAGCTCAGGCGGCAGAAAGAATTGGTGCAGTAAATCATGTCTTTAAACGAAATTAAACAGCAAACCCAGCAAATTGTGGAGGAAGTCTTAGAGCTCAGCAATCTTCAAAAGGGTCAGATTTTTGTACTAGGTTTGTCTTCTAGTGAGGTCATCGGTGGGCATATCGGCAAAAACTCCAGTCTGGAGGTCGGTGAGGTGATTGTTGAAACGATTTTGGACATCCTGGAGCCGAAGGGGATTTATTTAGCAGTCCAAGGTTGTGAACACCTCAATCGTGCCTTGGTTGTGGAAAGGGAATTGGCGTTTCAGAAAGACTTGGAAATAGTCAATGTCTTGCCTAATCTTCATGCAGGTGGTTCTGGACAGCTGGCAGCTTTCAAGTATATGAAGGATCCAGTCGAAGTGGAATTTATCACTGCTCAGGCGGGCGTGGATATCGGTGATACGGCTATCGGCATGCATGTCAAACATGTGCAGGTTCCAGTTAGACCAAGCCTTCGTGAAATTGGACAAGCCCATGTTACGGCACTTGCTAGCCGACCAAAATTGATTGGTGGAGCCCGTGCGGCTTATCAGGAAGATCAGATACGGAAAAATTAGTCACAGCCAAATGGTTGTGATTTTTTTGAAAATATAATCCTTGCAAAGTAGATTTTATTATGCCAAACTTGTTCTTGTGGTTGATACAAGTTCAGAAGGAGGATTTCCATGGATACCAAATTTTCAGTAGCTCTGCATATCTTGACCATGATTAGCGAGAGTAGTGATGTCATGACGTCGCAGGCCTTGGCAACAAGTGTTGGTACCAATGCCAGTTATATCCGCAAGGTCATCGCTCTCTTGAAGAATGCAGGCATCATACAGTCCCAGCAGGGCAAGGCTGGCTATGAGTTGAGCAAGGATCCGGCGGACATCAGCCTCCTGGACATCTACTATGCCACCCAGGAAGTCACGCATATCCAGCTCTTTCAACAGCACCAACACGCCAATCAAGCTTGCCCAGTTGGTCGGCACATTGCAGGAGCTGTCCAACCAATCTTTGCGACCATTGAGCAGGATTTGCAGGACAGATTATCCCAAGAAAGCTTGGCCCAGGTCATTGCTAACTTGTATCAAGAGGCAAAAAAATCCAACTGACTTTCACAAGTCAGTTTCTATTTAGCATAACTTAGACTTGTATTAGATACAAGTCTACAAATAAAAGGAGTAAACCATGAAAGCAGCACAACACACATCTTATAACAAAAACAATATCGCACTTAACCTAACTGACATTGCTAAACCGAACATCAAACCAGACCAGGTTCTTGTCAAAGTGACCGCGGCAGGTGTCAATCCTCTAGATAACATGATTTCTCGTGGAGATGTCAAGATGATTGTCCCTTACAAATTGCCACAAACAGCGGGAAATGAAATCGTTGGTTTGGTGGAAGAAGTCGGCTCAAGTGTCACCAAGTTTGAGGTTGGTGACCGTGTCTTTGGTCGTCTTCCTCTCGACAATATTGGTGCCTTTGCCGAGTATGTAGCGGTGGAGGCTACTGCCCTTGCCAAAGTTCCTGCCTATTTGACGGATGTGGAAGCGGCAGCTGTTCCTCTGACAGCCTTGACAATTATGCAGGCACTAAGCCTCATGGGTGCAGAAGCTGGCAAGACCATTTTCATCTCAGGTGGTACTGGTGGTGTCGGTGGTATGGCTATTCCGATTGCTAAAGCCATGGGTTTGACCGTTATTACCAACGGTGACGGGGCAAATGCAGAGCGAGTATTGGCATTGGGAGCAGACCAGTTTATCGACTATAAGACAGAAGATTATACCCAAACCCTTTCCCAAATCGACTATGTCTTGGACACACTTGGCGGTGCAGAAACTGAGAAACAGATGTCTATCATGAAAAAAGGTGGTCACCTGGTTTCCCTCCGTGCCATGCCAAATGGCGAATTTGCCAAACGCATGAACCTGCCAAAATGCAAACAAATCCTATTTGGTCAAGTCGGACGCAAGTTTGACAAGATGGCGGCAAGCTACGGCGTACACTACCATTTCATTTTCGTTGAAAGTAATGGTCAACAGCTACAAGAAGTAGCAGATATTTTCAGCAAGTTGGAAATCAAACCGTCTATCGATACCGTTTATCCATTTGAAGAAGTCAACGCAGCCTTGGACAAGGTAGCCAACGGTCGCTCACGAGGAAAAACTGTCCTCTGTTTTGAAAAATAGGAGAAGTCATGTCTTATATCGATACCAAAAACCAATACATTACTGTCGCAGGCAATCAGATTGCCTACCGTGAACTAGGCAAGGGTAAGTCCAAACTTCCCTTGGTCATGTTGGTCCATTTGGCCGCAACCTTGGATAACTGGGATCCCAAATTGCTAGATTTACTAGCTGAAAAAGAGCATGTCATTGTTCTTGACCTGCCTGGCGTCGGAGCCAGTCAAGGCAAGGTAGCTCCTACTATTCCAGGAATGGCAGAGCAGGCAGTTGCCATTATCAAGGCTCTCGGATATAAGAAAATAAACCTTCTCGGTCTTTCTATGGGTGGTTTTATCGCCCAAGAAATCGTTCGTCTTGATAGTCAAATGGTTAACCGCTTGATTCTAGCAGGAACAGGACCTCGTGGCGGTGTTGAAGTGGATAAGGTGACAGGAAAAACCTTCCGCTATATGCTGAAGGCAGGTCTGGAGCGCGTGGATCCAAAACGCTACATCTTCTACAATCATGATGAAGCAGGCCGACTGGAAGCTGAAAAAGTTCTGGGTCGTATGGGAGAAAGAAAAGCTGAGTATGCAGACAATGACATGAATGTTCCAGGATTTTTAACCCAGCTGAAGGCTATCAAACGCTGGGGGAGAGTTCCTCAAGAAGATATGGCCTTTATCACGCAACCAACGCTGATCGTCAACGGTGACAAGGATATGCAAGTTCCGACTGAGAACTCTTATATCATGCATGAGAAAATCAAAAACAGCCAACTGATCATCTATCCAAATGCGGGTCACGGATCTATCTTCCAAAATGCAGAGGCCTTTTCAACAGCCTTGATAGCCTTTTTGGAGGAATAGTACCAACTACTCTTGACGATACAAGGCCTGCAAAGTCCCCAAAATCACCCCAGCTTGCTCTTGAAAGAGTTGATTGAGTTACTTGTCTTCTTTTTCTTTTGCCTGTATAATGGTCTAAAAATGAAAGGAAATCAAATGAACACCAAGAATTTTTACTGGGTACGAGAACCAGAAAACTACCAGATTTCAGATAAGGAAATCAGAATCACAACCCAAGCTCATACGGACTTGTGGCAGAAGACCTATTACCATTTTGTCAATGACAATGCTCCCCTGCTCTTGATGGATACGGAGGAAGAGTATTTCTCCTTCACTGTTAAGACGGATTTTTCCAATAGTCATACCCGCTTTGACCAGTGTGGTGTCGTGGTCTATCAGGACTCGGAAAACTGGATTAAGGGCTCGATTGAGTATGAAAATGAAGACTTTCAGCACTTGGGCAGTGTCGTGACCAATCACGGTTTTTCAGACTGGGCAACTCAGGAAATTCCTGCTTCTGTCAAGTCTATCTATTACCGTTTGAGCCGACGAGGTAGCGATTTCTGCATTGAAAACTCTAAAGACGGTGTCCATTTTGAGCAGATGCGGATTTGCCACTTACATGAAGGCAGTGGTAAAATCCATTTCGGTATTTATGCCTGCTCGCCAGAAGATTCTTCTTTTGAAGCGGTCTTCTCCGAAATGAGCTTGACAGACTGCAAGTGGCTGGCCCATGACGGACAACAACCAGATTAGCTCCCAGCTCTGCCATTTCCCAAAAGTCCGTTATAAAATCGTTGAAATCCTTGCTAATTGTGTTATAATGAAGAGTATGCAATAAAATTTTAAGGAGAATGACAGAATGTCTGTATCATTTGAAGCAAAAGAAACAAACCGCGGTGTATTGACTTTCACAATCGGTCAAGATGCGATTAAACCAGAATTGGACCGCGTTTTCAACAAAGTTAAGAAAGATATCAATCTTCCAGGTTTCCGTAAAGGTCACTTGCCACGTGCCGTTTTCAACCAAAAATTTGGTGAAGAAGCACTTTACCAAGATGTAGTTAACGCTCTTTTACCAGCAGCTTATGAAGCAGCAGTTACTGAAGCTGGTCTTGAAGTCGTTGCACAACCAAAAATCGACGTTGTATCTATGGAAAAAGGTCAAGACTGGACTATTAATGCTGAAGTTGTGACAAAACCTGAAGTAAAATTGGGTGACTACAAAAACTTGACAGTTTCAGTAGAAGCAACTAAAGAAGTATCTGATGAAGAAGTAGATGCGAAAATCGAACGTGAACGCAATAACTTGGCAGAATTGGTCATCAAAGAAGGTGCTGCTGAAGAAGGTGACACTGTTGTCATCGACTTTGTTGGTTCTGTTGATGGTGTTGAATTTGACGGTGGTAAAGGTGAAAACTTCTCACTTGGACTTGGTTCAGGTCAATTCATCCCAGGATTTGAAGCACAATTGGTAGGTCATGCAGCTGGTGAAGAAGTAAATGTTGAAGTTACTTTCCCAGAAGACTATCAAGCAGCTGACCTTGCAGGTAAACCAGCACTCTTCGTAACAAAAATCCATGAAGTAAAAGCAAAAGAAGTTCCAGCTTTAGACGATGAATTAGCTAAAGATATTGACGAAGAAGTTGAAACACTTGATGAGTTGAAAGCGAAATACCGTAAAGAATTAGAAACAGCAAAAGAAATTGCATTTGATGATGCAGTTGAATCAGCAGCTCTTGAATTGGCAGTTGAAAACGCTGAAATCGTTGAATTGCCAGAAGAAATGATTCACGAAGAAGTTCATCGTGCAATCAACGAATTCTTAGGTGGTTTGCAACAACAAGGTATATCACCTGATATGTACTTCCAAATCACTGGTACAACTCAAGATGACTTGCATAAACAATACGAAGCCGATGCTGAAAAACGTACTAAGACAAACTTGGTTGTTGAAGCAGTAGCTCAAGCAGAAGGCTTTGAAGCAACTGAAGAAGAAATCAACAAAGAAATCGAAGACTTGGCAGCAACATACAACATGGAAGTGGAACAAGTTCGCAACTTGCTTTCATCAGAAATGCTTAAACACGATATCGCTGTGAAGAAAGCAGTAGAAGTGATCACAAGCACTGCAACTGTAAAATAATTGGTTATGATAAAACTCGACCTATGGTCGGGTTTTTTATTATGTGACTTTTAGTCCGTCACGCTCCGTAAGGTGCGTGACAAATTAACCACCCGCTATGCGGGTGCGCGACGAAGGTTATACCAAAAAAACTCCAAACGCGATACAATAAAGGTGTTCAAGCCTATTGTAAAGCGAAAGGAGAAAAATATGGCGCAAAAGGCACATAGTTTATCACATACAAAGTGGGCTTGAGATATAATAGGGATACAGAGAAAAAAGCTTGATAATTCGGGGCTTTCAGCACTGTATCCCTATTTTAAAATTTATAGAAGAAAGAGAAATGGAGGTTTCACAAGATATAAGAAAGTGATTGAGTTAACTATATCTTGACTCCCTTTTGCAAGGATGGTGAAAAATAAATGAGATGGATAATAAAAATAATCCTTTTTCCAATAAGTCTGCTATTGAGCATATTTACAGCGTTTCTAACATTTTTACTTGGCGTTGGAACAACTATTCTGTATTTCTTAATGCTGATGTGTATAGTTGCTGCAATAGGATCATTTATGCAAAAAGATATATCACTTGGCATTGAGGCATTGGTATTAGGATTTTTGTTAAGTCCTTATGGAATACCGATGGTCGGAGCAGCTGTTATAGCATTCCTTCAGGGAATCAATGAAGCAATAAAATCAATCTAAAAAAATTCATACAAATGGTTACCAAAGGCGATAGAAGAAAAACTATCGTCTTTTTCTTTGCCAATTTTTAAGGAGGGAGGTGAAGCGATGGACTTTGACTATTTCTATAATAGAGAAGCAGAAAGATTTAACTTTCTAAAAGTACCTGAAATATTGGTAGACGGAGAAGAATTTAAGGGATTATCCGCTGAAGCGATTATCCTTTATTCAATGCTTCTTAAACGGACAGGAATGTCTTTTAAGAATAACTGGATAGACAAAGATGGCAGGGTATTTATCTATTTTACTGTTGAAGAAATTATGAGAAGAAGAAATATCTCAAAGCCGACAGCTATAAAAACATTAGATGAACTCGATATGAAGAAAGGAATCGGACTGATTGAAAGAGTAAGGCTTGGGCTTGGTAAGCCGAATGTCATATATGTTAAAGACTTTATGAGCATATTAGCGGTAAAAGAAAATGACTTTCAGAAGTCAAAAAACTTAACTTCAGAAGTAAAAGATTTTAACCTCAGAAGTAAAGAAAATGAACTTCAGGAAGTTCAAAATCTTGACTCTAACTATATAGAGAATAATAAGAGTAAGTATAGTAAGAGAGAATATCAAGGCTAAATGAAGAAGAATACATTTCTCTCATACAAAAACAGTTTCATTGGTATAAACCACGTCCTGTAAAGAGAGTGGAGATACTAAAGCCTAACGGGAAAATAAGACCTTTAGGAATACCGACTATTGTAGACAGAATTGTACAACAATGTATCTTGCAAATATTGGAGCCGATATGTGAAGCCAAGTTTCATGACAGCTCCTATGGGTTTCGACCTAACAGGAGTACGGAACATGCAATCGCAGAATGTGCAAGACTAATGCAGATACAGCACTTACATTATGTGGTTGATATTGATATACAAGGATTTTTCGACAATGTATATCATGCAAAGCTCATAAGGCAACTTTGGAATTTAGGAATCCAAGACAAAAAGTTACTTTGTATCATTAAGGAAATGTTGAAAGCAGATATTGTTATGCCCGATAAAAAGGTAATTACACCGACAAAGGGAACACCACAAGGCGGAATATTATCACCGCTATTATCTAATGTAGTCTTGAACGAATTAGATTGGTGGGTGTCCTCCCAGTGGCTGACAATGCCCACGCATTATCCATATAAACAGAGAACGAACAGTCAAGGAACAGAGATAAAAAGCCATACCTACAGAGCTTTAAGAACAAGCAACCTAAAAGAAATATACATTGTAAGGTATGCTGATGATTTTAAGATATTTTGCCGTAATTACTACGATGCAAAAAGAACTTATCAGGCAGTTACAAAATGGTTGCAAGACAGATTAAAACTAAAGAACACTATCTCTCCATCTCCTTGCCCATATAAATTCCATAGTTTTTTCGTATCCTGTAAAGATCGTCCATTGTGTTTTTTGAGGAAGAATACTCTTGCATAAGGGTATTCTTTTTTTGTTCAGTTTATTAAGTCTGTATAAAGACAAAATGTAAAAAATGGTTGTAAGCAATCTTTTAAAAATCAAATAAAAATTGAATATAATCAATGAAAGTGATATAATTACTTCGAGAATCGTTACAAAGAAAAGAGGATTAGTATGGCATTGAATTATAAACCATTATGGATACTATTGGCGAAGAAAAGTTTGAAGAAAACAGATGTAATAGTTATGGCAGGGATTACCACTAATGTTATGGCACAGATGGGAAAAAATAAGCCTATAACACTTAAAAACTTAGAAAAAATATGTAAGGCTTTAGATTGTACACCGAATGATGTATTTTCCTTTGATGATAATTATATTGAATAAGAAGTATGGAGTTATGAGATATGAGAGAGATAATAATTATAGATGATGATATTGCATTATGTAATTTAATTAAAAAGTGTTTAAGTACTGATGGATATTCTGTTGATATTGCCAATAATGGATTAGACGGATATAAGAAAATACGAAATGCAAATAATTTGTGTCTGATTTTATTAGATATTATGCTTCCTGATTTTGATGGGTTTCAAGTTCTGGAGATGATAAGGGAAGAATGCACTATTCCGGTTTTAATGCTGACTGCGAAGTCTGATGATGATTCAAAAATTTATGGACTTAAACAAGGTGCTGATGACTATCTGACAAAGCCATTTAATATAAATGAACTTAAGGCAAGAGTTGAAGCTATGGTTCGTAGATATATAGATTTCAATCAGAAAAGCACAGACCAGTCTGATATACTCACAATAGATGGTATGCAAATAGATAAGGAAAATAGAACTGTAAAAATAAGTGATAATAACATAGAATTAACAAATAAAGAATTTGATTTATTGTATTTTCTTGCGTCTAATAAAGGGAGGATTTTTACAAAAAAACAAATATATACGAATGTTTGGGAAGAAGATTATCTTTTTGATGATAGTAATATCATGTCCTTTATCAGTAAGCTTCGAAAAAAAATAGAGCCTAACCCTGAAGAACCAATTTATATTTTGACAGTTAGGGGCGTGGGTTATCGTTTTAGTAAGGGGGTATGATATATGGATGTAAAAATCATCATAATCTTATTATTGATATTTGTAATTTTTTGTTTGTTAAAAAAAATTACGAACATAAAAAAAGAAATAAACAGGATTCAGGAAGTACTCGTTGATATAAAAAATGGTGATTACAATCGCAGAATTTTAATTAAGAAAAATGAAACTACAGAAAAGATCTGTCATGATATAAATGAGATAACTCTACAAAGTCAGAACAAGCTAATAGAACAAAAGCAGTCAGAACAGGCGTATAAATCGCTTATGACAAGTTTGTCTCATGATGTGAAAACACCATTAGCTTCTTTGGTTGGATATTTAGAAGCAGTGCAAGAGGGAATTGTTACGGGAGATGAGAAGGATGATTATATAAAAATTTCTTTAAGTAAGGCACATTACTTGAAGGATTTTGTAGAAAAACTCTTTGATTGGGTAAAGTTGGATTCAGGAGAATGGAAGTTTTCTTTTGTAGATAAAGACCTGAATGAATTAACAAGAAATGTGATAAGCGACTGGATTCCTATTTTTGAAGAAAAACATATAAGTTATGAAATTGAAATTCCGGAACAGGAATTCTATATAAAGATAGATGAAAATGCCTATTTTAGGAGCTTAAACAATATTATAAACAATATTATTATTCACAGTAATTGTGATAGAGTACACTTGAAATTAGAAGAATCGGATACAAAAGCTACTTTGATGATTTTAGATAATGGAAATGGTATAAGTGAAAAGGACTTACCATATATATTTGATAGAATGTATCAGGCAGATAGTTCAAGATTAACAAAAGGATCGGGACTTGGCTTATCAATTGCTAAAGAATTGTTAAGAGTGAATAATGCCAAAATAAGGGTAAGTAGTATACCTAACATAAAAACTGTCTTTACTGTGGAGTTTGCAATGTAAGTAGCTGATTTAGAAAGCCTCTTTTTGGGGCTTTTTTTATTGAAACAAGATAAAAACAAGGGTGTCGCAAGATTATGGCAAGGTTAATCATTTATAGTATTTATTGTTAAGGAGGTGCAAAATGTTTTTAATAAAAGCTGAAATAAAAAAATGGAAGAGAAACAAAATTTTGATAGGCATTATTATATTAACTGCTATCTTAAATTTGTTTGCAATTGAAAGGGCATTTGCGATTTCAAGAGAAAGTCCCATCATGGATAGCTTTGGGGACTTATATTGTTTGGCATTTAAGAATTTAACCTTTGTATTTTTGCCAATCGTAATTGGAATAATTTCCACTATGTTATTTTTCGATGAAAAAAAGAATGATACTTTAAAGAATGTACTAATAACTTCGGTTAGTAGATTTGAAGTATTTTTGGTGAAATTTGTTCTGATTGAGTTATTAACTATATTTTTAATGATATTAACATATATATCATCTGTATTTGGTGCAGTAATAAGTGGAGGCTTTATAGATTTTAATTTAATTACATTAAAAGAGGCAGCAATATTATATGTGCTTGCAGCTTTGTTAATTCCGATTGCAATGCTTCCAGTGATTTACATTGCTACTTTTTCTAAGAGTTATGTTTTACCTATTTCTATGTGCTTGCTTTATTTAGGAATTGGGATATTTGGAGCTTCGATATTAGTTCATATACATCCGCTTGCAAGTTTATTAGGGGTTTATCAAAATGTATCATCGGCTGCCAAAGAAATGGTAGAAAACAGTATCGGTGGATATTCGTTAAATGTATCGCAGTTTAGTTGTTTGTTACCTATTTTAACAATTGGAACACTATTTTTTGTGTTCTCTATAAAATCTATGAAAAGACAAAATTATTAAGGAGAAAAATAAAATGAAAAATTATATTATTGAAACAAAGAATTTAACAAAAGTGTATGGAGAACAAAAGGCTGTAAATTCGGTAAATTTGCACATCAAAAAAGGTTCCATATATGGGTTATTAGGTCGAAATGGAGCAGGTAAAACAACCATTATGAAGATGATATTGGGTCTTACGGATATTTCGAATGGTGAAGTAAGTGTTTTCAATCAAAACATAAAAGGTAACGAGAAAAAGATTTATCCAAGAATTGGTGCAATTATTGAAACACCCGGATTTTATCCTAATCTTACAGGGACAGAAAATTTGGAAATATTTGCAATGTTAAGAGGAACGGCTTTTCCTAATGCGGTTAAAAATGCTTTAGAAGTAGTTGGTCTGCCATATAAAGATAAAAAACTCTTTGGAAATTATTCTTTAGGAATGAAACAAAGACTGGGAATAGCTAATGCAATTTTACATGATCCTGAGGTTTTAATTTTAGATGAACCGACAAATGGATTAGATCCAATAGGTA
This sequence comes from Streptococcus suis, assembly GCF_019794615.1. Lineage (GTDB taxonomy): Bacteria > Bacillota > Bacilli > Lactobacillales > Streptococcaceae > Streptococcus > Streptococcus suis_AI. The sequence goes on from NZ_JAIMDU010000014.1 coordinate 46,122, forward strand.
TAGCAGAAGTTAGAGATTTTATAAAAGATTTGAGTGTAAAAAAAGGAAAAACAATTTTGATTTCCAGTCATATTCTATCTGAAATAACACTCCTTGCTGATACAGTGGGCATTATAGATAAAGGAGTTTTATTAGAAGAAAACAGTATGGAAGAATTAAATAAGAAAAATAGAAAGTACATTATTTTGGAAGTATCAGATGTATCAAAAGCTGCGACTATTTTGGAAAAAGAGTTTGGAATAACAAATTATTCCGTTGAAGATAATAATCATATAAGGATATATAGTCATGGATTAGATATGGCAAAAATTAATAAGTTGTTGGTTATGAATGAAATATCAGTGATTTCATCACAAACATGCAATGAGTCTTTGGAAGATTACTTCAAGAAAATAACCGGAGGAGAGGGAATTGCTTAATTTAGTTAAAGTAGAGTTTCTTAAATTGAAAAGGAAAAAGATTGTTTGGATGATGTTTCTGGCAACACTCTTAATGCCATTGCTTGCCACTATATATTTTGGGAATATAGATCTTTCAGATAATGCAATGAAATATTTCAAATGGACAATCTTTAGTTATAATTTATGGCTGATTTTGCCAATTATATTAGGAATATTTTCCACAATGATTGTGTCAGCAGAGTATGAGAATGATACTTTTAAGATATTGTGGATTGTTCCTATACAAAAGACGAAGCTTTTGATTAGCAAATTTGTAATTATGCTTATTTACACTTTAGTATTTATGAGTTTGTCAATTTTCTTTACACTTCTTTTTGGGAAATTTATTCATCATATAGAGATAGATTACTCTTTGTGTATTTTTCTTATTAGAAAGTGTTTTGAGATTAGTGTACTTTTAGCAGTTTCTATGCTTCCCATTTTATCTATCGCATTTTTGACAAAAAAATATATTTTACCTATTTGTTTGACGATTGTTTATGCTTTTTCGGGATTTGTAATTTTGATGGTTAATATGTATGTACACCCATTATCGAGCTCTACAGCAATTGTTTTGAGAGATGTTCCGGGAATAGTATTAAATCAAGATATAAATATAGTTTATTCTCTTCTTTGTATAGGAGGATGGGTAGTTGGATTTACAATAGTTACAAAATTATTATTGAAAAGGAGAGGATGGTAAATGAAGACCCTTTTATTAGCTGAATATAAAAAACTTCACAGATCAAAATTGATATTTTTGCTTGTATTTGCACTCATGATGACTTTGGGAGTTGTATTTCTTCAAGGACAATTTTCATTTGGTGGGAAAAAGTATATAGACACATTTGGATGGTATATTTTACAAGTGCAGTCTTTAACAACATATTTTGTATTGCCAAGTTTGATAGCATTGTTTGGAGGATATATTATTTGTCGTGAGGAACAAGAAGATGTACTCAAATCATTAAAGTTAATACCGATAGATGAAAGTAATATGATTACTGCAAAAATGGTAATTACTCTGTTGGGTAGCATTTTTGTTTATCTAATATTGTTTATGGTATCTTTAATTATAGAAGCGGTATTGCATTTAAATGCGGTAAACATGAGTGAAGTAGTTCATTATTTTGTTGTATATGTATTAACTGGAATAGGTGTTTTTATGGCAATATCTCCAATTATTGCATTCGTTGGACTTGTAAAAAGAAGCTACTGGATAGCTCTGATTATCGCTGAAATATACTCCTTTATAGGAATTTTCTTTGCCTCAAAGGAAGTTGTAAGAGCCATATATCCAATATCATCTGTATTCGTTTTATCGGGACTATATAAAACACCAGTTATGGAATTGCTGATTAGCATAATCGTAAATATTGGTTGCTGTTTTATTTCACATAGAATACTAAAGAAAATGAGAGTTCGTAAAAAATAGTTATGAAAATAAATTTATAAATTTAAAAAGAGGAGAGAACACTATCTCTCCATCTCCTTACCCATGTAAATTCCATAATTCTTTCGTATTTTATAAAGCTCGTCCATAGTAGATTTTGTAGAAGAATACTCTTGCATTAGGGTATTCTTTTTTTCTTGCAATTTATCAAGTTTATCTAAAATATCCTTTGAATCAGGTAGCTTTGAATAGGACTTTTTTAGTTTTGCAAGAGCCGTTTCGTAGCGTGTGATTTCAGCCTTATGCTCCTCAAAAAATGCCTTATCAGAAGGATTTGCTTTATATTCCTTGTAAGTGTATCAAGTTTTATGGGCTATTTAAAAGGCAAGAGTGCTCTTATGATGTTTGATAAACACGCCAATCTCAAATATAAATTTGGCAATCGTCATTTCTGGGCAGAGGGATATTATGTAAGTACAGTTGGACTTAATGAAGCCACAATTAAGAAATATATACAAGAACAGGAAAAACATGATATAGCACTTGATAAGTTAAGTGTAAAAGAGTATGAAGATCCCTTTAGGGATAATGGCAAGTAGTATGAATGCCTCTTTAAGAGGCTAGTGACGAGTCAAAAGCAGTGAGGCTTGAACAAAGTGAAAGCCAGCGTCTTTAGGCGCTGGCTGGTGATGTGGGCTTATAGCCCTTGTTCAAACCACCCGTTTGACGGGTGGTCATGATTTGGGAAACTGTAGAGAGTTAGGAAATACCGTTTGCAAATAGGAATGAAATTGATCTAACTTGTTTCTATAAGGGATAGGAATACTGGGCTTGTTCGTTCTTGAGCAATAGTTTGATGTTGGATTGGTTGATGTAAATAAATCCAAACAAATACTTGACTGGTTAATTATCTTGTGGTATAGTTAACTGGTTAATAAAAAGGAGGAGATTATGATAAAGAAAATAATCCATTGCAGTATCTTAATGGTACTTGGTTTTTTTCTTGTTGCTTGTTCAGTGCAGAAGGAGTCAAGTCAGGTTCAGTCTGGATTGAAGGTTGTCACTTCATTTTACCCAATTTATTCACTGGTTAAGGAAGTGTCTGGTGAAAGGAATGATATCCGAATGATTGGTTCAAGGCAGGGGATTCATTCTTATGAACCATCGGCAGCAGATATTAAGGCTATTTATGACGCCGATGTCTTTATTTATCACTCACGGATTCTGGAGTCGTGGGCGAATCGGTTGGAACCGAATTTACAAGGGTCATCCGTCAAAGTCTTAGAGGCTTCAACAACTCTACCCTTGAAAAAGGTTCCAGGCTTGGAAGATGTAGAAGCTGGTCAAGGGATTGATGAGGCGAGTCTATATGATCCACATACTTGGTTGGATCCCGTTTTGGTGGGACAAGAAGCTGTTGCGATTGGGGAACTGTTAGCAGAAAGTGACCCTGAGTATGCAGATTATTACCGAAAAAATGCTAAGGATTTAGAGAAAGAGGCTCAACAGTTAGCTGATAAATATGTTACTGTATTTTCTAAAGCAAGTTCAAAAACATTTGTAACCCAACATACGGCTTTCTCTTATACTGCACAACGTTTTGGGTTGAATCAGTTGGGAATAGCCGGTGTTTCAGAGGAAGAACCGAGTCCAAGACAGCTGGCAGAAGTCAAAGAATTTGTGGATACCTACCACGTTAAAACGATTTTTACGGAAAAAGGTGTTTCAAATAAGCTTGCTCAAGCATTGGCCAGTTCGACTGGAGTGGATTTGAAAGTATTGGATCCTCTTGAAGCAGATCCTGAAAATAATGCGACGTATTTAGAAAATTTAGAGCAGGTTTTAGAAACTTTGGCTAAGGAGTTGAAATAAGAGATTTAAATAACCGAAAGGGGAGAATATGAAGAAAAAAGTTGTTGTTGGTTCTGTTGCAACCCTTGTTTTAGGGATGAGTCTGTGTAGTTATCAGCTTGGCCGTTTCCAAGCTATGGAAGAACAGAAGAACCGAGTGGCCTATGTTGAAGGTGGTCAGAGTGAACAAAGTACGGTTGCGGAAGATCTGACGCCAGATCAAATTTCTGCCAAGGAAAATATCGATGCGGAACAGATTGTTGTTAAGATTACTGATCAGGGGTATGTGACGTCACATGGAGATCATTTTCATTACTATAATGGAAAGGTTCCTTTCGATGCAATTTTTAGTGAAGAATTGGTGATGAAGGATCCAAATTATGTCCTTCAAGATCGTCACATTGTCAATGAAGTGCAAGATGGCTATGTTATAAAAGTTGATGGGAAGTATTACCTCTATTTGAAAGATGCCAACAAGCATAAAAATGTCCGTAGTAAGGAGGAAGTAGAGCGACAAAAGGGAATCTCGTCAGCAGATAGTAAAAAACAAGCCACAGGTCAGGCTGGTGCGGATGGTCGCTATAGAACCGATGATGGGTATGTCTTTAACCCTACGGATGTCATTGAGGATACAGGTGATGGATTTATTGTTCCTCATGGAAGCCATTTTCATTTCATTCCGAAAAAGGATCTTTCTGCATCGGAATTAAAGGCTGCTCAAGACTTCTGGAATCAAAAGGGAACTGTCAATACAGCTCGTGGTCATCAATATGGTGGGGGTAGTCGTCAACAAGAGCAGATTGCTACCACTCAGGTGGTGCAAGGACAAGATTTGTCTAGTTTGCTGGCTCAATTAGATGCCACACCTTTATCTCAGCGCCATGTAGAGGCTGATGGCCTGGTCTTTGATCCGAGAGTAATCACCAAGAAAACAGCAACAGGTGTTATCGTTCCACATGGCGACCATTATCATTTTGTTCCCTATAGCCAGATGTCTCCTCTGGAGGAGAAAATTTCCAGAATGATTGGATTAAATGGATCAGGGGTTTCTTCTACTCAACAAGCAAGGCAGCCTCAGCATACACCGACACAACCAACCAATCCAGTCAGACCAATTGGGACGGTTCCAACATTACCAGTATCACCAACTAAACCCAAGCAGACAACAGGGAAAATGGTTTCTTACATGGGACGCCAGATTCCTGCTTATGGGAAAGGGTTGGATGGTAAGTCATATTTCACTAGTGACGGTTATGTCTTTAGTAAAAAATCTATTACCTCAGTTGATGACCAAGGTTTGGTGGCTAGTCATGGTGATCATTTCCATTATGTTGGATTTGGAGAGCTAGAAGATTTCGAAATCAAGCAGGTAGAAGAATGGGTAAATGAGAAAGCTGGGAAACAGAATCCGACCAAGGTTACTGAACAAGCTAGTGGTAACATTAAGCCAACGGATTCTGCTCAAGGAAATGAGTCTAAGCCCTCAACGCCTATTCAAGAGACTCCTGTAAAACCTGATGATACAATACAAGCAGATAGACCGGCGTTTGAATACAAGCATGTCATTGCGAAACGCAGTCAAGATGAAAAAGTGATTTATGATGTGGAGTTAAATGGCAAAACCTACTCATATTCTCGAAATGAATTGGATTTAATGAACATTTCATTTGCTGAATTAACATTGGCAGAAAAAGATAAGCAGTATGTATTTGATGTTGCACCGCTTGCAGAGGGAGATCTTAAACCGGCTATGTTGGTTAGTATGGATCACATTCCGATGAAAGGTGCTAATGCAACCTATGATACGGGTCAATCCTTTATTATTCCACACATCGACCACATACATGTCCTGCCTTACACATGGCTCAGCAAAGAGCAAATTGCTACTATCCGTTATATCATGCAACATCCTGACATTCGTCCGTCCGCCTGGACATCAAGTGGACATGGTGATGGAGAAGCAACAGACATTGTACCGCCTATTTTAAATGCAACACCAAAAACCAATCGTGTAGGTTTGAAAAACTGGCAAATTATTTATACAGCAGAAGAAGTGATGGCTGCGCGTGCTCAAGGAAAATTTGCAACCAATGATGGGTATATCTTTACAGCTGAAGACGTCTTGGATCCAGCAAGTTTTGTCTTTAGTCAAGCCTTTAGCTTACCAAGAGCAACGGGTGGTTCACTCCGTTCAGTGTCGAAGAAAGATTTGTCCAAGGCAGAATTGGAGGCTGTTCAAGCTCTTCTTGACAAACGAGATGCGGAAGAATTGGCTAAAAATGTCACACCAATTGAGAAACGTGCAGGTTTGAAAAATTGGCAAATTGTTCACTCGGCAGAAGAATTGGCAGAAGCTAAGGCAGCAGGAAAATATACAACGAAAGACGGCTATATTTTTGACCCGGCAGACCTATTAGATCCAAAAGTGAAAATAGGTACGGATAACTATCGCATCCCACGTGTGATTACAGATGGTTACCGTCGGATTAACAAGAGTGATTTGAATTACTTAAGCGAGCTGATCCCAGCAGAGGCTATGGTAGCTCAACGTGAGAAATCTAATTCTAGTTCACCGTCAACACCTGCACCAACTGAAACAGGAACAACTGCAGGCGAGACAACAACGCCAGAACAGCCACAAGTTGCCAAAGAAACAGCAGAGGAAATTTACAACCGAGTTGAAGCGAAGAAAGTCGTTCCTTTTGAAGCACTGACCTACAATGCTGGCTATGCGACCGAAGTACGCAACGGGACTCTAGTGATTCCGCATCAAGATCACTATCACTATGTATCCTTTAAATGGTTTGACCAAGACAGTGCAAGAAGTCCTGAAGGGTATAGTCTAGAAGATTTCCTAGCAACGGTTAAATACTACATGACTAATCCACAAGAACGCCCTGTTTCAGACGATAGCTGGGGAGTATTTACACCAAGTACACCATCTGAATCAACAGAAGAAACAGAGATGGAAGAAAGTGATGAAGAAATTATTTCTGAAGAAACTGAGGAAATTGACGAGTTTACAGAAGAATTAAAACGAAGAGCAGAAGAGTTTGGCATGGACTTCAAAACCTTTGAAAAAAGTCTGGTCACGCTCTCAGACCGTTACAAAGTTTCTTTTGAAGCTTTCGAATATGATGCAACAAGCAAAGTTGTTCGACTTGTAGATAAGGATGGGGTCAAACGGACCATTTTCCTTCCAAGTTTAGAAGAACAAGTATAGTAAACAAAATACCTGTAGCTCTGCAGGTATTTTTTTACAGAAAAACGATAAGAATCATTCCCGTAGTTATTTATTCCCGTCCTATCACCGGATTAGCACCCTATAAAAAGAAAAATCGCCACGTTAAGTAGCGATTTTTCCCTTTTGTGAGCCTCAAT
>NZ_JAIMDU010000015.1:0-52453 GCF_019794615.1 Streptococcus suis
TTAAGTAGAGGGCAGGCCTCACAATTAGAGGTCGTAGAGTTCTCTTTAACCACCCTATTTCTCCGAACTTCTTTTGAGATTGTGGACGGGTCTTTTCCTAACTTAGCAGCTATAGCTGAGAAGGGCTTTAGCTGTTCAATTCCTATTTGAATATCATTGCGATCAGAGAGAGTTAAGTGTTTGTTTTTCATTGTCAGTTACCAACTTGTCCCATAGTAAGTTCTACCTTATTTTTTTGTCTCAGTCTAATTTCCAGCTTTTGTGTTAGACTAGAACTTACTTTGAGAAGTTAGCAATAATAAAACTGTAGGTATCAGATAAAGTCATTCTTGAAAAAATACTAAAATTCTGCTACAATTTTTTTATGAAAAGACTTTACGATGTACAACAATTGCTCAAACGTTTTGGTATCATTGTTTATATGGGGAATCGTCTGTACGACATTGAAATGATGCAGATTGAGCTCAATCGAGTTTATCAGGCAGGTTTACTTGAACGATTGGACTATTTGGAAGCTGAACTTGTTTTGAGGCGTGAACATCGTTTGGAGTTAGAGTATCAGAAATTGAAGGAGAGTAGAAAATGAACACATTGTGGGTATTTTTAGTATTTTTAATTATTTTGGGAGCCTGGATGGGCTTTAATTATTGGCGACTACGCCGTGCGGCATCTGTAATTGATAATGCAGAATTTGCAGAGAAAATCCACGGGGGCCAGTTGATCGATTTACGCGATCCAAGTGAGTTTAATAGAAAACACATTCTCGGGGCCCGTAATATTCCTTATCAACAGTTGAAAATGAGCACAGCTGCTCTTCGTAAAGATAAACCTGTTTTGATTTATGAAAATGACCGTGGTCAGTTGGTAACACCAGCAGCCCTCCATTTGAAGAAACAGGGCTTTAATGAAATCTATATTTTAAGCTATGGTTTGAATGGTTGGAATGGGAAAGTGAAGGCAAGTAAATAGTTCGTTATTCATGTATTTGAATAGTGTTTTTTAAGTTTTTCATGTCTATTTTATGGTAGAATGGATAGAAAACATCTTGTTCGGAGGAGATAATCTTTTATGGCTGTAGATGTGATTCACGCGTGGCATGGAACCACGCAGAAAAACGCACAGCAAATAAGGAATCAAGGTTTCAAAAAAACAACCATTGACTTTAATAACACAAATCTTCGAAATCCAAATGATTTGGGAGAAGGGATTTATTGTTTTGTTGATTCGATGTATGGGAATGGAAAACAAATGGCAGCGCGATATGCTCATAGCTACCGCGATAGCATCGCAAAAAAACAAGGTTGTTCAATTGAAGTTATTGAAGTAGAGGCTGCAGTGCAGTCTTCTATGATGTTAGATTTAGATGATGCAGATACAAGGGAAATATTTATTCAGTTTTCTCAAAAACATGAAATGGAGCGGACAAAGATACAATACCGTCTTCGAAACGATGGAGCAAATCGTAGAAAAAATTACGATGGGATTATGGTTGAATTGTTCGTGCGTCATATAAATAAACAACTGAAAGAGAATACGGTTCAGGCTGTAAAAAAAGACACTTGTACAATATTTGATGGGATTATTAGCAATTTTCCTAATGGTACAGAACTTTGTATTAGAGATACAACATGTGTTACTTTAATAGAAAAGGAGAAGATGAGTCATGGGGATGAATTTAAAAAATTTCTTTGATTTAGATAAGGTCAAATTTACCGATTGGGAATTAGAAGCTCCTTATGAGACTTATGATCTTTCTAAATTGAAGTACAGGAATTTTAGCTACACGTCGGCTGAACTACCTGTTTATACTACTCTTCCTCCTAAAAAGGTTGTTGTTCGTCCATCACAACATTCACAGAGAGGATGGGTTGCTTGATTATGGCAAATGATTACTTATCGACTTTAACATTTGATAATTATTTGGTTACAGAATTATCTTATAAACAAAATAGAAAATTTGATTTTGATACGGATGAGCTTGATGTTCCTTTTACTATTCATGCGAAGGTCCAATTGTCAGATGATAAAGAATCAGCTGTTACATTAACTGTTCATTGTGGAGATGAGGAAAATTCTGCTTGTCCATTCTTAATTAGTGTCGAGGTTCTTGGTGTATTCAAATTTGAGGAGATAGGCGAAAGCATGGAAGAACTAGCCACTACAAGCGCCCTAGCAATTTTGTTTCCCTATGTACGAAGTCTTGTAAGCGATTTGAGTAGCAGAAGCAACGTATATCCTCAATTTAAATTGCCACTAATGAACGTGGTTGAATTTGTTAATGCCAACAATACTTTGGAAGTAATTAAATAGTTCGGGGAACTGTGTTACTTCCGTGCCCATTTTAAAATGATGTGGTTTTCCATTTTTATTTCAGAATTTATTGCCATTCCCTAATAGTTATGGCAAAGATTTTTCAGAATCCTTGTTTTGCATGGTTGGAATGGGAAAGTGAAGGCAAGTAAATAAGATTTTAATCGTATATCGCATATATAGAATAGAGTGAAGTAAATAATGATAAGAAAAATCCAAGAATATTTTAAAAATACCAATCTAGCTGAGCGTGTCTTCACTCTCATTGCATTAGCCTTATTAGTGATTACTGTATTGATTTGGTTTGTTGGGACACGTTCAAATGATACTAGTTCATCACAAGCTGTGTCTAGTACCAAAACACTAGAAGCTAATAATGTATTAGCGGCTGAGAAAGCTGTCAAAGCTTTAGAAGAGTCTAATACAGATGAGAACTTACTGTCCGCACAAGCTGCAGTTGATAAGTTGACTGACAAAAGTAAGAAAGACGCACTTCAAAAAAGAATTGATACGGTCGCTACTGCTATGAAGAAAAAAGCGGAGGACATTCAGAAAGCTAAGTTAAAAGCAGAGTTAGTTCGAGCAGAAGCTGCTAAAAAATTGGCAGAGGAGCAGAAAAAAACTGAAGAAAGTTCGACAACGGCTGAATCAACCTCTTCAACTGAAGAAGTAATTGCTAATGAAGCAACTACTGAGACATCAACTGAATATTCAGAATCGTATGTTGAAGATACTTATTCAGAAGATTCCTATACATATCAACCTTCTTACGATTATGTTGAACAAGGCAATTCATCTGTTTATACTCCATCAAGTAGTTCTTCAACAACACAGTCGTCTAGTTCTTCAACGACAACAGAAGTCGTTCCTCCAAGTAGTTCGGAAACTGTTGTTCCGAGCACACCAACACCAGTTGAGCCATCTAGTTCTACTGAAACCGATGTTCCGGCAGATTCGTCTTCAACGACAACAGAAGACCTATCGCAGAGGTAGAAATGAATATGAGGAGAATATGAGGAGAGATATTTCTCCTCTTTTAATTTTCCCTAAGTTAAGTGATTTTCATTTGATTTGTGCTATAATGGTGTTTATGAGAATTGTATCAGGTATTTATGGTGGAAGACCGCTCAAAACATTAGAAGGGAAGGTAACACGTCCTACTTCTGATAAGGTTCGCGGTGCCATGTTTAATATGATTGGTCCATATTTTGAGGGTGGGCGGGTCTTAGATTTATACGCTGGTAGCGGTGGCTTGTCTATTGAAGCGATATCCAGAGGGATGAATCAGGCAGTCTTAGTAGAACGTGACCGGAAAGCACAAGCTGTTATCAAAGAAAACATTCAGATGACTAAGGATTCAGATAAATTTCAACTCATGCAGATGGATGCAAGGCAAGCATTGGCGACATTGAGCGGAACATTTGACCTTGTTTTTCTGGATCCGCCATATGCAGAGCAGGAAATTGAGGCTGTTATCTCAGAGCTTTGTCGTCGTCACTTATTGGCAGAGGATGTGATGGTTGTCTGTGAGACAGATAAGAACGTCCAGCTCCCTGAAGAGATTGCAGAGCTCGGAATTTGGAAAGAAAAAGTATATGGAATTAGTAAGGTAACTGTATATGTCAGATAGAATCGGAATGTTTACAGGGTCTTTTGACCCGATTACAAATGGACATATGGACCTCATTGAGCGAGCAAGTGGCTTGTTTGAAAAATTATATGTCGGAGTGTTTACCAATCCGAAAAAGTCTGGCTTGATGACAGGTGAGGAACGATTGGTTATTTTGAAAAGACTTTTTGCCGGCTTAGAGAACATCGAGGTCATTCTCGTTGAGAATGAATTAGTTGTCGATGTTGCCAAACGATATGGTGTGACTCATTTGGTTAGGGGCTTGCGTAATGCAACGGACTTGGAATATGAATCTAATTTTGATTTTTACAACCGTCAGCTAGCACCAGATTTGGAAACGATCTATTTGATTGCAAAGCCAGAGCTCAAGTTCGTATCATCCAGCCAGGTTCGGGAGTTGATCTATTTTAAACAGGATATTAGTTTATATGTACCTGCAGTTGTAAATGAGGAGATAAAAAAGTATGAAGAAAAATAAGAAATGGCTTTTGATTGTTTCAATTATTATGGGGACGTTATTGATATGGTTTTCCGTTTTTGTTCGACTACCATATTATATTGAAAGTCCTGGAGGGGCTTCGGATATTCGGGAAGTATTGACAGTCAACAATGAAGAAGATAAAGAGCCAGGTTCTTATAATTTTACCTATGTATCAGTCTTGCAGGCAACAGCCTTACAGTTGCTGATTGCTCAGTTTAACCCTTACGCAGATATTGTTTCTGCAGAAGAAATGACGGGCGGTGCAGACAGTGAAGAATACTATCGGATAGCTCAATTTTATATGGAAACCTCTCAAAACATGGCTAAATATCAAGGTTTAACCTTGGCAGATAAGGATGTGGAGATGGATTTCTTCGGTGTTTACGTGTTGGACTTAGCAGAAGATTCTACATTTAAAAATGTTTTGAATATCGCTGATACGGTTGTTAGTATAAATGGTCAAACGTTTGAATCTTCTCAGGATTTAATCAAATATGTTTCAGGTTTAGAACTGGACAGTGATGTGACAGTGGGCTATGTTAGTGGTGGAGAAGAGAAGTCTGCTGACGGAAAAATTATCAAACTATCAAATGGTAAAAACGGTATTGGTATTACTCTGGTGGACCATACGGAGGTAAAAAGTTCTGTCCCAATTGACTTCCAAACAGGAGGAATTGGTGGTCCAAGTGCTGGTCTGATGTTTACATTAGCTATTTATACACAGCTGGCTGAGCCAGACTTGCGTGATGGACGTGTTATTGCTGGAACTGGAACGATTGAACAAGATGGTTCCGTTGGAGATATTGGAGGAGCAGATAAAAAAGTATTATCTGCGATTAATGCTGGTGCAAGTGTTTTCTTTGTTCCAAATAATCCAGTGGACCCAGAAATTTTGAAAAAGGATCCAACAGCTAAAACAAACTACGAAGAGGCAAAAGAAGCAGCAGAAAAGGCCAATGCTGATATTGAAATCGTACCAGTGACGACTGTTCAAGAAGCCATTGATTATTTGAAGAATACTAAGAGCGAGTAAGTCGCTCTTTTTTGCATCAGTCGTTCGAATTAGCTTTGATACATTGTCACGTTTGGCTTGCCGTACTCTACGAATGTGACTTGCTGTGTATGTCTTATTTCTACCCTAGAACATACTAGAGGCTGTTCTGGCTAACGGCACCCAGGAAAGTAAATTCAATCAACCATGCTAAAATTAAAATCGTCTGAAATTTCTCTGAAATGGTTGAAGAGTGCTATTTCAGCTGGTTTCATGTTATAATAATAAGGTTAGATATACGAATATTTCATTAGATAGGAGGAACAATGAAGAAAGAAATTTCACCAGAAATGTATAATTACAATAAATTTCCAGGTCCGAGTTTTGCACGTGTTGGGAATAAGGTTGTTTCAGAGAATATTGAACTCAATGTTGTTGATGATTTCAAAGATGCTTTTGATCAGACTGCTTTTGGGCAACGCTTTTCGCCCATCATGTTGAAATTTGATTATATTGTTGGAGATTGGGGAAATGAACAACTTCGGTTAAAAGGGTTTTATCGTGATGAGAAACCGGTCAAGTCTGATTTAAAAATTGGGCGGTTAGATGATTATTTAACCGAATTTTGTAATTTTGGATGTGCCTACTTTGTTCTTGAAAATCCAAATCCACAAGAGTTAGAAGAAGAACCTGAAGAAAAAACAAGTCGCAAACGTCACCGTAGTCGGAATCGAAACCGACAAAAACAACGTACAGAAGAATTGGTATCGAAGGATAAGAAAGTCAGCCGTAATGAACCAAAACGATCTAAGTCAACTTTAGATACTTCAAAAGAACAGGGCCGTCATTTTACCGTAAAAAACAATAAACCGTCCACAGGTAAGCAACAGAAACAAGAGCGAGCGCAAAAACACGATAAGAAACAGCACCATCGTGAAATGAATGAAGCCAAACGTGGATTTGTCATCCGCCAAAAATAGGGAGAAACATGAAACCATCAATTTATGCCTTTACACAAGCCAATCTAGTTGATTGGATTATTGAAAATGGAGAAAAGAAATTCAGGGCCACTCAAATTTGGGAATGGCTCTACCGGTCCCGTGTCCAATCGTTCGCGGAAATGACCAACTTACCAAAATCTTTAATCGAAAAGCTTGAAGAAGAATTTGTCGTCAATCCACTCAAACAACGAATAGTACAAGAGTCCAAAGATGGTACTATCAAATACTTATTTGAATTACCTGATGGAATGTTGATTGAGACAGTGTTGATGAATCAACATTATGGACTCTCAGTCTGTGTAACGACTCAAGTTGGTTGTAATATCGGCTGTACATTCTGCGCATCTGGTTTGATTCCTAAGCAAAGAGATTTGACGAGTGGTGAGATTGTAGCACAGATTATGTTGGTACAAAAATACTTAGATGAGCGCAATCAAAATGAACGTGTTAGCCATATTGTCGTGATGGGGATTGGTGAGCCACTCGACAACTACGATAATGTTATGACCTTCTTGCGTGTTGTGAATGATGACAAGGGCTTGGCAATTGGTGCCCGTCACATTACGGTATCTACTTCTGGCTTAGCACCAAAAATTCGTGATTTCGCACGTGAGGGAGTTCAAGTGAACTTGGCAGTTTCTCTACATGCGCCAAATAATGACCTTCGTTCGAGCATTATGCGGATTAATCGCAAATTCCCGATTGAAGTATTGTTTGAGGCAATTGAAGATTATATTCAGACAACCAATCGTCGTGTTACATTTGAATATATTATGCTGAACGAGGTCAATGATGGTGTGGAACAGGCTCAAGAATTGGCTGATTTGACCAAGAACATTCGTAAATTGTCTTATATCAACCTGATTCCTTATAACCCAGTTAGCGAACATGACCAATATAGTCGTTCAACCAAGGAACGTACTCTTGCTTTCTTTGATGTTTTGAAGAAAAATGGTGTTAACTGTGTCGTTCGTCAGGAACATGGTACAGATATTGATGCTGCCTGTGGTCAATTGCGCTCCAATACGCTCAAGAAAGACCGTGAAAAAGCACGTGCTCGTATTGCAGCCGCAAAAGCTAAGGCAGGTATTCGTGCATGAGAAAATTCTTTCAAGTAGACGGCAACTTGACCAAGCTTGGGAGACGGATTTGTACAACTTTAGCTGGGGTTTACGCTCTGGCTATTGTTTTACTCTGTTTTCTTCCTCAGACTTGGTATCCACAGTATAAGGATTTCTCGACCCCAGGAATTATTCAAATCGGGCGACTGTATCTTTTGCCAACTCCGTTTAATAGTATTGTCAATGGAGACAAGGTAGATAGTCTAGGAGACTTTGGTTGGATTATCCTACAAAATGCGACCAATATTTTTCTTCTCTTTCCTCTCGTTTTTCTGCTTCTTTTTCTTCTAGAGGAATGGCGGAGCCTTAAAGCAGTTCTTTCTTATACATTTTGTTTCAGTCTGTTTATTGAATGTACACAGTTGTTACTTGATTTGCTGATTGATGCCCAACGTGTTTTTGAAATCGATGATTTATGGACCAATACATTAGGAGGAGTATTAGCCTATTGGCTTTATCGTCTGAGTGTTAGAGGATGGAATCTATCAAAGAGTTCATAAATTATCAGATTGTTTAGAAAATTTAGAAAAGATGCTTGACATTGTCTTATGATTACCGTATAATCTTTTTAATCAGAAGAAGTAGTAAAGCAGAAGACTTCAGGGAGCCTGTGGTACTGAGAACAGGTGTCGGAGTTTTATGAAATGGGCTGATGTGCAGAATTGTCTATTTGTAGACATAGATGTGCAAATGATTGTTTGGTAAAAAATACTTTGAGTGACTGTTTTGACTTCGTGCAAGGCAGGTCGATATATCTTATACTGGTAGTATAGCAAGGGTAGCTAACGAAGGTTTTAGCTGAAACAGTCAAACAAAAGAACTTAAAACAATGATAGTTCGGTCAGCACACCTTACAGTGCAACTCCTTGTTAGAGGAGATGAGATATGGGAGGATTCTAGATAATTCCCATAAGTGAGGTGGCACCGTGTCATTGACGCCCTCGCAGGTTGGTTTTTCCTGCGGGGGCTTTTTCCTATTTGTCTTCGTAGATTGCTTTTATAATGCGTCACGTTCGGCTTGCCTAACTTGAGTTATGTCTGCGCCTCCGTTCCTAATCTAAAAGCAATCTACTTTGACAATTACTAACAAAATGAGGTAATCAAGATGAAACGATGGCGAAGCTAAAATGAGATAATCTAAAAAATGTTTAAATAAATAGAAAGAGGAATGAATATGGCAAATAAAGGTTATTTTGGACAATTTGGTGGTAGCTTTGTACCAGAGCAAATTCAGGTTTTGTTGGATCAGCTGGAGGAAACATTTGAACAGTATCGTAATGATCCAGAATTTTTAGCAGAGTATCAAGCATATTTAAAAGACTATTCTGGGCGAGAAACTCCACTTTATTTTGCAGAATCCTTGACCAATGAACTGGGTGGCGCGAAAATCTATCTGAAACGGGAAGATTTAAATCATTTAGGATCCCATAAGCTGAACAACGTCCTCGGACAGATTTTGCTAGCAAAAAGAATGGGGAAAACTCGAGTGATTGCAGAAACTGGTGCTGGTCAACATGGGGTTGCGACGGCTGCTGTTGCGGCACGATTTGGCTTGGGATGTGATGTCTATATGGGGGCTGAAGATGTCAAACGCCAACGACTCAATGTTTTTCGAATGGAGATGATGGGGGCGCGTGTTCATGCTGTAACGGATGGCACTCAAACCTTGAAAGAGGCAGTTGATGCAGCATTCGGTGCTTGGATGGCAGATTTAGATGCCTTCTATGTTTTGGGATCAGCAGTCGGTCCTCATCCTTATCCGACTATTGTACATGAGTTTCAAAAGATTATTAGTCTAGAATCTCGACGTCAGATTTTAGAAAAAGAAGGTCATTTGCCAGACTACGTTATTGCCTGTGTGGGTGGCGGTTCCAATGCTATTGGTGCGTTTTCTCAATATCTACCAGATGAGTCAGTCAAGCTTATCGGTGTAGAAGCTGCTGGTAAAGGAGTTGATACAGAGCTACATGCAGCGACTATGACTAAGGGAACAGTTGGTGTGGTTGATGGTATGAAGACGATCTCCCTCTTTGATGAAAATGGTGGAGTTGCACCCGTTTATTCCATTTCAGCAGGTTTGGATTATCCTGGTGTCGGTCCAGAGCATGCCCACTATAAGGAAACTGGTCGAGTTCAGTATGTAGCGGCAACAGATGATGAGGCAGTTAATGCACTTCTGACCTTAAGTCGTACTGAAGGCATTCTGCCTGCTATTGAAAGTTCTCATGCAATTGCAGAAGCTATTCGATTAGCACCACAACTAGATAAAGATAAAATCATTATCATCAATATTTCTGGTCGTGGTGATAAGGATGTAGCAGCTATTGCAGATTATTTGGAGAATAGATAAAAGAAATCCCCTGACGGTCGTCAGGGGCTATTTGTTTATTTCCAAAAGTCATCAAAAATAGTAATTGGCAAGTGGCGTTTATGGGCTGTCTTATTCCACCAGCCTTCGATAATGGTTTGCGCTTGAGGATCAATGGTTTTTCCTTCAAGGTAATCATCAATTTGATTGTATGTGACACCAAGTGCGACCTCGTCAGCAAGGCCTGGTTTGTTTTCCTCCAAGTCAGCAGTAGGAACTTTGAGGTAGAGTTTTTCATCAGCCCCCAATTCAGCGAGCAGTTGCTTGCCTTGGCGTTTATTTAGGCGGAAGAGGGGAAGGATATCAGCACCACCATCACCGTGTTTGGTGAAGAAGCCAGTAATGTTTTCAGCTGCATGGTCGGTACCAATAACAGCTCCCTTGCGTTCACCAGCGATGGCATATTGGGCGATCATGCGCATGCGGGCTTTAGCATTTCCCTTATTAAAATCAGACATTTCTAGTCCATTTGCATTGACTGCAGCTACCATGGCATCTGTTGATTCCTTGATGTTGATGGTTAGGCTGATATCTGGTTTGATAAAGGCTAGAGCTGCTTGGGCGTCCGTCTCATCAGCTTGCACACCATAAGGTAGGCGGATAGCGATGAATTGGTAGCTATCGTCACCTGTTTCTGAGCGCATTTCTTCCATGGTTAGTTGGGCTAAGCGTCCGGCCAAGGTTGAATCTTGTCCACCAGAGATTCCTAAAACATAGGTTTTCAAAAAAGGATGCTTTTTGAGGTAGTCTTTGAGAAAATCGATGGAACGTCGGATTTCTTCTTTTGGATCAATCGTTGGTTTTACACCTAATTCTTTGATGATTGTTTCTTGTAAAGTCATATGGCACCTGCCTTAAATTGCTTTTGTTTGGCTTTGTTGACGGATACGATTGATGAGGTTCATCTTATTATCCCATACGTCTTGAGCCAGGTCCACTGGATAGAGTTGTGGATTGAGCACACGCTTGTATTCATCCCAGAGTTTATCAAATTCCTGGTTGGCGTAGTCTTGAATTTCCGCTAAACTTGGCAACTCGTAAACTTGTTTACCATTCTCAAAAATAGGAACGAGAAGTGGACGTGCTTCAAAGTTTTCAATGGTTTTATTGATGTAGGTGTAGGTTGGATGGAACATGTAGATACTGTCTAGATGAGTGACATCTGTATCAGCGAAGGTAATGTAATCCCCTTCAGATTTCCCTTTTTCTTTAGAGGTGATTCGCCACACTTGTTTTTTACCTGGAGTAGATACTTTTTCCGCATTGGAAGACAACTTAATGGTATCGCGCATATTTCCATCTTCATCTTCAATGGATACAATCTTATAGACTGCTCCCAATGCTGGTTGATCATAAGCAGTGATGAGTTTTGTGCCCACACCCCAGACATCAATTTTTGCTTTTTGCATTTTTAGGTTCAAAATGGTATTTTCATCAAGATCATTGGAGGCATAAATTTTTGCATCTGTAAATCCAGCATCGTCTAATTGTTGACGAACTTTTTTAGAAATGTAAGCCATGTCTCCAGAGTCGATACGGACTCCTCTAAAGTTTATCTTGTCTCCCATCTCTTTTGCAACTCGGATAGCTGCTGGAACACCAACGCGTAGCGTATCATAGGTGTCTACTAAGAAGACACAGTCTTTATGTGTTTCCGCATAGGCTTTGAATGCTTTGTAATCATCGCCATAGGTTTGAACCAAGGCATGAGCATGGGTACCAGCTACAGGTATGCCAAAGATTTTTCCTGCTCGAACATTGGAAGTCGCAGACGCTCCACCAATAAAGGCTGCCCGTGTACCCCAAATTGCAGCATCCATTTCTTGAGCACGACGGGTTCCAAATTCCATCAATGGCTCATCTTCAATAACTGCCTTGATACGACGAGCTTTTGTAGCAATGAGTGTTTGGTAGTTGACGATGTTTAACAAAGCTGTTTCAATCAATTGGCATTGTGCCAAAGGACCTTCGATTTGGAGAATAGGTTCGTTCGCATAAACCAAATCACCTTCTTTTGCAGATCGGACGGTTAAGGACATTTCTAATTGAGCTAAATAATCTAGGAAATCCTGTGGATATCCCAATTCTGTTAGGTAGTCAATATCTGTTTGACTAAAACTAAGATTGTTAAGGTAGTCCACCACGCGCTCCAAGCCTGCAAAGACCGCATAACCATTTTTAAAGGGTTGAGAACGGAAGTACACTTCGAAAACGGCATTTTTATTGTGAATATTTTGGTCAAAATAGACCTGCATCATATTGATTTGATAAAGGTCGGTGTGCAGTGTCAAACTGTCATCCTGAAATAGTGTCATAAGATTTCTCCTTTTGTCTTCCTAAGTGAAGACCATTCAGTTACTATTGAAACTGAACTCTAATATGCCTACTATTATAACAAAAAAATCGAGAAAAACTCGATTTAGATGCACAGAATGACGAAAATACTCGCAAGAAAAAGGAATGGTATGTAAGGGATGGATCTTGGCTTGTATATTGTAAAGACGAGTAAGCCTAAAAGTGAGCTGATTTGAATAATCCATAGGATTTCAGTCAAGCCACAAATTAGGGACAGACTAGCCAAATATAGAAAATCACCCGAACCGATATTGAACTGCCATTTCTCTGTCAGAAAAGCCAAGGCTAAAAAGCAACAAAAGAGCCAGTTTAGCTGGGAGAGTAACAGAGCTACCAAAGTAAAAACGAGCCAGACGGCAAAAGGATATTCCTGATGCTTGATGTCGTAAATGGTCAAAACCAACCCTGCAAGGATGAGGATGGTTTCGGTTAGGCTTAGGAGTTGAAAATGGCAGAGCAGGACAGCCAGTCCAGTTAAGAATTCTAGTCCAGCATACCAATAGGGAATATTTACCTTGCAATAACGACATTTGGATGCGGTTGAAAGCTGAGAAAGAATGGGAATTAGGTCCCAAACCTTGAGTTGCTTCTTACAAGAACCACAATGACTAGAGGGTCGGATAATGGATTGTTCAGGGAACCGGTCAATGACCAGTCCCAAAAAGGAGCCAATTGAAGCTCCGAGGAAAAATAGGATACAGATCTTCATACCTATTTATTCGTAATCCATTTGGAAAATGAAGAGAAAGTTACACCGTTTCAATGGTCGTTTGGAGAATTCCATAGGTGATAAGAGAATTCCGTATTCTTTCTTTGGTCTTGCCTGCCAAAGCATGGTTAGTAAGTTTGACAGTCAGTGTAGCACAATGGTCATATCCATCCATTGTCCATACTTTAAGTTGAACGATGGATTCCACATTTGGTATAGACAACAACTCAAGAGCCAGTTCATCACTCTTTATTCCAGACGGAGTTTGTTCAAGAAAGATTTTCAGAGTATTCCATGCCTTAGGAAGGGCCTGGCTAAGGATAAATAGAGAAATAATGATTGAAAGCAGGGGATCAAGGAAGTACCAATCAGTGAATTGGAGAATAATGGAGACAAGAATGACCGCCAGCCATCCTAAAATATCCTCTAGAAAGTGCAAACTAAGAATGGATTCATTATGGCTATGGCCATTTTTTACAATACGGGAAGCGGCGAAATTGATGATGATAGCGATCACTCCAAGTACTAGCATTCCATCTTGGTTGACAGGTTGGGGATGGAAAAGATTGGGAATGTTTTCCACAAGAATTAGGCTAGAACCGATAATCAGAATGCTTGAGGTCAAGAGTGCTGCCAAAATATTCCATCTCTTGTAACCAAGGGGATAGGTGCGATCAGCTGGTTTATTTGCGAAGGTCTGCATCAATGCGGAGCTGCCAATGGCTAGAGCATCCCCAAAATCATGGACAGCATCTGCTAAAATGGCGCTGGAGTGAAAGAGAGCTCCAAAGATACATTCAATGATAGAAAAACAAAGATTCAGCAAAAAAGCAATGAAAGTATTTTTACTAGACGACATGACAAACCCTTTCTATGTTATACTGTTTATAGGTTCATTATGCTATTAAATGAGCCAAATAACTAGAAACAAGTAAAACATTTTGTTTGTTTTTGAACATAATGTTTGAAATGTACGAGAGATGGATAGACGAATTGCAAAAACACGAAAGGCGATTTTTCAGGCGTTTTTGAGCCTATTAAACGAAAAAGGGTACGATGACATGCGTGTGCAGGATGTCATTGATAAGGCAGATGTTGGCCGTTCTACTTTTTACGCCCATTATGCCAGTAAGGAAGCTCTTTTGGAAGAACTCTGTCATGACCTATTTCATCATTTGTTTACAGGTCGTGAAGATAGTGATGTAACAGTTTTGCTGGCGCATATTTTCAAACATTTTCGGACAAATCAAGACCGAGTAGCTAGCCTCTTGTTATCACGCAATACCTATTTTTTAAAGGAATTAGAGACAGAGCTCAAACACGATATTTATCCAAAAGTGATGGAAGATTACATGCAGGATAAACGGAGTCTTCCAGAGGACCTATTGCTGCATTTTGTTGTCACTACTTTTGTGGAAACCGTCAGCTGGTGGCTAAAACAACGTAAAAAGGTAGATGAAGTGACCTTGACAACTTACTTTTTGAAATTATTAGCCTAAGGAGAAAATATGCTTAGACCATTACATATGGCACATGCCTTTTTAGATGAGATTTTAACAGACCAAGACCTTGCTGTCGATGGGACTATGGGAAACGGACATGACACTTTATTTTTAGCTCAGCGAGCAGGAAAGGTCGTGGCATTTGATATTCAGGAACAAGCCTTGAACACAACGGCTGAAAAACTAGAAAAAGCTGGCTTGACCAATGCCCAATTGGTTTTGACAGGACACGAAAGCCTAGATCAGTTTGTGGATCAATGTAAGGCAGCTATTTTTAATCTTGGCTACCTACCTTCAGCGGATAAGTCAGTCATTACCTTGCCTGAAACCACCCTTCAAGCCATCAAAAAAGTCCTAGATCGACTGGTTGTTGGTGGTCGTCTTGCTATCATGATTTATTATGGCCACGAGGGCGGAGCAGTAGAAAAGGATGCGGTCTTAGACTTTGTCAGCCAGCTGGACCAGGCCGTCTTTACTGCCATACTTTATAAACCGCTGAACCAAGTCAATACTCCACCGTTTTTGGTGATGATAGAACGTATCAACAACAATTAAGGAGGTGATTGTATTACAAGTTTTGTTCAAATCATTATATTTTTAATCCTATTAGTTATTTCCAATACCATTTATCGATTAAATCCCAAATTTCCACTTCCATTTATTCAAGTTTTATTGGGAGTTGGTGCAGGTCTACTATTTGGAGTCGGGAATCTCACCCTAGATCCTTCATTGTTCCTTGCTTTAGTTATTGCTCCCTTGAACTTTAGAGAGGGTCAGCAAAGTAATGTCGATGACTTGATGGAAAATTGGAAAGTTATTGCCTTCCTAATTTTTCCGTTGGTCTTTTTAACAGCCTTGGGAATCGGATCTTTGGCTGGCTACTTATTACCAGTAGAGGTTCCTCTCTCTGCAAGTTTTGCCCTTGGGGCTGCACTTGCGCCGACTGATGCTGTAGCCTTTTTAGTGTTATCAAATCGCTTTGCTTTTCCAAAACGATTAGAAACCATTTTGACCCTAGAGGGCTTGCTGAATGATGCGAGTGGACTTGTTGCGTTTGAGTTTGCTGTGCTTGCTTTGACGACAGGGAATTTTTCACTCATTAATGCAAGTGGTCAATTTATTTGGGCACTTGTCGGTGGAATGCTCGCAGGACTTTTTCTTGCTTTTGGTCATCGTGGTTTGGTTTCATTACTTGAAAAACTGGATGCGGCAGATATTCCTGGAGTCCTGTTGCTCGAACTCTCATTACCATTAGTGGCTTATTTTGTGGCTACCTCTATTGGTGGTTCTGGAATTATTGCAGTGGTCATTGCAGGTCTGTTTCAATCGAAGCAGTTGAAAAAAATGACTTTGTTTGATGCGCGTGTGAATCGTGTGAACCAAATTGTTTGGGATACTCTAAATTTCTCATTAAATGGGTTGGTTTTTCTTGTTTTTGGGTATGAATTTACTCGAATCATTCAGCCTGCTTTGAGGAATCCATTGATTAGTAATGGTCACTTGTTAGGGATAGTTATTCTCTTAACCATTAGTCTGTTTCTGATACGCTTTATTGGCTTACTCTGCTTGAATGCTTATCGAAAAGCAAAATCTTCTAAGAGTGTTTATAGTGTGCATGAGCTGGGGATTCTAACATTTTCAGGGATGAAAGGGTCGGTCTCGATTGCTACGATTTTGTTGTTACCAGAATTTGATAGCTTAATTTACAGTCTGATTCTATTTACTGTCGGAATGGTAACCCTGTTGAGTTTTTTGGTGGGATTATTCGTTTTGCCAAGGTTTGCAAAACAGAAGTCCGAATCTCCGATTTTAGAAGGTTCTGTCCGAATTTCTATTCTGCAAGTGGTGGTAAACGAATTGGAACTAGATATTGAGGATGCCACAAATCCAAATGGTATTTACATTGTTATTGGTCAATATTATAGGCGGATAGAACATCTTCATCGCCAGTTGATGTCTGTAGACATGCGCAAAGAGGTGGCCAGTTTAAGGTTGAAACTGGTAGAAATTGAACAGAGGGGGTTAGAGACTGCATTTGCGAAAGAACACCTTAGTTTGTCTTCCTACCGTCTCTATCAAAACTATTTAAGAACCTTGGAACAGGATATTAATCGCGACCTGGTTCCAACCTTCAAATACTTATGGCTAATCAGTCGAAGGGTCATCAATAAGTGGTATCATGAATGGATTAGTATCGGAACTAGTATACGGAAAAGGAATCAGAATGCAGTTGCTAAAAAGAATGAGCATAATCCAGCATTGTCTGAATTATTCTTGGCCAATACCGCAGAGATTATTCAATTTTTAGAGAAAAATCAGTTGAGGTGCTCTGCAGAATACATTCAGCAGCTAAAAGAATTCTGCTTATACCAAGCTCAATTGATTCATGCAGGAATCAAGGTGGAAGATGTTATCGGACGGATGAAACCCGAAAGTTTAGATGATCTGTTACGAGGGTATTATTTAGAAAGAAAAGTGGTTGCAGAATATGAAAAGTATGGTCATTTATCACAAATGGCAGCCAAGCAAATGCGACGCAATATTAACCAACTAGAAAGTTATGCGCTGACAGAGTTTGATTCTTTTTAAATGCATGGATATTGAATCAGACACGTGCGGGTGGTAAAAAGATAAATAAGAGTATAAGAAAAGGCCTAGAACCAATGAGTGAATTTTCAGCATTCTAGGTCTTTTCTTTTCTGATTTATTTGAATTGTGCTAGTTAAGAATTGGCTTAATAAACAATCGCTCATCTCCTAGTTCAATCAATTCAACTTGATTACCATAAAAATCACTGAGCAATGCAGGAGTTAGAATTTCTTGTTTTGGTCCCTGTGCCAAGACTTTCCCTTCTTTTAGAAGGAGGACGTGAGTAAAGTTGTTTGTGATTTCTTCTGCGTGGTGGGTGACATAGATGATGGCAGGAGCATTTGGGAGTTGACAGATAGAATCGATATGATGAAGAAGGCATTCGCGTGCCAATAGGTCAAGTCCAACGGTTGCTTCATCTAATATCAATATAGCGGGATCTTCCATGAGGCTACGGGCAATGAGCAGGAGTTGGCGTTCACCCTGTGAAAGGCTCGCATAAGTCCGACCAATTAGGTGACTAGCCTTAATAGACTTAAGCATATCTTTTGCTTGGTTGAGCTCCGCTTGCCCATATTCACGATATAGGATGGAGGACTTATACTTACCTGTCAATACGATTTGTTCTGCTGTTAGGTCAATGGGAAATCGTTCTGCTAGAAAAGAACCGACCACTCCAATTTTCGTACGAAGACTGGGAATGTCACCTTTACCAAATTCAACCCCTAATACTGTCAAATCACCAGAGGTTTTCCAAAATTCTGCCATTAGAATACGCAAGAGTGTTGATTTGCCAGCACCATTGAGACCCAAAATGGCCCAACGTTCTCCTGGTTGAAATTCCCAGTTTACATCTTCTAAAATTGTTTTACCCTGTCTCTTATAATAGACATGTTTCATTGAAAGAATCATTGCTTATCTCCTATTCCTTTTGATTATTGTATCATAAAAATGTCAGCAAAAGATGATTTCTAACAAGATATATGGTATATTTCAGATTTTATGGTATAATTGAAATGTTATAAATTTTATTATAGGAGAACATCATGGAAGACCCTGGTAGTCAGACCATCTATTTACAACTATTTATTTTATTCTTATTGACCTTGTTCAATGCCTTTTTCTCAGCATCTGAAATGGCTCTAGTTTCCCTTAATCGTTCGAGAGTTGAACAAAAAGCCGCAGAAGGGGAAAAGAAGTTTGTTCGACTTTTGACGGTGTTAGAAAATCCAAACAATTTCTTATCTACGATTCAGGTCGGAATCACCTTTATTTCAATCCTTTCTGGTGCTAGCTTGGCCAATGATTTAGGGGCTGTTTTTGCAAAATGGATGGGAAATTCTGCGACAGCTCAGACAGCTGGTTACTGGCTAGCTCTGGCGATGCTGACATTTGTATCTATTGTTCTTGGTGAATTGTATCCGAAACGAATTGCCATGAATATGAAAGAAAACTTGGCAGTTGTCACAGCACCAGTCATTATTTTTCTTGGGAAAATTGTAAGTCCATTTGTCTGGTTGTTATCAGCTGCGACAAACTTGATTAGTCGTATTACACCTATGAATTTCGATGATGCAGATGAGCAAATGACTCGAGATGAGATTGAGTATATCTTAACCAAGAGCGAACAAACCTTAGATGCTGAAGAAATCGAAATGCTTCAAGGAATATTCAATTTAGATGAAATGATGGCTCGTGAAGTCATGGTACCGCGTACAGATGCTTTCATGGTAGATATCGAAGATGATATTAACGTCATCATGCCAGAAATTCTTCGCCAAAATTTTTCTCGAATACCTGTTTACGAAGGGGATAAAGACAATATCATTGGCCTCATTCATACCAAGAAAATTCTTGCTGAAAGTTTCACAAATGGATTCGATCAGTTAAAGATTCGCCGTATTATGCAGGAACCACTATTCGTTCCTGAGACGATTTTTGTGGATGATTTGCTGAAGTCTTTGCGAAATACTCAAAACCAAATGGCCATCTTACTAGATGAGTATGGTGGCGTATCAGGGATTGTTACTCTCGAAGACCTGCTTGAAGAAATTGTCGGGGAAATTGATGATGAAACTGACAAAACAGAAATCTTTGTGCGTGAAATTGCGGAAAATACGTTCATTGTCCAAGGCAGTATGACCTTGAATGATTTCAACGAGCACTTTGATTTGGATTTGAGTAGTGATGATGTTGATACCATTGCAGGATTTTACTTGACAGGGCTTGGAACCATTCCAAGTCAGGATGAAAAAGAAGCCTACGAATTAGATAACAATGGTTTCCACATTGTGATGGTCAATGACAAAGTGAAAAATGGCCGTGTAACAAAATTGAAAATTCTCATCACACCACTTGATGATGAGAACGAAGAGAAGGACTAGTTTTGGTCTTTCTTTTTTTATTCTTTTCTAAGATCAACCTTATCATTGAGTATTGTCTTGAAAATGTGTTACACTTATTTTCAGAAAATGAAAGACAAAGGGAAATTGAATGAGAAATTTAGTTGTTTTTTTACACACATCCTTGGATGGGATTGTTGAGGGACCAAATGGGGCTATGGATATTGGTTTTGTCCACTACAATGAAGAACTTGAGCAGTTTGCCCAAAAAGTGACTGCCAATGCAGATACGATATTATGGGGAAGAGCAACCTATGAGATGATGTACCAGTATTGGCCGAATATGTTGAACAATGAGGAAGCAAGTGAGCATGAACGTGCTCATGCTGCCTGGATAGACGCTGTTGAGAAAATTGTTTGTTCAAAAACGTTACAAGAAACTACTTGGAATCATACAACATTGATTCATGAACAAATTACTGAAAAAATTCATGAGCTGAAAGCAGTGAATGCTAGAGATATTTTAGTTTTAGGAAGCCCTCGTCTGGCTAAATTTCTCCTGAAAGAAAACCTAGTAGATATTTTGAAATTGACTGTGTCGCCAGTCATTGTTAGGAATGGCCTACGATTTTTTGAAGGGATAGAAGAGCACCTTGAATTAGTAGACACTCAAATAATGGAGTCGGGTGTGCTTGGCTTAACATATCGGATACGAAAGGATAGAGAGTTGTCGAATGAAGCAGATAGTCGATAATAGAAGCGTTTCCATTTTTGTGTTATACTAGAGGCATAAAGTTGTGAGGAAAAGATTATGACAGAGGTTGATTATCGTAAAGTAACTGGTTTGGTTCATTCAACAGAAAGTTTTGGTTCCGTTGATGGTCCTGGTGTACGTTTTGTTGTCTTTATGCAAGGTTGCCATATGCGTTGCCAATATTGCCACAATCCGGATACATGGGATTTGGTCAACCCTGCTGCAACGGAACGTACGGCAGAGGATGTGTTAAACGAGGCACTTCGCTTTCGTATGTTTTGGGGAAAGGAAGGCGGAATAACTGTTTCTGGTGGTGAAGCTACCATTCAGATTGATTTTTTGATTGCCTTATTCACACTTGCAAAGGAAAAAGGCATCCATACCACATTGGATACCTGTGCCTTAACCTTCCGTTCAACGGAGCGTTATTTGGAAAAATACAATCGTCTCATGGAAGTGACGGATTTGGTGCTTCTTGATATTAAGGAAATTAATCCTGAACAACACCGAGTTGTGACTGGACATAGTAATAAAACTATTTTGGAATGTGCTCGTTATTTATCCGACATTGGAAAACCTGTTTGGATTCGTCACGTTTTGGTGCCAAATTTAACTGATCGAGATGAAGATTTGATTGAGCTTGGTAAATTTGTCAAAACTTTAAACAATGTAGAACGTTTTGAGGTATTGCCATACCACAATCTTGGTGAATTTAAGTGGCGTGAACTTGGTCGTCCATATCCACTCGAGGGAACAAAACCTCCAACACGAGCTAGAGTGGAAAATGCTAAAGCCTTGATGGAGACTGAAACTTATCAAGAATATCTGAATCGAATTAAGGGATAATATTGATAAAGTAGGAGATTATGAGAAAAAGATTTAGTATTGTAGGGACGGGCTTAACTTGTCTCTTATTTGTAGGGATTTTATTGGGTCTGTTTTTCCTAGGGGATAGGACAGAGCAAGAGCAGACAAAGGTTACAACGACGTCATCTAGCCAAGAAATATCTGCTAGGGACAAAGTGATTACAAATTATCTAGATCAGATGACCTTAGAAGAAAAGGTCGGACAGATGATTTTTGCTCGAATGCCATCTGCAGGACAAGCTGAGGCATTGGAAACTTATCATTTTGGGGGCTATATCTTATTTGCAAGTGATTTTGAAGGTAAGACACTGGAGCAAGTTAAAGAAGAGATTGCTTCTTATCAATCACTTTCAAAAGTGCCGCTATTAATGGCTTCAGATGAGGAAGGTGGGACGGTAACGAGGATTAGTCAACTTCTGGAAACACCTTTTGCATCGCCTTTGGAACTGTACCAATCTGGCGGCATTGAGGCGATTTTGTCGGATGCCAAGCAGAAGTCCAGTCTTTTAAAGGAAGAGGGAATCTATGCAGGTTTCTTCCCTGTTGCAGATTTATCCACTGATCCATCCTCTTTTATCTACGATAGGACCATTGGACAGGATGCGAAAACCACTTCAGACTATATTGGTCAATTGGTTACATTGTTGAAAGAGGAACGATTTGCTTCGACCTTGAAGCATTTCCCGGGTTATGGGGATAATGCTGATTCGCATACGGATTTGGTCTATGACAACCGCAGTTTAGAAGAATTGCGGGCCAATGATTTTCTTCCCTTTAAAGCTGGTATTGAGGCAGGTGCAGACTCCATCATGGTTAGCCACAATATCGTATCTGCCATTGATGATGTCCCATCATCCATTTCACCTGAAATCAATAAAATTCTTCGGAATGAGCTTGGTTTTGAGGGTGTCATTATGACGGATGATTTTGATATGCAAGGCTTGGTCCAATTTGTAGATCAAGATACAGGTGCCCTGCAGACCATTCAAGCTGGGACTGATATGATATTGTCTTCAAGTTATGCCAGTCAAATTCCTTATATTATCGACCAAGTAAAGGCTGGTACAATTACAGAGGAGCGGATTGATCAATCCGTCAAACGGATTTTGGGAATGAAAAATGATCTTGGCTTAATCAAATAAACAAAGAAAAGGAAGTGCTAGATTCTTCCTTTTTTGTATTATTCTAATACAAGCTTAGTTTTTATGCCATCCACATCAACAAAAGCTGCGCTATTGTCTAGTCTGTGAAGGTTTAGGTTTGCAGCAATGGCACGATTCAAGGTTGCTTCAAATACTTCTGGATTGGAATAGATGACTGTATAGTAGGCAAGTCCTGGCATGCCTTCTTGTCTGGTTTTCAGATTTTTTCCTCCCCATTCATTGACAGCTAGGTGGTGATGGTAGTCGCCAGAAGCTAACCAGGATGCAGATGGAACGGTGAAATTATCTCTGACAGCTAGAACTTCTTGGTAAAATTTGCTAGAAGCAGCGCTTTCTCGGACAGATAGATGGACATGGCCTATACGACTACCAGCAGGCATCTGATAGGCTGCGTCAGCTTTTTTCCCTAAAGCATAGATCGTTTCAGCATCCATAGGCTCAGTGATACCAACAATTCGTCCATCTGGGCGGACATCCCAAGTGTCTTGAGGCAGGTCGCGGTAAATCTCGATGCCGTTGCCTTCGGTGTCGGCTAGGTAAATGGCTTCGCTGTAACCGTGGTCGCTGGCACCTTGGAGGGGAACTTTGTTGTCGATAAAGTAGCGGAAAATGGTGCCTAAGTCCTCTCGGCTAGGTAGGACAATGGCTAAGTGGTAGAGTCCGTAGCTGTGGCTGACTTCGCCTTTCTGCTCTGTTTGAATCAGGCGGACAAGGGCGGTCTGTCCGACACCAAGGTCAATCTGTTTAGAGTTTTCAGTCAGAACTTGGAGACCCAATACCTGCTGGTAAAACAGACTTTGAAGCTTCAGATTGCGAACATTGAGGGCAACTAGGCCCAGTTCAAATTGGGAATTGTACATGGGAATTCCTGGCTTTCTGATACAATTTATAGGAATTTTCGAGTTACTTAGTAACGTGTGACGAATAGACTTTTGAAAATTGATTTTTATCTCATAGCTTTCTCAACAAGTGCGCTATCTACGATTTGGATAAAGTGTGTAATTCTATTTTCAGCATTAAAATCGTAAATATGGACAAAGCCTGCTTGAAAGGATTTCTGAGTAAGGTTGTAGGTCCCCTTGTAGTAGCCATAAACCATGACACGGTTTCCTGAAAAGGCGTAATCAACAGGTGTGGCACTATAATTGGTCCATTCAGAACCTAGTCTTGCATGGACGTTTTCAATCACTGCATCTGGACCGATATAGGTACCAGCATAGGGAAAGCCTGCAGCTTCTGTCCAAGAGATATCAGCAGCCAAATGGCTTTTGAAATCTTCTATTCGACCTTGAGCAGTAGCTAGATAAGTCTCTTCTAAAATATTTTTATATAATTGATTTTTTGACATAGGTATTTTCTTTTCTATTGAGCAACTGCCTCTTGGAAATATTTTTCCAAATCGTCTACTGTGCGAACTTTATTGATAAGATTAAAGAAGTTTCCGTCTTTTTCGAGTAACAAGGTTGGGAAAGAGGTTACCCCCATTTCATAAGCCTTGATAAAGTCTGGGTGTAGATTTTCTGGTTGATTCAAGATGCTTGATAGTTCTTCCATAGCCTTTGTAGGTAACTGATAGGTACCAATTAGGCTGGTGTAACTATCTGCTTTATTGAGGTCTAACCCATCTTCAAAAAATAAGGCTTGAATGTCTAATGTTAGCTGAGCATGGTTAGGTGTCTCAACATAGTTTTTCAAGACTGAGTAGGCTCTAGCAGGACCAAGGGAGTCCATGGTAAAGTCCTTATCCTTAAACAATTGATTGTAGTTATCGCCAAAAGACATTTGGTAATAGCTTTCGATTTGTTTGTTGATGGTCTGTGCCTGCTGGAAATCAACCATTTTCTTTTTGTTATCTCCGACAAACAAGCCTCCGTTAATGACCTCTATTTCTATGTCAGGATGGTCTTGCATGAATTTTGTGAAAATGTGGTTAAAGCCGTAGGTCCAACCACAATAAGCATCGATGATGTAATATAGTTTCATTTTAATTTTCTTTCATCTTATTTTCTTGGTTTTTGATTAGAATCTAGCATTGCTATTGACAGTTTTGGAATTTTCCTCGATTGGTACAACAACATCCCAGAGTTCTGCAATTTTATCATCTTCAACTCGATAAAGGTCATAGAAGGATGTATATTGACCTGTAGAATCTAAGCTTCTAACAAAGCTTGAGCTTGAGCTTGCAGACCGGCGATGGCTTCCTCTGACAATACCAACTGTCCAGTTCCCCATGCTTCTGGATTGACAGTTGTACCTGTAAATTCACCAACGACTTGCATGCGAACAAATGGTAGGAGTGCCTGGTAGCTAGCAAACATTGGCTCGTGTCCAGCATTGGCAACAGATGATACAGTAACAATTTTGTCTTGTAGTGCAGATGGGCCACGTGTTTCTGACAAGTCTAGGGCACGGCTGAGCCAGTCAATCAAGTTCTTCACAGTACCTGGAATAGCAAAGTTGTAAACTGGTGAGAAAATCCAGATAGCATCTGCTGCCATGATGGCATCGCGTGCAGCTTGGACAGCTGGCAAGACTGGTGTTTCAAAATCTTGGTTCATAAGCGGGATTTCTTTATAGTTAAGATAAGATACAGTTGCTTGACCTTCTAAGATGCTTTCAGCCTGTTTAGCCATTTGGTGGTTGAATGAACCTTCACGTAGTGAACCGACGATAAATAGAATGTTTTTCATGATGTTATACCTCTAAAAATTTTTTCTTTTCTGCTTTCGCAGTTTATGGTATTATTGTAACAGGTACTAAAAATATTACAAGTACGATTTTTTTGAATAGTCACTATCTTTTTGTGAAGTAATGTGTAGTATCAAGGGAAAATAAAGGAGAAATTATGGCAACTTTCACACAACATACGGTTCCGGAGTGTCCTTATGTGACCACTCAGAGTGTCTTATCTGGGAAATGGAGTATCTTATTACTACATCATATCGAAGAAGGTCCTATTCGGTTTAATGAAATGCACCGTCGATTGACAGGGATTTCCCAAGCAACCCTGACCAAGCAGTTACGTCAATTGGAGGATGATGGTTTAATCACTCGGAAGGTTTATGCACAAGTACCGCCAAAGGTCGAGTATGAACTGAGCGAGATTGGTCAGGAATTCAAGATGGTTCTTCAACAAATTGAAGTTTTTGGGGATAAGTACATCAACTTTGTCAAATCAAAAAAATCTGAATGAGCTGTTCATTCAGATTTTTGCATTCTATAGTTCGTCATCCTTAACGGCTTCTAGCCAGCTAGCAGCAGCTTTGGCTGTACTTTCAAGGGCACCTTCTTTGAACGGTGATTGGAGGTTTGCGGCTTCAACCACTTGCAAGAAGGACTTGGTACCACCCAAATCACAGATGCGGATGTAGTCTTCCCAAGCCTTTTCATCGTGATCTACCTGCGTACGTTTCCAGAATTGTAGGGCACAAACTTGGGCCAAGGTGTAGTCAATGTAGTAGAATGGGCTAGCAAAGATGTGCCCTTGACGATACCAGAAGATACCACGGTTGAGGGCTTCTGACTCAGAATAATCACGGTCTGGCAAGTAGAGGTCTTGGAGTTTTTTCCAAGTCGCCTTGCGTTCTGCTGGTGTCATCTCAGGGTGTTCATAGACTTCGTGCTGAAAGTGGTCCACCAAAACGCCATATGGCAAGAAGAGCAGGGCGCTTGCCAAGTGGGTGAATTTATACTTATCCACTTGTTCCTTGAAGAAACGGTCCATCCATGGCCAGGTCATAAATTCCATAGATATGGAGTGGATTTCACAGGTTTCGTAGGTTGGCCAAACAACTTCTGGACTTTGGATCCAACGGGAACGATAGACTTGGAAAGCGTGTCCTGCTTCGTGGGTCAAAACATCAATATCACCGCTGGTTCCGTTGAAGTTGGAGAAGATGAATGGGCTCTTGAAGTCAGGGATATAGGTACAGTAGCCACCGCTGTTTTTGCCTGGTTTTGCGACCAAGTCCAAGAGTTCATGCTCTATCATGAAATCGAAGAACTCGCCTGTTTCTGCGGATAATTCGCGGTACATGTCTTGGGCTTGGCTGACGATAAAGTCAGGATCACCTTGAGGAACAGCATTTCCGTCCAAGAATTCAAGGTTGAGGTCGTAGTGTTTGAGGCTTGGCACCTGCAAGCGATTGGCTTGGCGTTGACGCAAATCTTGCACAATCGGTACGATATGTTTAAGGATTTCTTCACGGTATACCTTGACCATATCACGATTGTAATCAAAACGGTTCATCTTTAGGTAGCCGTATTCCACATAGTCCTTGAAGCCAAGTTTGTGGGCGATTTCCGTGCGGACTTTTACTAATTCGTCGTAAACTCGGTCAAAATCAGCTTCCTTGCTTTCAAAGAAGGCAGTTGTAGCAGCAGAAGCAGCCTTGCGGACGTCACGGTCGGTTGATTGACCGAATGGGCCCATTTGTGCCAGATTGTAGGTCTGACCTTGGAAATCAATCTCTGCACCAGCAATCAATTTGCTGTACTCATCGGTCAATTCATTTTCCTTTTGGAACAAGGGAATCACGGCTGATGAGAAGGTTTTGAGCTTGTTTTCTGCCTGCATGAAGAAGGTCTGAGGCAAGATGTCTGAAAGCTCAGCCTTATAAGGTGTTTTTACAATGACACGGTAGTAGTTGGTGGTCAATTCTTCAAAAAGTGGTGAATATTCATTCCAAAACTTGGTTTCTTCATTGTAGAACTCATCGTTCATGTCAATAGTATGACGGATCATCCAAAGATTGTACTGAGTATCGATGAGGCTAAGTAATTTGGTAACGGCTGCCACAAGTGTACGAGTTGTTTCCAAGTCACTTGCCTGAGCCAACTGGTCGGTCAGGTCAGAAAATTGAGCCTTGATGGCTTCATAATCGGGACGGACATAGGTATAGTCTGAAAATTTCATATGTTTCTCCTTTTGTATTGCTACCTTCTATCTTACTCTTTTTGAAAACGTTTGGCAAATCCCGACCCGTCCATGTTCACAAGTCTATCTATTTGTGGTAAAATGTAGAAGATTATTAGAAAATGAGGTTGTAGACATGTCTAAATTTTTAGTTTTTGGTCACCAAAATCCTGATACAGATGCCATTGCATCATCATACGGCTGGGCTTACTTGGAGCGTGAAGTGTTTGGTCGTGATGCGGAAGCAGTTGCACTTGGAACGCCAAATGAAGAAACAGCGTTTGCGCTTGACTATTTTGGTGTTACTGCACCGCGCGTGGTTGAGTCTGCTAAGGCAGAAGGCGTTGGCCAAGTCATCTTGACAGACCACAATGAATTCCAACAATCAATCGCAGACATCAAGGATGTGGAAGTTGCAGCTGTTATTGACCACCACCGTGTCGCAAACTTTGAAACGGCAAATCCATTGTACATGCGTTTGGAGCCAGTAGGTTCAGCATCTTCAATCGTTTACCGTGCCTTCAAAGAAAATGGTGTAACACCTCCAAAAGAAGTAGCTGGACTTCTCCTATCAGGTTTGATTTCAGATACCCTCTTGCTTAAATCGCCAACCACTCATGCAACAGATCCACAAGTAGCAGCTGAATTGGCGGAAATTGCTGGTGTGAACTTGGAAGAATACGGCTTGGCACTCTTGAAAGCTGGTACCAACCTTGCTAGCAAGTCAGCAGAAGAATTGATTGACATCGACGCAAAAACCTTTGGTTTGAACGGAAATGATGTGCGTGTGGCACAGGTCAACACAGTGGACATTGCTGAAGTCTTGGAACGCCAAGCAGAAATCGAAGCCGCTATGACAGCAGCATCAGCAGCAAATGGCTACTCTGACTTTGTTTTGATGATTACAGACATCGTTAACTCAAACTCTGAAATCCTTGCGCTTGGTAGCAACATGGACAAGGTAGAAGCAGCTTTCAACTTCAAGTTGGAAAACAACCACGCTTTCCTAGCTGGTGCTGTTTCACGTAAGAAACAAGTGGTGCCACAGTTGACTGACGCTTTCAACGCCTAATGATTTTATCCACCGACCTCGAACGTGAAGACGGTAGGAGGCCTTACTTAGCACCTTCGGGTGCTTTCTTTATAGAAAGGAAACTCATGTCTTATACAGTAAATTTTAAAGAAGTAGAGACGACAGGCTTGGAAACTAGTCCAGTGGCAGATGTTCTTGCAGGATTGCGGGCCAATGAAGCTCGCTACTTCTGGAACAAATACAAACAGGAGTATGTGGTATACACACCAGATGAGAAACCTGAAATCCTGCCTTTTATCGAGAAAGTATTAGCAGAGCGGGAGATGGTTTTTCCTTATACTCCACTCAATGTCGCTCAGCTTGAGGTAGATGGCATTCTCTGGTCATTTGTCTTTTATGACAATGGCTTGGCAGTTAATGTCCTCTATACGCTTGAAGAAGGCGGCAAACGAGCGGTCGGTTTCAAATTGTCAGACGGCATTGAGATTCCCAAAGAATTTGAAGGTAAATTCAAGTTTGCCCGCCAACGCTCAAAACTAGCTGGGGAAATCCGTGGCACTTTCTTCGTTGTCAAGGGAGAATATTTGTAAGTAAGAATCTGGGATTTCCCAGATTTTTTATATAATGACTGGACTTGGAGTGGACTTCAAGGTGTATAATAAGCAAAAACATAGAAAGGAGCCTAGAATGAATATCAAAGAAGTTTGTCAAGTGACTGGTCTATCAGCTGATACCATTCGTTATTATGAGCGGATAGGGCTTGTTCCCAAAATTGCACGAAAATCTTCTGGAGTGAGGGACTTTGCGGAAAATGATATAGCCATCTTGGAATTTGTTCGCTGTTTTAGGAGTGCGGGTATGTCGATTGAGCGCTTGATTGAGTACATGGGTTTGGTGCAGGCTGGAGATAGTACAGTGGAAGCTCGGATCGAGTTACTAAAAGAAGAGCAGGAAGAGCTACGGTCTCGATTAGTAGAAATTCAGCAAGCTCTAGACCGTTTGGATTATAAAATTGAAAATTATCAAACCATTCTAAGAGAAAAAGAAAGTGAATTGTTTGATGAGGGGAGAAGAGCAAGCAAAAAGAGCGGGGAATAGTCCACCGCTCTACTATTTTTTGTTCTGTTTACGTGTCTGTTTCGGTCTAAATTTCTTTTTAAGTCCAAACTGAATTAAACGAAGTCCGATAAAGCCTGTTACACTTGCTAAGGTAAGTGCGACAAAAACCGGCATACCTAAGGATAGGTAAACATAGCTTGAAATCACTGTTAGTAAGCTAAATAATACAATATTAACAAAAAATAATAATTCTTTTACACGATCATTTCTATTATTTCTTGTCTGATATGTTTGGTAAGTAGCTTGTTTCTCTTTCGGGGTATACTCTTCGTACTGGTATTCATGGGACTGATAGTGTCTTTGTGCCATATCGTCTCCTTTTCTGCTTAGTAAAGAATACCATAACATTACTGTATTTTTATGTCATTTATATTACAAAAATATTACAAGAAACAAATTAGAAAAGTCTGAATATTAAAATCAACTAGTTGGTTATCAGAAATTTTCATTTTTGATATAATTATCTTTATGAAGAAAATTACCATTACAGCAACAGCTGAAAGTATAGAACAGGTCAAGGAACTGATAGTAGCAGGCGTTGATCGTATTTATGTAGGTGAAGCAGACCACGCTCTTCGTATTCCAACAAATTTTTCATATGATGAACTGAGGGAAATTGCAGAGCTTGTACATGGAGCGGGCAAAGAATTAACAGTCGCTGCCAATGCATTGATGCACCAAGATATGATGGATCATATCAAGCCTTTTATGGAGCTCATGCGTGAGATAAAGGTTGATTATTTAGTAGTTGGTGATGCGGGTTTATTTTATATCAACAAACGCGATGGCTACAATTTTAAACTAATCTATGATACATCAGTTTTCGTTACCTCTAGTCGTCAAATTAATTTTTGGAAAGATCACGGAGCTGTAGAAGCCGTTTTGGCACGTGAAATTCCATCTGAGGAGCTTTTTGATATTTCTAAAAATTTGGAAATTCCAGCGGAAGTATTGGTTTATGGTGCGTCAGTCATCCACCATTCTAAACGAACTCTGTTACGAAATTATTATAATTTTACAAAGGCTGATGAGACTGATTTATCGCGTCAACGCGGTTTGTTTTTAGCAGAACCTGCTGATCCAGAGAGTCATTATTCTATTTTTGAGGACAAACACGGTACTCATATTTTTATTAACAATGATATTGATATGATGACTAAGTTGGCAGAACTTTATTCACATGGTTATTGCAATTGGAAATTAGATGGTATTTTTTGCCCGGGTCAAAACTTTGTTGAAATCGCGAAATTATTTGTTCAAGCGAAAGAGTTGCTAGAGCAAGGAACTTTTACTTACGATCAGGCCTTTCTTTTGGATGAACAAGTTCGTAAACTCCATCCAGCTGAACGTGGTTTGGATACTGGTTTCTATGAATTTGATCGCAATAAAGTCAAATAAATTTAAGATTTGATTTCCTATCCTAACAGAGCTGATAGATCTAATAAGCAATGATCTAATCTCTGCACAGGTTTTCAATCATAAACCATCGTTAATAGAAAGAAGTTAATTATGTCAAAAACACTGAAACGTCCTGAGGTCTTGTCACCTGCTGGGACTTTGGAAAAATTGAAGGTAGCCATTGATTATGGTGCTGATGCTGTTTTCGTTGGCGGTCAAGCTTACGGTTTGCGGAGTCGCGCTGGGAACTTTAGCATGGACGAGATGAGAGAAGGTATTGAGTATGCCCATGCTCGTGGAGCCAAGGTTTATGTGGCTGCCAACATGGTAACTCATGAGGGTAATGAAGAAGGTGCAGGAGCTTGGTTCCGTGAATTGCGGGATATGGGCTTGGATGCTGTCATTGTATCTGACCCCGCCCTCATCGTGATCTGTGCAACAGAGGCACCGGGTCTTGAAATTCACTTGTCTACCCAAGCTTCGTCGACCAACTACGAAACCTTTGAGTTTTGGAAAGAGTTGGGCTTGACCCGCGTTGTTTTGGCTCGCGAGGTAACAATGGAAGAAGTAGCGGAAATTCGCAAACGAACAGATGTTGAAATCGAAGCCTTTGTCCATGGAGCCATGTGTATTTCTTATTCAGGACGTTGTGTCCTATCTAACCACATGAGCAAGCGAGATGCAAACCGTGGTGGTTGTTCTCAGTCTTGTCGTTGGAAATACAATCTCTACGACTTACCGTTTGGTGAAGAACGTCGTTCGATTAAGGGCGAAATACCAGAGGAGTTCTCCATGTCTGCGGTGGATATGTGTATGATAGACCATATCCCAGATATGATTGAAAATGGTGTCGATAGCTTGAAGATTGAAGGCCGAATGAAATCAGTTCATTATGTATCAACTGTTACAAACTGCTATAAAGCAGCAGTAGATGCTTACCTAGAAAGTCCAGAGAAATTCGAAGCCATCAAACAAGACTTGATTGATGAGATGTGGAAGGTTGCACAGCGTGAATTGGCGACTGGATTTTACTACAGTCCACCAAGTGAAAATGAGCAACTCTTTGGAGCTCGTCGTAAAATTCCAGAGTATAAGTTTATTGGTGAAGTCGTTGCATTTGATAAGGATACGATGACTGCAACTATTCGTCAACGTAATGTGATCAATGAAGGTGATCAGGTAGAATTTTATGGACCTGGCTTCAGACATTTTGAATCAACGATTCAAGATTTACATGATTCAAATGGTGATAAAATCGACCGTGCCAATAAACCAATGGAATTATTGACCATTAAACTAGACCGTGAAATCTATCCTGGTGACATGATTCGTGCTTGTAAATCAGGTTTGATCAATCTTTATCAAGAAGATGGCCAGTCATTAACTATTAGAGCATAAAACATTCAAAAAAGATTCGCAACCATTCCAGTTTCGATATTTAGGGTGTGTCCGTCGAGTATCGTTGTGGATTCCCGTCAGAATCATTGACTAGTGGGAATGGGAGTGTTCATCAAAAAGACCTATTCTCTACTTTTGGTATTCATTGAGCATGAGATAAATCAACAAAAAAACGCATATCATCAACGTTTTCCTGCTTGATTTTATGCGTTTTTTCTATTTCCGGTATGTTGCTCAGTTTTTTTCTCTTGTTGCTGTGATGTTTTTACACTTTCTGGAACAAGGGTAATTTTCTGGATGTCTTCTAGATTTATAATGCTGGTCACCT
The DNA here is from genome assembly GCF_019794615.1 of Streptococcus suis. Classification (GTDB taxonomy): domain Bacteria; phylum Bacillota; class Bacilli; order Lactobacillales; family Streptococcaceae; genus Streptococcus; species Streptococcus suis_AI. The sequence goes on from NZ_JAIMDU010000015.1 coordinate 32,375, forward strand.
GGCGCTTGAAATTTTTCATAATAATCCGTTGGCGTTCCGTATCGTATTTGACGATGTCTCCAGTAAAACTGCGGTTCCCGTAGATGACATGGATAGAAGCATTCTTGTACAGGGCAAGTTCTATGTTGTTTTTTATTTCTTCCTTGCTATCTGGTTCAATAGCCTTAGAAGCTCTGCTATTGCCTAAAAAGATAGAGGCATGTTCCAAAATGACTTCGATAAATCTCTTCATGGCATAATCCTTTCAAACTTGATATAATCATATTATCCAATTTTTTTAAAAATGACAAGTTTTTTCGAATAGATGATTGAAGGAGGTCACAAATGGCAACATTTACTTTTGAAATTGAAGAAAAATTATTGGTCCTATCTGAAAACGAGAAGGGATGGACCAAAGAGTTGAATCGTGTATCTTTTAATGGTGCACCTGCAAAATACGATATTCGAACTTGGAGTCCGGACCATAGCAAGATGGGAAAAGGGATTACTCTAAGCAATGAAGAATTCCAGGTTCTTCTAGACGCATTTGCCAATAAATAAACGAATGAAGCCTACGCGAAGAAGGAGTAATTCTACAAAGTGAATAATGATTAGAACATTATGGATTAGATTATGTATCCATAATGTTTTTTATTTGAAATTCGGAAAAACATAACTAATTTAATATTTTTTCGATATTCAATAAAATTTATAAAAAATAGGAAAAAAAGTATTGACATTTGTAAGCGATTGCAATAAAATTAACTTAACTTAAACGTTTAAGCTGAGTTGAAAAAATATTAATATACGAGGTGGTATCATGAAAAAATGTCTATATTTTTTGACTATTGCAGCACTTTCTCTAAATCTGGTTGCCTGCACTCAAGCTTCCCAAGAAGTAAATTCGACTAATTCAGTTGTTTCTGAAGTTTCAACCTACAAAGTTACTTACTATGATAGTGATGGCACAACAGTTTTAAAAACTGAGCAAGTAAAATCAACAGGAGATATACTAAAATACACTCCTACAAAGGAGGGAAAAACCTTTGTTGGATGGTATGTAAAACCAGATTTTTCACGAAAATTTACTGAGAGTAGTCATCTTACTAGTGATTTATCCTTATACGCTGGTTTCTCAGCTTATAAAGAAGATACTCGGAGTTTTATTGTTGTAGGAAATGGAAGTAGTGAGATTCTTAAAGAATCAAATTGGGGGGCAAACGTAAGTGATAAGCATAAACTCGTAAAAGAGGAAAGTAACGAAAGCAATATTTATTCGATTACAATGAATTTAGAAGAAGGCGACGAATTTCAATTTGCAATAAATAGTAGTTGGGAAAATCAAAGAGGGTTTGGATATTTGGAGACAATTGAGAAAGATGGTGTAACTTATTTTGAAAATTCTGGGGGTCTTGGTGAAACTTCAAGCAAACGGTCGAATATTAAGATTGCAAAATCAGGAACATATACATTTACTTTAATTACACATCCTGCTGAAGATACTTATGACACTGAAAATTCCGAATATACAGAAGCAAAGAAAGAATCCTTTAATATAAATAATTTTGATACGATTGCTTGGACGTATGAAAACTAGTAAGTTTAAAAAATGAATTAGATTATCTAACCGTTTGTGAAATTTAAAAAAAGCGAGTTTTTTCAACAAGATAAAAAATTTGTTGAAAAACTCGCTGACACAGGAGTGAAGGAATTTTTAAGGGAGAAAATTGTTTCATAAATAGTTAGAGTTAGTACAATAAAAAAACAAAATGGTGGTGCTTCATATGTCTGAGGAGGGACTTGAAAATGAGTAAGTATTAGCGTGTAATCTCGAGAAATAGCTACTCTAACTTTCTAAACAACAATGTTATGATTATTGATTTCAATACGCTGTGAAGCCCACTCGATAGCTTGAAAAATTTTTTCAAATTTTTCAACTGAGAAACCTGAGATGTACAATTTGTTGTAAGAGTTCGAGATTAATTGTTCCAAGATTGAATCAATAATTAAAACATTTTTGTAATCAAAGCTATCTAGTTCTTCCACTGATTTAACGTATTTAATTGAAGAAAATGTATTTTGGATTAATTCTTTTCTTTTGCTATCATTTATTGGCAGAGATACAAAAGTAAAAGTAGTCTCTCCAAAATATTTTATAGCCTGTTTTTTTAGTTTATGAAAATCTGAATTTATTTGAAAAAACACAGGATCATCAATAAAACTATCAATGGCAATTAGTGGCGCGAAATTGGCATTCCCGATTTTATAGAAATCTTCCTTAGCCACGTCAAGAGTTAATATTACATCAGCTAAATCTATTTTTTCAATGTAATGTTCACTAAGACACATTAAATGGTAATTTTTATTATGTAAAAAGTTCGTTAATTTATTGATGAAATGAAGTTGCTCGGCTTTTTGCAAATAGGACTCGGCTTCCTTGTAGTGAAGGGCAACAATTTGCGATTTTTGAGTTACAAGCGACTTTGCGGCTTGGTTAGGAGTATAGTCCAATAAATTAATAATTTGTAGAACTTTATTACGCGTTTCAGGACTGATTTTTTGGTCTTCACGATTGTTGATAATGTAGGAAACAGTAGCAACGGAGACCCCGGCCTCACGTGCAACGTCTTTCATGGTAATCTTTTTCATAGGATTGTTATATAAAAAAAAAAACAAAAAGTCAACTTAAAAATAATGTAGGAGATATAAGTGATGAATGAAGCAGGAATTTTGCATATTCCAGATTCAAGATATTGTTTTGCAATAAATCAAAATGAAGTTGTAATTAGGATACGAACGGCCAAAGAGGATAGAGACACACATATCTATCTTGTATATGGAAAAAAATATGATTATCATTTCGACAGGAAGGAGTTAAGAGTTCCACTTCGTTATGAGGATAATACATTTGCATATTTTGAAATAAATTTAAAAGTTAAGGATACAAGATTAGCATATATCTTTAGACTAGAAAAAAATACACAAAGTTATTTTTTCAGTGAAGATGGGTTAACTGAGCATTATCATTTTGATACTGGTTTTTATAATTTTTTTCAAATGCCATACATTAATCAAATTGATATTTTTCCTACAGTTGACTGGTTGAAGGAGAGTACTTTCTATCAAATTTTTATTGATCGATTTGCTAAAGGTGATAACTTAAAAGACCAGTCATACATTGATATGTCTTGGGGGGAGCTGCCAACACCTAAAAGTTTTGCTGGTGGAGATTTGAGAGGAATTATTAATCAATTGGATTATCTTTTAGATTTGGGTATTAATGCTTTGTATTTAACTCCTATTTTTAAATCACCCACCAATCATAAGTATGATATTGAAAATTATTATGAGATTGATGAACAATTTGGGACTTTAGCAGATTTAAAAGAACTTGTTAGTAAGTGTCATCAGCGAGGTATAAGAGTTGTTCTGGATGCTGTTTTTAATCATTGCAGTATGAATTCAAAAGAATTTATTGATGTAATCAACAAAGGTAAGGATTCTCCGTATTATGATTGGTTTATGATTGATGGTGATTTCCCTGATATTGAAAAGGTTAATTATGAATGTTTTGCTTCGTGCTACTATATGCCAAAATGGAACACCTCGAATGCAGAAGTTAGAAAACATTTGATAGATATTGGACTGTACTGGATTAAAGAAGCAAATATTGATGGATGGCGATTGGATGTATCTGATGAGGTTTCTCATCAATTTTGGAGACAATTTAGATTGGCAATCAAAGATGTGAAGCAAGATTGTGTTTTAATTGGTGAAAATTGGCATGATGCATATCCGTATTTAATGGGAGATCAATATGATAGTATAATGAACTATGCTTTTACAAAAGCAAGTTTAGATTGTTTTGCATTTGACCGATTTAAGGCTAAAGATTTAGTGGAACGACTGAATCATATTTTGATGAGGAATCAAACACAGGTGAACCAAATGAACTTAAATCTATTGGATTCCCATGATACACATCGAATCTTTACACAGGTTGGAAATTCAAAAGATAAAGTATTAGCTGCTTTGGCTTTAATGTTTATTTTTCCTGGTGTTCCATGTATCTATTATGGAACAGAAATATGTTTGGAAGGAGGATATGATCCCGATTCACGTAGGACCTTTAATTGGAACACAGCGGAATGGGATAACGAATTTTTAAACAATATTAAAGCAATCATATCTATAAGAAAAAATACCTCAATCCAGAATGGTGATATATCGATTCTGAATAAAGGAGAATTGGTTCATGTGGAGCGTAAGTGGCAAGAAAAGAGTGTGCATTTACTCTTAAATTTGGATGAAAAAAAACAGGAAATTTTCTTTGAAGGTACTCCTCTTGTAGCTAGGGGATTAGATAGTGATGGATTCTTGTCACGATATGGGTATATTTTTTATGAATTTTAGGTGAAAAAAATGAAACTCAAAACACTTTATGCTATATCTGTAACTGCAATTACAAGCTTATTTTTAGCTAGTGTTAGTCCACCGATTATTTCTAATAAGAATCAATCAACGAACGACAGTATGATATTTACTGGAAATCTTGAAAATGGGGCTATAATTAAAGTTCTTGAAAACAATACAGCAATTTCAAAGGGATATTTTGCTGAACTTATTGCAGCGTTTAATGAAATGTATGCTGATGAAAATATTATAGCAGTAGATGCAAATATAGATCAGTATGTTGATTTGGCTAATGATGGTCCTTATGGTTATGGACCGGATGTTCTGTATCAGGCTAATGATGTCATTATGAAATATGCAGAAGATAAACATATTTATCCCCTCCCAATAAAAGAATTGGATGCTTATGAAACAACTTCTTCAATGGCATGGAAAGCATTTGAATATCATTTAGATGGAACAACATATACTCTAGGTATACCTGTAAATGTTCAGACACCAATGCTGTATTATCGCAAAGATTTACTACCAGTCGATTGGGAAAGTAAGTGGGATGACAATAAAAATCAAATCCCAGACATGGTTGAAACTTGGTCAAGTTTACTGAGATTTTCACAAGAACGTCATGCTGCCGATTCTTCTAAATATGGCTATATGAAATCCTTGTATGATTCATATTTTTCAAGCGGTTTCTTGTTTTCTTATGGTGCATATATTTTTGGAAATGATAATTTAGATACAAATGATATTGGATTTGCATCAGGGGATGCGGAAAAAGGTGCAAAAGTTATACAGCAATTGGCTTCAGCTATGAATGAAGAAAGTATTGATGATACGATAACTACAAGTGCATATAGTAAGCTTGCAGATGGGACTTTTTTTGCAACAATGTCGACACCAGATGTTTATTCAACCTTTCTAGATGAATTGATTCAATATTATGAACACCAAGGGATGTCTACAATTGAGGCAGAGACTTTAGCAAGTGAGAATCTGGTAATGGTTAATTTACCTCAACTACCTAAAAGTGGTGATCTAACGGATGTGAATTCGGAGTTGATTGATACAAAAACAATGGGAGGAGTGAATGGTTATGCAATTAGTGCTTATACTCCTTGTCCAAATGCAAGTCTTGCCTTCGTAAATTTTGCTACAAACTATGAAAATATTTTGAAACGATATGAAATGTTGGGTATTGTGCCTACCAGATCAGATGTAATAAAGGAAATCGGCGGAATTTCAGAAGCAGTGTATGGAGAGCTCGAAAATAATAATATTGTATTAATGCCATCAAATTCGGCTGTATCACAAATTTGGACCCCTACTCAAACATTTTTTGCTGATATTACTAAAGATGTTTTTCGCGCAGAATCAGAGAAAAAATTTAGAACCAATCAAGATCTTAAACAAGGACTTGAAAAAGTGACTCAGCAAATTAGTGATGCCATTCATACACTAGAATAGGAGAAAATATGTTTAAGCATGGAAAAATAGATTTGAGAAAAGCATCTGTCGAAGCTAAAACATCTTTATTTTGCATGGGTTTTGGCCAATTTCTTCTCGGTCAAAAATTTAAAGGAATACTATTTTTTGGAATTGAATTATTATTCTTAAGTTATTTATTCTTTAGAGGATTCAGAGATATAATAGGATTCTTTACACTTGGAACACAAAAAGCAGACACATGGTTTGGAATAGAAGGTGACAATTCGATTATCATGTTACTCATGGGAATTTTGGGTTTCATAATATTTTCACTAGCTATATATTTGTATGTTATTAATATCAAAGATGCATTATATGTTGATCAATTAATACGTGAAGGAAAAAAGATTCCATCGTTCCGTGAGGAGATAAAAATTTCAATTGATAGAAACTTTCCAGCTTTTGTCCTATTTTTTCCAGTTTTAGGAATTATGGTGTTTAGTGTCCTTCCAATTATTTTTATGATATTAATTGCCTTTACGAATTATGGTGGAAAAATAGTTCCTCCAGAATTAGTAAGCTGGATTGGACTAAAAAATTTTGTAAAAATAGTCTCTTTGACTCAATTTGCTCCAACTTTTTTTAAAATCTTAAGCTGGAATATTTTGTGGGCTGTTCTGTCAACAGGTTTAAACTTTTTTGGTGGTTTATCCTTAGCATTACTTTTTTCAAATAAACGTGTCAAATGGAAAGTGGTTTGGAGAGCTTTTCCTATTTTGGCTTATGCTATACCTGGTTTTATTAGCTTGTTGGCATTTAAATTCATGTTTTCTTATGGTGGTCCAATCAATCAACTTTTGCAAAACCAGGGGTTTCAAGCAATAGGCTTTCTTGATGTTGATGCCAAGTGGTCAGCTCGTATCATCGGCCTTTTGGTAAACGCTTGGATTGGAGTACCATCCATTATGCTATTAGCAACCGGTTTGTTATCCAATCGAGACGCATCACTTTATGAAGCAGCAGAAATTGATGGGGCAAGTAAGTGGGCACAATTTACAAGAATTACTTTTCCCTATATATTGACAGCGACAACGCCAGTCCTTATCGGTCAGTTTGTCGGTAATTTCAATAATTTTGGGATCTTTTATTTCCTAAGAGGTGGATTATATTTAGATGATTATTTTCTAGCAAGTGATACAGATTTACTTATTAATTGGTTATACAATCTTTCAATTGATAATAATTATTATAGTATAGGGGCTACTATTAGTCTAATAATCTTCTTATTAACTTCTGTTATTTCACTTTCTGTCTACGTTCGAACATCTTCTTATAAGGAAGGAGGTAGATTTTTATGAGAAAATGGTCTCACTTTTTACAAAGCACAGGGATATATTGCATACTTATTTTGGTAAGTTTTATCTTTCTCTTTCCCTGTATTTGGTTGGTATTAGCCTCATTTTCTCAATCAGGCACTATTTATTCATTTGATGGCTTTTTTCCAACATCTTATAGTTTAAAAAGTTTTTAAACTTTGTTTACAGATACAGATCTATATAACTACCCGAGATGGTTCTTAAATACGTTGTTTATTGCAAGTATGAGCTGTATACTGGGAACATTTTTAGTCATATTAACAGCATACGCAATGTCTCGTTTTTATTTTAATGGAAAGAATGCATTAATGAAGACAACAATGGTACTAGGTATGTTTCCGTCATTTATGGGGATGATTGCTGTTTATTTGCTGATGACTCAATTTAACCTAATTAATCAATTGTGGGGATTGGTATTAATATATAGTGCAGCAGCTCCAATGGGTTATTTAACCCAAAAAGGTTTTTTTGATACCATTTCTTATAGCATTGATGAAGCAGCCCGAATGGATGGAGCTACGAGTTTTCAAATTTTTTTGCATATCCACTTGCCGTTGTCTAGGCCGATTATTACATATACAGCGTTAACCAATTTTGCATGGCCATGGAGTGACTTCATATTACCAAAATTATTATTGAAGGAAAAAAATCTTTATACCGTTGCTGTTGGCTTGATGAATTTAGATGAGACAGAGTTTGCACGTTTTGCAGCAGGAAGTATATTTATTGCGGTTCCAATTATAGTGTTATATTTCTTGCTAATAAAAAATATGGTCAATGGTTTGACCGCTGGAGCAGTAAAATAAGAGGTGAATAATGAAGAAATTTTAAAAAATAATTGATTGATTATTGTGTGTTTCATCAATAAATAAACGAATGAAGCCTACGCGAAGAAGGCTTCATTTTTTGTGATTGGTTGTAATAAGCGATGACAGACGGTTACCAGTGTAATTTTTGCTAAATCTGGAAGAATAAATGGAAGGACAGTCCAAGCAATGGTGTCAGACCAAGTAGCACCAGATACTATTTTAAAAATAAGTACTCCAGGTAAAAAGCATGCTACAGATCCAAATAAACAAGCTAGGAATACAATTACAGAGGATGAATTTGCCCTGGTAGCTATTGAGGTTAATCCTGCAAAAAGTAGGAAGCCCCAGAGGAATCCAGCTGTTGGACCCACCAGTGCAGCAAATCCACCAGAAAAACCAGCAAAAACAGGAAAACCAATAGCACCAAGTACTAGATATAACCCAACGCTAGCAAGGGCATCTTTAGGTTTGTAAAGACAAGCAACCAAGCCAACAGCTAATGTCTGGAGAGTAAATGGAACTGGGCCAATAGATAAGCTAATTTGCGAAAGTGCAGCAATCAAAGCTGTTCCGATAGCGATATAAACAAGTGATTTTGTTGATGTTTCGGTCATTTTGTTATCCCCTTTATTTTTTATGGTTAACAAAATTATAGTGAGAATCTATAAGAAAGTCAATGAAGTTTCATCGGCTGTAACAGTTTTATAGGTAATTTTTATAGCACTTGATAAGAAAATTATATAAATAACAAGCATATAATACGAAGGAATATTGGAATTTACTGTGCTACAATTGTAAAAAAAGAAAGCGAGATTCCTTATGACAGAATTACTTGATATTTATCGTACCCTAAAGTCAAAAAAGTGGGTTGATCTTACTCATCAGATTGATGAATCAAGTCCACATTTTCCGGCACTGCCAGCTTTAGAAAAAAGACCTATTTTTACTCATAAAGACGGATTCTTTGTTCAGCAATTTACAGTTGTCGGACAATATGGAACGCACATTGATGCTCCAGTTCATTTTGTTGAAGGTGCCCGTTATCTTGATGAAATTGATTTGAAAGATTTTCTACTCCCTCTTTTTGTCATTGATAAGTCGGATGCGGTGGCAGCTAATCATGATTATGAGATTACAAAACAAGATATTTTAGATTTTGAGGCTGTCTATGGCCCTATTGCACCAGATTCATTCGTTGCTTTTCGTTCCGACTGGTCAAAACGTTGGCCAAGCCAAGATGCAATTCGAAACTTAGATGAGCAGGGTATTCAACACACACCAGGTTGGAGTCACGAAGCTTTGGAATATCTGATTGAAGAGCGTCATGTGAAAGCAGTGGGCCATGAAACATTAGATACGGACTCAGGTGCTTTAGCTGCAAAAAATAATGGAAATCTAGTGGAGGAATACTACCTCTTGTCCAAAGATATTTACCAATTGGAAGTACTCACTAACCTTGATCAGGTGCCGGCCTCAGGTGCCTTGATTTCAATTGCCTTTCCACATTGGGAGAAAGCATCTGGGTCACCAGTGCGTGCTGTAGCTATTTTACCTTAAGAAAAAATCCAGACACGGATCAAATCTTCCTTGTCTGGATTTTTTTGTCTTAACGCATGGTAACAAATTCTTCTGATCCTGTAGGGTGAATTGCAACAACAGCATCAAAATCTTCTTTTGTAGCCCCCATTTTGATAGCTACTGCAAACCCTTGAATCATTTCATCAACACCATATCCGATACCATGTAAACCAACAACCTGCTCGTTTTCTCCAGCGGTTACTAATTTGAATTTCGCCATTTGTCGATGATTTTCTAGGGCAGTGTACATAGAGGTAAAGGCTGATGTATAAACTTTTACATTATCTTTTCCGTATTGAGAAATTGCTTCGTCTTCAGTTAGACCAACTGTTCCGATTGCTGGATGAGAAAAGACAACGGTTGGAATAGTATTGTAATCCATCTTAGCAGTTGGTTTATTATTAAACAGACGTTCTGCCAGAAGGCGACCGGCCTTGATGGCTACAGGTGTCAATTCTTTTTCACCAGTTACATCACCGAGGGCATAAATGCCGGAAATACCAGTCTCCTGAAATTCATTGACTGCAATATGGCCAGATGGAGTGAGTTGAACACCGGTTGCTTCAAGATTGAGCTTATCTACATTTGGTTTACGACCGATAGCCCAGAGAACTTGCTGAGCAACATGGCTACTACCGTCTTCAAAATGAATTTGGATGTGACCATCCTGTGTTTTTTCAAGTCTAATTGGTGTTTTTCCAGTATGGAGGGGGAGATTTGTCCGTTTCATTTCATCCATTAATGCCTCGACAATATAGATATCAAAACTCCGAAGCGGTCGGTTTCCTCGAACAAAGAGGTCTGTTTGAACACCTAGTCCATGAAGGAGTCCAGCCATTTCAACCGCAATGTAACCAGCTCCTAATACCGCTACTGAAGATGGTAATTCTTCCCAAGCGAATACATCATCGGAAACAATTCCTAGCTCACTACCAGGGATAGATGGCACTGCAGGTTTGGCACCAGTAGCAATGACAATGTGTTTGGCACGAATCAGTTCACCGTTTACTTCTACGGTTTGATGGTCAATGAAATGGGCAAAGCCTTGGATGACTTCGACTCCGTTATTGTTAAAGGTGTTTCTATAGGAAGCGCGTGAACGTTCAATATAGGCCTCACGATTTTTTCGTAAGGTAGAAAAATCAAAGGTGACTTCTTGACTAGTAAAGCCATATTCTGGGCCATAGTCTTGAATGGCCTCTGCTATTTGAGATCCGTACCACATAATCTTTTTAGGGACACAGCCAAGATTGACACAGGTACCTCCTAGGTAACCAGCCTCAATGACTGCAGCCTTGGCACCATACATTGCAGCACGGTTCATTGTTGCAATACCTCCGCTACCTCCACCAATAGAAATAATATCGAATTCTTTCATGAATATCCTCCCAACTCAATTGATTTCTACATTCATTGTAACGTTTTTGTGAGTGTCAATCAAAAATCCGCTACGGATTTCTTACAAAAGTGTAAGTGGGCATATCTTCAATTTTTTTGTAAAATTATTAAGAAAACACTTGCATAAATTGATGTATTTGTGTATTATAGTTTTAACACAAAATAAGTATGTTTTTCGCAAACTAAAAGGAGAGATCTATGTTAAAGTCAAAAAAGGCTAAAATTGCTTTATTTTCTGGATTGGGTGTTGCAGCAGTTGCACTTGTTGGAGGAGCATTATTGTTCTCAGGTGTCATGGGTGGATCGACAGTTAGTGAGGAAACGATGCCTACAAGTCTTAGTTATCAAGTCGTTCAAGAGGGTTCAATTGCTTCATCTACCCTATTGACTGGTGTGGTTTCAGCAGCTGAGGAACAATATGTTTATTACGATCCTTCTAAGGGTGACATTAGTGAGATTCTAGTTGAGCCAGGTAGCCAAGTTGAGGCAGGAACAGCCCTTCTTCGTTACGATAGTACAGAACTACAATCTGCTCTTGATACAGCAGTTCGTGCACGAGATAAGGTTGGGCGTCAAATTGATGAGTTACAACAGAATTATCAAACTGTAACCGTTCCAGCTGATGCTACAACAGGCGAAGACACTCAGTCAACTTCCCAACAATCATATGATTCACAGCTAGCTGATCTTAACGATGCCTATGCCGATGCACAGGCGGCTGTTGATAAAGCTTACACAGCCGTTTTAGAGGCGACTGTAACCAGTACAGTTTCAGGAACCGTTGTGGAAGTGAATAAATCTGTTTCTAAAAATGCAACAGGTAGTCAAACAGTCATTCACATCGTGAACCAAACTAGCCTAGAAGTAAAAGGCAACTTAACTGAGTATGATTTGGCAAATATCGCTACTGATCAAGCAGTCAAATTGACTACAAAAGTATATCCAGACCAAACTTGGGATGGGAAAATCTCCTATATTTCAAATTATCCTGCGACAGACCAAGAAGCTAGTGCTGTTGCCGGTGCAACAAGCGGAACTAGTGCAAAATATCCTTTCAAGGTTGCTCTTACGAGTGAAGTTGGGGATTTGAAACAAGGGTTCACTGTGAATATTGAAGTAGTGAATACAAGCAAAAATATATTAGTTCCTGTGACAGCAGTTGTTTATGAGGAAGATAAGACATTTGTTTGGACAATTGTAGATGGGAAGGCTAAAAAAGTAGAAGTTACTTTAGGAAATGCTGATGCTACTAATCAGGAAGTGAAGACAGGATTGGCAGTTGGAGATCATGTCATTTCATACCCAACATTGGACTTAGAAGATGGAAAAGAGGTAGAAGCCTATGAAGAACCAGCTAATTAAGCTGACTAATATCAATAAGTCCTATAGAAATGGTGATCAAGAACTTCGAGTCCTTAAAGATATTGACTTAGAGGTAGAAGAAGGTGAATTTCTAGCGATTATGGGACCATCGGGCTCTGGTAAATCCACTTTAATGAACATAATAGGTTTATTAGATCGCTCTAGTTCAGGTAATTATTGGTTGGAGGGGGAGGAAGTTAGTCAGTTATCTGAGAAAAAATTAGCTTCAGTTCGAAATGATCAAATCGGCTTTGTCTTTCAACAATTCTTCTTGTTGTCTAAATTAAATGCATTACAAAATGTTGAATTGCCGTTGATATATGCAGGTGTTCCCTCAGCAAAACGAAAAAAATTAGCCAAGCAATACCTGGAGAAGGTCGAATTGGCAGAACGTATGACCCACTTACCGTCTGAATTATCAGGTGGTCAAAAACAGCGGGTAGCTATTGCGCGTGCCTTAGTAAATACTCCTGCGATTATTCTTGCTGATGAGCCAACAGGTGCTTTGGATACGAAGACCGGTCAGCAGATTATGGAATTATTAATAGAACTCAATAATGAAGGTAAGACGATCATTATGGTAACTCATGAACCTGAAATCGCTGCATATGCGAAACGAACAATTGTTTTACGAGATGGTGTCATTACTGAAGATAGACGTAGAGAGGAGATTTAAATGGAAAATTGGAAATTTGCCTTAAAATCAATCCTCGCACATAAAATGCGTTCTTTACTGACCATGTTGGGGATTATTATTGGTGTGGCGGCCGTGGTTATCATCGTTGCCTTGGGATCTGGTATGAGTAAGAGTATTGAAAAAGCTCTTGCTGGAGACCAAAACAATGTACAGGTCTACTTTTCCCCAATTTTTGGAGAAGAGGAAGTCAATAGTGGTGGCTTTTTCTATACAACTGGTGGTGAAATGTCAATGGAAGAAGAACCTGATTTGACAGATGCGATGCTTCAGGGCTTATTAGAAATTGATGGGATTAGTAATTACTATATTAGTTTTTCAAATACTGCTGAAGTATCTGCAGGGAGTAAGAAAGCTGATAATGTCTTTATTAATGGTGTTAGTCAATCCTATTTTGATGTGAAAGAATTAGAGATATTAGCTGGTAGAAAGTTTATGCCAAATGATTATTCTCGATATTCGCGCATTATGATGTTAGATGTCAATTTAGCTGAAAAACTTTTTGGTAGTATGGATGCAGCCCTTAACCAGACAGTTAGTGTGAATCAAAACGTTTACCTTGTCGTTGGTGTCTATAAAGATCCACAAGCTGGCTCAGCCCTTTACGGAATGAACTCTGGTGGGAATGCCATCATGACCAACACTCAATTGGCTACGGAAATGGGAGTAAATGAGAATAGCGGTCTCTATGTTCACGTAGATGATGTTAGTCGTGCAGGGGAAGTTGGTCAAGCAGCAGCAGATTATTTAACGAAAGTTACTGGCTTGAAAGAAGCAAGATATGACATTTATGATATGTCAGCTATGCTGGATTCCTTTAGAAGTGAGATGGCTGGTGTCACAATGTTTATTGGTGCAGTTGCAGGGATCTCTTTGCTTGTTGGTGGTATTGGTGTCATGAATATTATGTTGGTTTCTGTCACTGAGCGAACTCGTGAAATTGGTCTCCGAAAAGCACTAGGAGCAACCCGAGGAAATATTCTCTTGCAATTCTTGATTGAAGCGATGGTGCTGACTACTCTGGGGGGAGCGATCGGCTTAGCTATTGCCCAAACTATCGTGTTTATTCTCAACGCTACAAAGGTGATGGGGGAAAATATGACGGCAGAAATCTCCATACCAGTTGTACTTGGTAGCCTGGCCTTTTCTGCAATTGTTGGTATAGTATTCGGGGTATTACCAGCCAATAAAGCTTCGAAACTTGATCCGATTGAAGCTCTGCGTTATGAGTAATACAACAGGAACGATTAGGTTATCCTAGTCGTTTTTCTTTTTTGAGCAAATCAATTGACTATATCACTAATTAGAGATAAAATAAACGCATCAATTAAGAAAATAATGAGTTCAAAGGAGAACACATCATGATAGAATTAGGTATTTCAACATTTGGCGAAACAACTCCATTAGAAAAAACTGGCGAGACTTACAGCCATGACGAGCGGATACGTCAACTTGTTAAAGAGATTGAGCTAGCCGATGCGGTGGGGCTTGATGTTTATGGAATTGGGGAGCATCACCGCGAAGATTTTGCGGTTTCTGCACCTGAGATTGTGCTGGCAGCTGGTGCCGTCAATACCAAGCATATCAAACTAACATCAGCAGTTTCAATCCTTTCCTCCATGGACCCTGTAAGGCTCTATCAGCAGTATACCACCATTGATGCTTTGTCAAATGGCAGAGCGGAAATCATGGCGGGTCGTGGTTCCTTTACGGAGTCATTCCCCTTGTTTGGCTATGATCTCCACGACTATGAAGAACTCTTCGATGAAAAGCTAGATATGCTTCTGGAAATCGACAAGGAAACCAATCTCAAGTGGGATGGGCATTTTACACAGTCAGTCGATAATAAGCCAGTCTATCCACGTCCTGTTCAGGAAGATTTTCCAATCTGGGTCGCAACTGGGGGCAATGTAGAATCCACCATCAAGATTGCTAAGAAAGGCCTGCCTATTGTGTATGCAGTCATTGGTGCAGGTGCCCATCGCTTTAAACCTTTGGCAGATGCCTATCGTAAGGTAGCCCGCAACTCAGGTCATGATCCAAAGAAAACGAAAGTTGCAGCCCATTCTTGGGGTTGGATAGCTGATGACCATGACAAGGCAGTAGAAGATTATTTCCATCCTACTAAAGTTGTGACCAATAATATTGCAAAAGACCGTCCACATTGGAGCGAGATGACCAAGGCGCAATATCTCTACTCCCTTACAGATGAGGGAGCGACCATCGTCGGAGATCCAACACATGTTGCAGCTAAAATCATTAAGACCATTGAAACACTTGACCTGGACCGTTTCTTCCTCCATCTCCCAATCGGATCTATGCCACATGAGGATGTCCTCCATGCCATCGAACTCTATGGAACAGAAGTTGCGCCAATCGTTCGAGATTATTTTGCTAAGAAGGAAGAGAATCGGTCCCAAGACTGATGAGATAAAAAGGAGGGACGATATAATAGCCTCACTTCTCTAAAGTGGAGTCAACATCTCAGCGCAGTGGTTGATTGGCTTTAACAGTCCAGTGGACTGTTAAAGGTTGGAGATAAGATTTGCGAAGCAAATTTCAACAATTCGTGTTTTACACTCCACATCTTCCTCTACGTCTGAAGCGAACGGTGTTCGCTTTATTTCCAACCTCCAACAGTCACTACTCTGACTTAACGACTGATGCGAACTTTGTTCGCTATATCTCCAACCTCTAAAGGTTCCCCGAACCTTTAGAGCTATGCGGGGGTGGGACTAAAATAGTCTAGTGGAGTGAAACAGTTCGGGGAACTGTTTCAGCTGGTCACCTGAAAATAAGAAAGTGACCATAGAGGCTCGAACTACTGTTTGGAAGTGAGGGGAACTCTCTATGATTATTTGAGTTCTGTCCCACTCCCAATCCTAAATATTTTTCATAATCTCCTTAAAAGCTTGGTCAGTTGGCTAGGCTTTTTTTGCATGCAAAAACACTCTCGGAATTGCCAAGAGTGTTTTACATATCTGTGTTAAACAGTTTGTTATTTTTACTTCATCATCGGGAGTGACAAGGTCTGGTAGGCCATTTCAGCCAATCTCCTTCCTATTTCATGGTAGGGAATAGGAGCACATCTCGAATAGTAGTAGTATCTGTCAAGAGCATGCAGAGTCGGTCGATACCGATTCCGAGGCCACCTGTTGGTGGCATACCGTACTCAAGAGCTTCGATGTAGTCGTAGTCAACGCCTGTCGCTTCGTCATCACCGAGTTCCTTAGCTTTAGCTTGGGCTTCAAAGCGTTCCAATTGGTCAATTGGGTCGTTCAATTCGGTAAAGGCGTTTCCGTATTCTTTGGTCATGATAAAGAGCTCGAAGCGATCCGTAAAGCGTGGGTCTTCATCGTTTTTCTTAGCCAAAGGGGAAACAGCTACTGGATGGCCGTAGACAAAGGTTGGTTGGATTAATGTTTCTTCTACGAATTCTTCAAAGAAGCTGTTGATAATTTGTCCAACTTCTGTGTGGTGTTTTTCTACAGGAACCTTGTGTTCATTTGCCAAGGCGATAGCTTCTTCTAAGCTCATTTCCTGCCAGAAGTCCACACCAGTTTGTTCCTTAATTGCATCGACCATATGGATACGCTTGAATGGTTCGTGGATAGCAATTTCAGTTCCTTGATAGGTAACAGGACCGTCGCCAACAACTGCCTTAGCAGTATGTTGGATAATGCCCTCGGTCAAGTCCATAATGTCTTGGTAGTCAGCGTAGGCTTGGTAAACCTCGATAGAAGTGAATTCAGGGTTGTGGGTCGCATCCATTCCTTCATTACGGAAGATACGGCCAATTTCATAAACGCGTTCCATACCACCGACAATCAAGCGTTTGAGGTGAAGTTCCGTCGCGATACGAAGTACCATATCAATGTTTTGGGCATTGTGGTGGGTGATGAATGGACGAGCCGCGGCACCACCAGCTTCATTGTGAAGGACAGGTGTTTCAACTTCCAAGAAACCAAGTCCATCAAGGTAACGACGGATTTCTGAAATGATTTTTGAACGTGTTACAAAGCGTTCAAAACTTTCGCGATTGGTAATTAAGTCTAAATACCGTTTGCGGTAGCGAGTTTCAACGTCAGTCAAACCATGGAATTTTTCTGGCAATGGGCGGAGCGCTTTAGACAAGTGAGTTAATTTACGAGCATGAATGGTCAATTCACCAACATTGGTCTTCATGACATCGCCTTCGACACCAACAAAGTCCCCAAGGTCTGCTTTTTTGAAGATTTCATAGTTTTCTTCGCCAACGTCATCTTTACGAACGTAAATTTGAATTTGTCCTTCGCGGTCTTGGATATGAGCAAAACCTGCTTTACCCTTACCGCGTTTAGTCATAATACGACCTGCAATGGTTGCAGTTTGAGCCAATTCTTCCAACTCTTCTTTTTCTTTATCTTCATATTGTGCTTTCAATTCAGCAGAGTTAGTAGAACGTTCAAAACGTTTACCGAATGGGTCAATACCCTGTTCAGCCAATGCCGTCATTTTTTCACGACGGACAATCTGTTGGTCATTTAGTTCTTCAAAATGTTCAGTTGACATAAAAAATTCATTCCTCCAAAGTCTGTTCCTTCTATTTTATCATAGAAGAGGTAAAAAATCAGCATAAATTACGAGTAGAATGGGAAAAACAGCAGAAAAATCTACTGTTTTTCTTGATAACTAGTGTCATTCCAAATCAGTTCGGTAAAGTTTTCAAAATCATCTGTCTCTAAAATGGTTACAGATGCATTGTCTAAACCTCCTCGATGGCGTAAGAGCGCTGGTGGATAGCCTAACAGGGTTCGGATTGAGGCTGTTAGAATAGCTCCGTGGCTTACGACAAGTATCGTTTGATCTGTCTCGTGAATAGATTCTTTCAAAGTAGTGATGAAGCGTGAAGTAGCCTGTGAAACAGTCTCTCCTTCGAACATATCTGCTCGGAAGATGGCCACATTCTGTTTAAATGCATGGTACTGCTTGGGATAGATATCGCGGAAAAGTCCAATTTTTGTTCCTTCCAATCGACCAAAATTCCATTCTCGAAAACCAGCTTTTGTTTCTACTGATTTACAGTAATGGTTCAGGTCAGCAATTCGCTCGGCTGTGATATGGGCTCTTTGTAAATCACTAGAGTAAATCTTGTCAAAAGGAACCGTAGCTAAATATTCCCCAAGTGATTCTAAATCAAGGAAAGATTCCTCCAAAAGCTTGGAATCTCCAGAGTAACCTTGAAAGCGTCCCTCAAGATTCCACTCGGTTTTACCGTGACGGACAAAATAGATTTTCACTCGTTCTTCCCTTCAATAATATCTGCAAAATTAGCTTTCACGAAATCAGCTAATACTTGACTGTCAATTCGAATTGACCGACCAACTTCACCAGCTGAAACAATCATCTTGCCTTTTTCGAGTGCAGATTGATCGATATAGATTGGAAAATTGTGTTTTTGACGAATGCCCACGGGGTTGTTGGCGCCATGTATGTAGCCTGTTGTTTTTTCCAATTCTTTTTGAGGGATCATACTGACTT
This sequence comes from Streptococcus suis, assembly GCF_019794615.1. GTDB lineage: Bacteria > Bacillota > Bacilli > Lactobacillales > Streptococcaceae > Streptococcus > Streptococcus suis_AI. The sequence goes on from NZ_JAIMDU010000015.1 coordinate 50,929, forward strand.
TTTTATTGCCAGAAATTTTAGCCAGTTTCTTTTCAGATAGGTGCTCAGTGATTGGGACAATTCCAATAACCGGCCCAGTTTTATCTCCAGTCAGTGCTAGGGTTTTATAAATATCGTTTTCTTCAATACCTTGTGGAAGTTGACCTTCAAGAGCATTTAAAACAAGGCTATCATGATCGATCTTAGCCTTGTCTAAAATTTGGTCAACTAAGGTTTTCTTTATTTTGACCTTTTTTGCCATTATTTATATTTTTCCTCTAATTTGCTCATCCAAAGTCCCAACCATACTCCCAGGACAAATAGAACAAGGGCAGCAATCCATGTAATAAAGTTAGCTCCAGCATAAGAGATGGATTCTTTGTTGCTAGCCTGTGGAATCAAAATTAAGAGAGTAGATGATGAGACGATACCAATTATAAAGTGATAAACTCGTGAGTGGTAGACTTTAAGGGCATGATCCATTGCTTTTGAGAAGGCAACCATTGCAAGGACTCCACCAATTGCGATAGGTAGGAAAGTTCCAAATAGATCAAGTGATTTGAATCCGTTGAGCATTGGTGTATAAATTCCTAAAATCAAAAGCAAGTTTGAAGGACTGAGTCCGGGAACAAGTACGCCTAATGCAATCAAGGCGCCTGCCAATACAAAACTTGCGAAGTTTGCAGGAAGTGTTCCGACAAGATCACTCAAGTTGTAGAGTAAGAGTCCAGAAATGATGAAGGTACCAATCAACCAAGCCAAATCAATACGATCCCGTTTGCTTTTCTGAGTGGATTCTTTTAGTAAGCTAGGAATTGTACCAACAATTGCACCTGCAAATGCCCATAAAACAGGAACTTGAAAATGTTGTAAGAGGTATTCAACAGGGAAAGAGAAGAGGGCAATTCCCAAGATTCCACCGATTCCTACAGGAACAAAGTAGAGAAAGTTTTCTTTGAAATCTTTTCGAATATTTGCTAAAAAGCCTATTAATCGTTCGTAAATCCCGAGGATCGCAGCTAGTACGCCCCCAGAAACACCTGGTAAGATAAAGCCAAGGGCAATAATCATACCTTTAATTATTCTTGATATCCAAGAAGTCATGTTGTCCTCCAAAATGTATTTATAATGTTCTCATTATAGCATAAAACCAGTAAAAATCATTAAAAATAATGCCTGATAGAGGAATCTAACAGGCATTATCTATTAACCACGAAAGAAATTTGGTCTTGCTTTATAGAGGAGAATCAGTAAAATGCAAGCAATTGCTGTTGAAGGAAGTATATAGCTGATATTGTAGGTAAAGGAATAAATCCAAACGGGTTTGTCAGCAGGAGCGTAGTCAGCATAGAAAATAATTCCAGACAAATAGGTAGCTAATAATCGAATGCTTCCTCCGAGTAGGCTAGCTAGGCTGATAAATAGACTGGCTTGAGACACGGGAGTTTGACAGTTTGAATGACACAAAAGTGCTCTAATCGTTGATATAGCGCTATTTTTTTGTCAAATTTTTGTATATATTTCTTGCGTACTTTCTCGTACTGTA
>NZ_JAIMDU010000016.1:0-52446 GCF_019794615.1 Streptococcus suis
AAATAAAAAATAGTTCAAAAACCAAGGGGGCAGTGCGCCCTTTTTTCAGTTTTCGAGCTATCTCAATCCATCAGTGGAGGAAAATTCTTGAGTTTAAGAGAGTTAAATCAAATATTTTTGTCAGAAAAAGGAACGGGTTTTGAAAAATACAACAAAGGGAATGATTCGTTTTCTATTATCGGTTCGCATTTTTCTTAGAAAAATGGTATAATTATCTGATAAAAACCTTTGGAGACGATTGTGAGTATAGAGAATTATATGCCAGATTTTGCCTTAGAAAAGGCTTTTGATGTGACAGTTGATAGCTTGAAAAAACATGGAATTAAGGTTGTGTTTGTTGATTTGGATAATACTTTAATTGCCTGGAATAATCCTGATGGAACGCCAGAAATGCGTCAATGGTTACATGACTTACGTGATGCGGGAATTCCTGTAGTAGTTGTTTCCAACAATAAATATGAGCGTGTCAAACGGGCAGTTGAAAAATTTGGGATTGAATTTGAAGCCTTCGCTCTCAAGCCTTTCACCTTAGGGATTAACCGTGCACTGAAACGCTTTAATGTCCAGCCACATGAAGTGGTCATGATTGGCGATCAGTTGATGACAGACATTCGTGCGGCTAAGCGAGCTGGACTTAAGTCGGTCTTAGTCAAGCCCTTGATTCGGACAGATTCTATTAATACACAGATTAACCGTTGGCGCGAACGACGGACCATGAAAAAAATCATCGCTACTTACGGAGCGATAGACTATAAGAGGGAGATGTAAGTGGAAGAATTATTTTGTATTGGTTGTGGTGCTCAAATTCAGACGACAGATAAAGATGTTGCAGGATTTACTCCTCAATCGGCCCTAGAAAAAGGTTTAGAAACTGGTCAATTATACTGCCAACGATGTTTCCGTTTGCGTCATTACAATGAAATCTCCGATGTCAATATCTCCGATGATGATTTCTTGAAACTTCTCCATAGTGTGGGAGAAAGTGATGCCTTGGTGGTCAATGTCATAGATATTTTTGATTTTAATGGGTCAATCATACCTGGTTTGCCTCGCTTTATTTCAGGAAATGATGTGCTTTTGGTCGGCAACAAGCAGGACATTTTACCCAAGTCTGTCAAGACAGGTAAGGTTACCCAGTGGTTGACCGAACGGGCGCATGAAATCGGGATGCGACCAGTCGATGTGGTCCTGACTTCTGCCCAAAACAAGCAGGCTATCAAGGATTTGATTGAAAAGATAGAACAATACCGCAAAGGTCGGGATGTCTATGTAGTCGGTGTGACCAACGTCGGAAAATCAACCTTGATCAATGCTATTATCCAAGAAATCACAGGGGACAAGGATGTTATCACAACTTCACGATTCCCAGGGACAACTTTAGATAAGATTGAGATTCCTCTGGATGATGGTTCTTTCATTTACGATACGCCAGGGATTATTCACCGTCATCAGATGGCACATTACTTGACTGCAAAAAATCTCAAATATATTAGCCCTCGGAAGGAAATCAAGCCAAAGACTTACCAGCTCAATCCAGAACAAACCTTGTTTTTGGCTGGTCTGGGACGATTTGACTTTGTGTTCGGCGAACGCCAAGGTTTCACAGCGTTTTTTGACAATGAACTTCAACTCCATCGGACCAAGTTACAAGGTGCTAGTGATTTTTACCAGAAACATGCGGGGACTTTGTTAGTTCCGCCAACCAGTAAGGAACTAAAAGAGTTTCCAGAGTTGGTCCGTCATGAATTTACCATCAACGAAAAGACGGATGTGGTCTTCTCAGGTCTTGGTTGGATTCGTGTCAATGAAAAGGCCAAGATTGCCGCTTGGGCACCTAAGGGTGTGGATGTGGTGATTCGCAAGGCGATTATTTAGATGTGTGAACTGGTTACATTTGTTAGCCAATAAATATAGAAACATAGGAAAAATAGATGTCATTAACTTCAAAACAACGTGCCTATTTGAACAGTCAGGCACACAGTCTCAAACCCATTATTCAGATTGGGAAAAATGGTCTCAATGACCAGATTAAAACCAGTGTTCGTCAAGCGCTTGATGCACGTGAGTTGATAAAGGTTACCTTATTACAAAATACAGACGAAAATATTCACGAGGTAGCAGAGATACTGGAAGATGAAATTGGGGTCGATACAGTTCAAAAAATTGGTCGTATCTTGATTTTATTTAAACAATCTAGCAAGAAAGAGAACAGAAAAATTTCTAAAAAGGTTAAAGAAATCTAAGAAGGAGAGCCTATGGCTATTGAACTCTTAACACCCTTTACCAAGGTTGAATTAGAGGTTGAAAAGAAAGAAACCAATCGCAAACAAGTTGGAATTTTAGGTGGGAATTTCAACCCTGTCCACAATGCTCATTTGATTGTAGCTGATCAGGTGCGCCAGCAATTGCAACTGGATGAAGTGTTGCTGATGCCTGAATTCATTCCACCACATGTAGATAAAAAAGAAACAATTGATGAGTATCATCGCTATTCCATGCTCAAGATGGCTATTGCAGGCATTGAGGGGTTGGGTATAGAAACTATCGAATTGGAGCGCCGGGGTGTCAGCTATACCTATGACACTATGAAATTGTTGAAGGAAAAAAATCCAGACACAGACTATTATTTTATCATTGGTGCGGATATGGTGGATTATCTTCCAAAATGGCATAAGATTGATGAACTCGTTACTATGGTTCAGTTTGTTGGCGTACAACGTCCACGTTATAAAGCTGGGACTTCCTATCCTGTTATCTGGGTAGATGTGCCACTTATGGATATTTCTTCTAGCATGGTGCGTGATTTTATTAAACAAGGTCGAGTACCAAACTTCATGGTCCCACACGAGGTGTTAGATTATATTGAGGAAAAGGGGCTTTATCAATGATCAATTCAGATTTAGACTTCAATCGTGAAGCCTTATTAGAAAAAATAAGTGCCGCTATGAAACCGAAACGATTTCAACATGTTTTGGGGGTGGAAGAGGCAGCTCTTGAATTGGCTGACCAATATGGCTGTGACCCGAAAAAAGCCAGTCTGGCAGCACTTTTGCATGATTATGCCAAAGAAGAGGATGACCAAGTCTTTCTGGATTTAATTGCCAAGTATGAATTGGATAAGGACTTGCTCAACTGGGATAATAATATCTGGCACGGTGTAGTAGGAGCCTATAAAATCGCAGAAGATTTTGGTTTGGAAGATGAGGAGATTTTACAAGCCATTCAACGGCATACAGTTGGTGCGCGAGAAATGACCTTACTGGATAAAGTGCTCTATGTAGCGGACTATATCGAACCCAATCGGGATTTTCCTGGGGTGGAAGAGGCACGACGGATTGCAAAAGAGTCTTTGGACAAGGCTGTAGCCTTTGAAACTGCCCAAACGATTTCTTACTTAGCTAAGAAGGGGATTCCCATTTATCCACAGACCTTGGAAACGTATAATGCTTATGTCGGAGAATTAGGAAGGTAAGATGAAGTCAGCACTATTAGTCATTGATATTCAGAATTTGGTAGTGGAGGGTAAGCCATTTGCTATTGAAGAAAGGCTCCAGCTTTGGCAAGATAGTCTTGCACTGGTTCGACAATCAGGGATCGAGGTTATCTATATTCGCCATCACGATCAAGAATTGGTCAAAGATACGCCTGATTTGGAAATTCATCCTTTGGTTGCACCCTTAGAAAATGAAATGATTTTCGATAAAACTTTCAATAGTGCTTTCAAAGAGACAGGGCTTCATTCTTACTTGCAAAAACAAAAGATAAACAAGCTCATCATTATGGGGATGGCAACCAATTTTTGTGTTGATACGACGATTAAAGTAGCCTTTGAACTAGGCTACAAGGTAGCTGTGATTCAGGACGGAACGACGACAGGTTTTACGGGAAATCTGTCGCCTAAAAATTTGATTGATCAGTATCAAATGATTTGGGATGGCCGATTTGCTCAAGTAGATACATTAGAAAATATTATTAGAGGATAAAATGAAAGAACTAGATTTAGTAAAAGTTGTAGTCCAGGCTGCTGATGATAAGCGAGCTGAAGACCTTGTTGTGGTTGATGTTCAGGGTGTGACTAGCTTGACAGATTATTTTGTAATTGCCAGTTCAATGAATAGTCGCCAGTTGGATGCTATTGCGGAAAATATCCGTGAAAAGGTTGCAGAAGCCGGTATTAAAGGCGGCCGTGTCGAAGGTGATAGCACTGGTGGCTGGGTCCTTTTGGATCTCGGTAGTGTTGTGGTGCATATTTTTTCTGAAGAAATGCGAGACCTCTACAACCTTGAAAAATTATGGCACGAAGGTAGCTTCTTGGAAGTCGCAGACTTTTTAGACGAGGAATAGTGAAACAGTTTGGCGGATATGAAAAGTCCGGTGAGCTATTCGTACCTGACCTAAAATAAAGTAAGGAAGCGTTTCAGCTGGTCACCTTGAAACTCGAAAGTGACCATAGAGAGTTTGAGTTTAGTTGAGTAGAAGTGCTGGACTTCTTGAATAAATATGAAAACAGATTTTGATTTGGGTGCACTATTCGAAACTTGAGTCAACATCTCAGCGCAGTGGTTGATTGGCAGCTTTGTTCGTGCTTCCCACTCCAAATCTGACCTAATCAACTGTGCGGGGGCAGGAATACGAACTCTTTTGATTTGAGGAGTTCTTTCCTGCTCCCTTTTTATGAAAGGAAAAATGGGAAAATATGGCAACTTATGAAACCTTTGCGGCGGTCTATGATGAAATCATGGATGACAGCTTGTATGATAAATGGACAGATTTTAGCTTACGGAACTTGCCACAAGATACCAAGACAATTTTAGAATTGGCCTGTGGGACGGGGATTCAGGCTGTTCGCTTTGCTCAAAAGGGGTATGAGGTGACAGGGCTTGACCTGTCCTATGAAATGTTGGAATTGGCCCAGAAAAAAGCAGAAGCTGCTGGTGTCATGATGGAACTAGCCCAAGCAGATATGATGGCTCTGGAAGGTGTTGGAGATTTTGATGCTGTGACTTGTTACTCAGATAGTCTTTGCTACATGGCTGACCAAGAAGCTGTTTTGCGGGTCTTTGAAGGCGTTCATTCTGTTCTCAATCCAGGAGGGACCTTCCTTTTTGACGTTCACTCTATTTATCAAATGGAGGAAGTGTTTGCAGGCTATAGCTACCATGAAAATTATGAGGATTTTGCCTTTGTCTGGGACACTTATGAAGGGGAGCATGAGCATTCCATTGTTCACGAATTGACCTTTTTTGTCAAAGATGAGGACAGTCAAGAGGAGCGATTTATCCGTCGGGATGAAGTTCATGAAGAGCGGACCTATCCGATTGATTCCTATGTGGAATGTTTGAAACAAGTTGGCTTTGCCTCTGTGGAAGTCTTTGCGGACTTTGAAGACGAAGCTCCAACAGAAACCAGTCAGCGGTGGTTTTTCAAGGCGGTTAAGGCATGATTTCAGGGATTATTGCAGAATACAATCCTTTTCACACGGGGCATAAATACTTGCTGGACCAGGCGGAAGGCTTGAAAATTGTGGTTATGTCTGGCAATTTTATGCAACGGGGTGAGCCAGCCATCGTGGATAAGTGGATACGGGCTCAGATGGCTTTGGAACACGGGGCAGATCTTGTTGTTGAGATGCCCTTCTTGGTGTCGGTCCAGTCGGCTGACCATTTTGCTAAGGGAGCAATTAGCATTTTACACAAGCTAGGTGTGGAAAAACTGGTTTTCGGTACGGAAGAAATGCTGGATTATCAGAAAATCGCAGACATTTATGTGGATAAGTCGGAAGAAATGGAAAATTTTGTGAAAAACTTACCAGACAATCTCTCTTATCCACAGAAGACCCAGGCCATGTGGCAGGAGTTTGCTGGGCTTACCTTTACAGGTGATACGCCAAACCATATTCTGGCCTTGGCTTATGCTAAGGCGGTGGCTGGGACAGGTATTCAGCTCGGTCCAGTTCAGCGGCAGGGGGCTGGTTTTCATTCGGAAGAGGTGGAAACGACCTACGCCTCGGCGACGGCTATCCGAAAGGGTGCCGACCAGTTGGACTTGGTGCGTGACTTTTTACCGTCTGCCAGTCTCTTTGAAGAGGCGACCAAGGTAAGCTGGAGAAATTATTTTCCCCTGCTCCGCTATCAGATTGCGACCCACCGAGATCTCAGTCAGGTCTTTCAGGTGAACGAAGAACTAGCCAGTCGTATCCGCTCTGCCATTGGGAGCGTAGCTACCGTGGAGGAGTTAGTGGATGCCGTTGTGACCAAGCGCTACACTAAGGCGCGGGTGCGGCGGGTGATGACCTACATCCTGGTCAATGCGGTGGAAACTCCCTTGCCAGAAGCGGTCCATGTCCTAGGCTTTTCGGCTCGAGGCCAGGCCTATCTCAAGACCGTCAAGGAGCGAGTGGGCTTGGTGACGCGGATCGGCAAAGAGCCCTGGGACAGCCTGACCCAACAGGCGGATGCAGTCTATCAACTGGGCGCTGACGCAATAGCAGAGCAAACCTACGGGCGCGTGCCGGTGAGGGTGGAGTGAGATGAATTCATCAAAGAATAGGAAGTTTTTGTAGTTGACTTGAAAACTTTCCTATTTTTTTTGTATAATTTAAGTAGAAAAATCAAAGGAAATAAATCATGAAAAATTGGATGGACTATTTTAAGCCTCACATTGTTGATAGGGGCTGCAGTTTGTTTTTAGATGACGCTGTTCAAGGGCTTGAAGAGACAGATGAGGGCTACTGTGCACATGTCATTGGTAGTCAAGTCTATGAGGTTGCGATTGACTTTGAGTATGGTCAGCTGGTCAGTATGTGGTGTGAGTGTCCTTATTCTCAGGAAATGAACCACTGTAAGCACATGGCTGCAGTCTTATTTGCTATTTCGGAGTTGGAGAACCAGCCAGTTGTCGAGGGCAAGGATGAGTCACTTGCCCAGCTCCTGGATAAATTGACAGTTGAGCAACTACGGGCTTTTGTTCTTGAATTAGCTCAAGAAGATAGGGGACTGGTCAATCGAATTCATCTGCGTTTTTCAGATCAGTTAACCTCTCAGCAAGTGGAAAATGTGAAAAAGGAAATCAGAGACCTGGGGATTCCTTTTGAGGACAGGCGTTTGGGCTATATCGAGTATAAGCGGACTGGAGATTATGAACTGGCTGTGGAAAAGGCTATGGCTCGATATCTCCAACCACTACTTGATAGAAGTGAGTATGAGAATTTTATAGTGGTATCAGATACTTTTTACCATCAGATTTGCCAGCAGGAGTTGGATGATTCCAATGGAACGACTGGTAGTCTGCTGTATAGACTTTCTGGCTACTGGAAGAAATTATTGACCGTAGCTCCTTATTCGATTGCCCAGGAATTGCTGGACTGGTGTTTAGAAAAACTAAATGGCTATGAGGTTGCAGAAGATCTTCTTATGGAATTTGTTGAGATGGAGTTTCAAGAAGAACAATTTCTTCAGCAGAAATTGACCTATTTTCAAGCAGACTTGCAGGCGATAATAGAAAAAAAAGATATGTCCTCTTGGTCATGGAAATTCCGTCGTGATCGTATTGCCTTGCTATGCTACAGATTGCAGGTTCAATTGGGGTCTAGGGAGGCAGATTTGCTGAACTTCCAGGCCAAACATTGGGAGGTGGCTGGTCTCCGTAAACTGGCTATTGCCCAGGCTGTGGAAAATCAGCAACTAGACCGTGCAGTTCACCTCTTGCAGGAAAGTAAGCAGTTGGATGCCCAGTATAGGGGACTGGTGTCAGATTATAGCCAGCAGTTACGGGACATCTATCGGTCTCAGGGGCAATATGACAAGGTGAGAGAAGAACTGCTGGAGATGATTTTTTCAGCAGGTGATACTGATTTGAAGCTGATAGAGGAGTTACAGGACTTTGTTTCTAAAGAGGAATGGCAGAGCTACTTAGATGATTTGCTAGAGGATCGTCGTTTCCAGTCACAACAGTTGAGGTTATTGCAATTGGCAGACCGACCGCAGGAATTATTGGACCGCATTACAGAAAGTTACTGGTTCTTAGAAAATTTGGATTGCTTCGAGGACTATTTATCAGAGAAATTGCCTGAGCGATTACGAGATGCCTACGCTCAAGCGGTCTGTCAGCAGATGGAGGCAGCTAGTAGTCGAAGTCGCTATCGTCAGTTAGCAGGGTATTTAGTAAAAATTGCAGATTTACCTGATGGAGAAGCGGTGAGTGAAAGTCTTCGTGCTTTGTGGAAAGTCCAGTATCCGCGACGCAAAGCCATGATAGAGGAATTAGATGCGGTGAGGTGGTAAGATATTGCAGTTTTGCTACAAGATGTAGTTGATTCGTTGCAGATGATTAGTCAAGGTGATAGGTACTATTATGATAGTCACTTAGACGAATTGGTCTATCTGTCTGTTGAGGAGACGGGACCTGAAGCCCGTGAAGGTTTAGAAGAAGAGATTGAGGAGGATGTGGCTGAAAGGTTTGTTGGTCTACCGACTTATTTTGACTTCTACCCTTACACATTTATGAAACTCTATGTTACTGATTTGACTGATGGAGACTTGTCTGGCCGTCTATCTCGAGCTATTCGAGGGCGAGGGGCTTTTAGACGTTTTAAGAATGAGTTAGAGAGATATGACCGTTTGGAAGAATGGTATGCCTTTGAAACACAATGTTACAAAGAACTTGTACTGGAATGGTGCCAGGAAAATAAGATTGCTATTGTGGATAACCGGTTGAAGAAAATCTAATATTTCTCTTGACTCTCACCTTACGTTATCCCTTATACTGGGCATAGAGAGGAGATTTCTATGAACGAAAATTGGACAGTTAAGCAGGTCAGTCGGTTGACAGGATTGACGGTGAGGACCTTGCACCACTATGACCAGATTGGTTTGCTCAAACCAGCATTTGTGGCTGAAAATGGTTATCGCTACTATAATCAGGAGAATTTGGCTCGTCTGCAAGAAATTCTCTTATTTCGTGAATTAGATTTTCCTCTCAAAGACATTCAGCAGCTTCTGGACGTGACAGAAGTCAATCGTCAGCAGGTCTTGCGGGACCATATCAGCCTTTTAGAGCTCAAAAGGGAACGGCTGGATCGCATCATCAATCACGTCAGATTGCTTACAGAAAAAGGAGGAGAAGTCATGGATTTTCACGCATTTGACAGCAGTCAACTAGAAGCCTACAAGGCGGAAGCAAAGGAGCGGTGGGGGAATACCGCGGCCTATGCCGAGTTTGAAGAGCGCTACGATGCTAGCAAAGACCGGGTGTTTGCCCAAGAGATGCAGGCTATTTTTGAGGTTTTTGGAAAAATGCAGAGCTTGGAAGCCGATCATCCAGATGTGCAGGCTCAGGTAGCGAACTTGCAGGCCTATATCACGGAAAATTTCTACACCTGCACAAAGGAAATCTTGCAAAATCTAGGTCTTATGTATGTTGAGGACGAGCGATTTTCAGCCAACATCGACCGAGCAGGTGGACCAGGCACAGCATCCTTTGTCAGTCAAGCCATTGCGATTTATTGCCAAGAATAAATAAGGAAAGTCTAGTGAGAACTAGGCTTTTTATGTTCATCTTGGCTATGTACATATCAATTCAATTATGACTTGGAGGTACATTGCTAAATTTTAAATATTAGAAGCAAAATAAAACTATTATATATATGCGCAAGTGATTTCGTAGCACAAATAAAACATTATTATTTTTTTATGCTTGAGTAAAAATACTTGACAAAATCGATTGCTATACTAGTATAGCAGGGCTTGACACTACGGGCAAGCCCTTCCTAATTAGCGTTAAAAGTAATTATGAACAAGGGGAATAATTAATGTTTTACACTTATAAAATAGGCATTTCTACTGAGGAACATGATTCATTTGTAAAGCAATCACCACAGGCTAACCTGTTGCAGAGTAGTCAGTGGGCAACCGTAAAAAGTGAGTGGCGAAATGAGAGACTAGGCTTTTTTAATGATGGGAAATTAGTGGCAGTTGCTTCTCTTCTTATCAGAAGGTTGGTAGTACCATTTGGTTTTACGATGATTTATATACCAAGAGGTCCTGTAATGGATTATGAAGATGCTGAATTAGTGTCATTTGTATTTAAGTCCATAAAAGAATTTGCCCTCCGAGAACGCAGTGTTGTTATAAAATTTGATCCATTTATTCGACTATCTAGTAAAACTATAACAGGAGATAGGGAAGAAGAATTAAATGTACTTGCCGTCAAAGATAGGATTGTTGATTTGGGAGGTATTTGGTCTGGTCGAGTGCAGACCATGTCGGCTACAATCCAACCTACTTGTCATGCAGTATTATATAGCGAATCCTTCTCAGAGGAATCACTAAATAAACGAGTTCGACAAAATATTCGGTCGGCGCGTAATAAAGGTATTGAGATTCGAATTGGTCGTGAGGAATTGTTAAGAGATTTTTCAGAGCTATTAAAAAAGACTGAGGAGCGCAAATCTATTCGCTTGCGGGGGAGAGAGTATTATCAAAAAATAATGAATGCCTATCCAGAAAATTCTTATATTGTAGTTGCCTATTTGGATATAGCAGAGAGATATGAACAGTTATCTTATCTTGAAGAAAAATTAGTAAAAGAGGCCATGACGTTTACCTCCACTACAAGACAATCGAAGATTGAAAATTATAAAAAGGAAATCCGAAGAATAAATACAGAATTAGAAATGATAAATTCTCTGACTCGTAACGGGAGTAAGCTAGTTCCATTGGCTGGTACTTTGACAATAAATTTTGCAGGAACATCTGAAAATATCTATGCTGGTATGGATGAAAAGTTTAAACATTATCAGCCTGCTTTACTAACATGGGTGGAGACAGCAAAGTATGCTTTCGAACGAGGTGTGAAATGGCAAAATTTAGGAGGAATAGAGCCAACTTTAGACGGAGGCCTTTATCACTTTAAATCACATTTGAATCCAGTAGTAGAAGAGTATATTGGGGAATTCGACCTTATTGTTTCGCCAATATTATATAAGATTTTTCAAGTTTTACTGGAAATTAGAAAAAAATTAAGGAAGAAAAAATAATGACTTTTTGTCAAATAACTAAAGAAGAATTTTTAAAGCATTGTCAACAAGTAAATGAAAAATCATTTTTTCAATCCATTGAAATGGCTGGATTACTATCCAAGCGAGGATACGATGTTCGCTATGTTGGTTTTAAAAATTCACAATTAGAGATCGTTATTTCTTCGTTGCTTTTCTGTAAGAAGATGGCTGGTGGTTTGTATATGGAATTGAATTCTGGACCGCTGGTTACCAATCATGCTTATTTAGAGGAATTTTATCAATCTTTAAAAAACTATGCGAAGCGTGAAGGCGTACTTGAATTGGTGGTCAAGCCTTCCCAAACCTATCAAGTCTTTGATAGTGTAGGGAATCCAATGAGTGAAGCAGAGACTCAACTAATTGAGAAGCTGGTGCAAGTTGGATTTAAACATGATGGCTTACAAACAGGTTATCCAAATGGAGAGCCTGTTTGGCATTATGTGAAGGATTTGCAAGGGTATTCAACAACGTCGTTATTGCAATCCTACAATAAAAATAGTAAACGAAACATAAAAAATTCAGAAAGTTACGGTATCAGGATTCGTAGCATCAATCATAAGGAGCTTTCAGATTTCAAAAAAATAATTGAGGAAACTGGAGCTAGACAAGGCTTTGAAGATAGAGATAGTGGTTACTATAACAGTCTTTTTGAAAGTTTTGGTACACAGGCAGATTTTTTAGTTGCAGAACTTGACCCGAAAGCCAGTCTAAAGCAAATTGAAAAGGAAATAGAAACAAGTGATAGAAATTCAAAACAGTATGCACAGCAAGTGCAGAAATTGTTGAAAAAACAGGAGGCGGTTCAAAATATTTTAAATCAAACTCAGACAGCTCCTATTTTTTTGGCATGTGCACTGATAATTTATGATGTGAATGAGGCAACTTATCTTTTTGGTGGCTCATATTCAGAGTTTCAAAGCCTATCTGCACCTTTCTTACTTCAATATGAGGCGATGCAACGTGCAATAAAACGAAATCTTAAGCGTTATAATTTCCTTGGTATTCAAGGGATATTCGACAGCTCAGATGGTGTTCTTCGATTTAAACAGAACTTTAATGGCTATATTTTGAGAAAAGCTGGTACTTTTCGTTATTATCCTCATCCGATAAAGCATAAAATAATTCAAATTATCAAAAAAATAGTAAAATAATACTATATACTTTATCGAAAGAGGTTCCCATGATTCAACCTATTATGAAAGATATTTTCTTCCTGCAGCAGAAGTCTGAGCCTGCGACTCAGCTAGATGTGCAGGTAGGTCAAGATTTACAGGATACTTTGGTAGCCAACGCTCACGCCTGCGTGGGCATGGCGGCCAACATGATTGGAGTCAAAAAGCGGATAATCATCGTCAACATGGGCTTCACCAATCTGGTCATGTACAATCCTGTTCTCATCAGCAAGACCAATCCCTATCAGACAGAGGAAGGCTGCCTGTCGCTAGTAGGTATTCGCCCGACCACTCGCTATCAGGAAATTGAAGTAGAGTTTTTTGATGCTTCTTGGAAAAAGCGGAGCTTGAAACTGACTGACTTCCAAGCCCAGATTGTTCAGCATGAACTAGATCATTTGGAAGGGATTATCATCTAGTAGCTACTAAATCTACCGTCAGGTAGATTTTTTTATCGTCACTTAGTTTATCTTTTATTACGTCGTTAACTCACCTTGCCTAACTCCAGTTATGCCTGCGGCTCGTTGCCTAGTACTAAAAGGAAACTAAAAGACTATATCAAAAAGTCAAAAAAGGTCAAATAAAACTATTGACTTTTACTGACTAATGATGTAAAATAAGATTCGTAAGGTTAAGGTCCTTATAAATTCTTTGAACAAAAGGTCAGTTTAGGTCAAACGAGAAGGGTTTGACTTACTCTTGAACCTATTGATCAGTAAAAGACAAACTTCTAAGGAGGTTAGGATGAAAAACAGGATTATCCCCTATTAGCGTCATTTAGTTTATCTTTTATTACTGCGTTAACTCGCTTTGCCGTACTCCAGTACTGCCTTCAGCTCGTTGCCTAGTACTAAAAGCAAACTAAAAGACTAAATCAATTTTTTTAAAACAAAAGTCAGTAAAAGTCAAAAAAATTAAAACTTAAACGAGGTAACTACTATGAACAACAATTTCAATAATTTTAACAATATGGACGATATTTTCAATCAACTCATGGGTAACATGGGCGGTTACAGTACAGAACGACGTCGCTATTCTATCAATGGTCGTGAAGTGACACCAGAGGAATTTGCCATTTATCGTCAGACTGGTCGCCTGCCACAGACAGAAGAAGTGGCTCAAACACAGGTTAAAGGTCAGATAAAGTCAGATGGGATTCTTGCAAAACTTGGTCGCAATTTGACACAAGATGCGCGTGAAGGTAAGTTGGATCCAGTCATTGGACGAAATAAGGAAATCCAAGAAACCTCTGAAATTTTGGCACGTCGGACTAAGAATAACCCCGTCCTAGTTGGTGATGCGGGTGTTGGTAAAACTGCGGTAGTAGAAGGTTTGGCACAAGCTATAGTTAATGGTGATGTGCCAGCAGCCATTAAGAACAAGGAAATCATCTCCATTGACATTTCAGGCTTGGAAGCTGGAACTCAGTACCGTGGGGCTTTTGAGGAAAATGTGCAGAATCTTGTGGATGAAGTCAAAAGAGCTGGTAATATCATTCTCTTCTTTGATGAAATTCATCAGATTTTGGGAGCTGGTAGCACTGGTGGAGACTCAGGTTCCAAGGGCTTAGCAGATATTCTCAAACCAGCCCTGTCACGTGGGGAGTTGACCGTTATTGGTGCGACTACACAGGACGAATACCGCAATACTATTCACAAGAATGCTGCTCTGGCTCGTCGTTTCAACGAAGTCAAGGTCAATGCTCCATCCGCAGAAGATACCTACCAGATTTTGAAAGGGATCAAGCCGCTTTATGAAGCCCACCACAATATTGAATTGCCAGATGAGGTTTTGAGAGCTGCGGTTGATTATTCCGTCCAATATATTCCACAACGTAGCTTGCCAGACAAGGCCATTGACTTGATTGATGTGACCGCTGCTCACTTAGCTGCACAACATCCTGTTACAGATATCCAGGCTTTGGAGGCAGAGATTGAACAGGCTAAAGCTTTGCAAAGTCAAGCAGCTGAAAAAGAAGATTACGAAACAGCACTCAATGAAAAAGTCCGCATCGACAAGCTCCAAGAACAAATTGACAACCACACGGAGCAACAGAAAGTGGTGGCGACCGTTAATGATGTGGCTCAGGCGGTTGAGCGAATGACAGGCATCCCAGTCTCACAAATGGGAGCTTCTGACATTGAACGACTCAAGGAATTGAAAAATCGTCTGGCAGCTAACGTTATCGGTCAAGACGATGCGGTGGAAGCAGTATCTCGTGCCATTCGTCGGAATCGTGCAGGTTTTGATGATGGCAACCGTCCGATTGGTTCCTTCCTCTTTGTCGGTCCGACAGGTGTGGGTAAGACAGAGTTGGCAAAACAGTTAGCGCTAGACTTGTTTGGTAACAAGGATGCCATTATTCGTTTGGATATGTCTGAATACAGCGATCGGACAGCCGTTTCCAAATTAATCGGTACCACAGCTGGTTATGTTGGTTATGATGACAATTCCCATACTCTTACCGAGCGTGTCCGCCGCAATCCATACTCGATTGTCCTCTTGGATGAGATTGAAAAAGCAGATCCACAAGTGATTACTCTCCTTTTGCAAGTGCTAGATGATGGTCATTTGACAGACGGACAGGGCAACCAGGTCAACTTCAAAAATACCCTTGTCATCGCGACTTCAAATGCTGGTTTTGGTTATGGAATGCCAGAAACTGAAGAAAATCAAGATATCATGGACCGCATCGCACCATTCTTCCGTCCGGAGTTCCTTAACCGTTTCAACGCAGTTATCGAATTCAAACACTTGGGCAAAGAAGACCTCAAGGCTATCGTCGATTTGATGTTAGCCCAGGTCAATAAGACCTTAGCTAAAAAAGGTATTCACTTAGAAGTGACTGAGGCAGCCAAAGAGTTCTTGATGGAAGAAGGCTATGATCAGGCTATGGGAGCCCGTCCACTTCGTCGTGTAATCGAAAGCCAAATTCGGGATAAGGTTACAGACTTCTATTTGGATCATATTGAAGCTAAAAATTTAGAAGCTGATGTGGTAAATGGAACCATCCAAATCCAAGAGCAAAGCTTTGCTTAAAAAATATAAAAAATAGAGAAAATTGGCATTAAAAATTCCAATTTTCTTTTTTTGTTACTCGCTAACAAATGTGATAAAACAGGGGTTTTTGAGAGGTGTAGAAACTTTTTTTAGAAAATGCTTGACAGATGCAAACGTTTGCGTTAAACTAGTATACGTAATCGACAGAAAGGAAAACGTTTTTATGACAAATCGTACCAGCGGGATATTAATGCATATTACCTCACTTCCAGGTAAGTTTGGTATCGGTACTTTTGGAAAGCCTGCCTATGACTTTGTAGATTTCTTGGTCGAAACCAAGCAGACCTACTGGCAGCTCCTTCCTCTCACAACGACAAGTTACGGAGATTCACCTTATCAATCATTTTCTGCCATTGCAGGAAATACCCATTTAATTGATTTTGATTTGTTGGCAGAAGAAGATTTATTGGCCAACTTTGACTACCAAGATGTGAAATTTGGGGACAATCCAGAAAAAGTAGACTACGCCTTGATCTATGAGGCTCGCCGTCCGATTTTGGAAAGAGCCGTTAAAAACTTCTTGAGCGATGACAAGCGTAAAGCAGCCTTTCAAGAGTTTGAAAAAGCCAATTCGTCATGGTTAAATGACTATGCGGAATTCATGGCTATTAAAGAACACTTTGGAAACAAGGCCCTACAAGAGTGGGATGACAAGAAAGTTATTGCTCGAAATGAAGAAGCCCTTGAGAAATATCGCTTGGAATTGGCAGACCAAATTGATTACTTTAAAGTCACTCAATATTTCTTCTTTAGCCAGTGGAAACAGCTAAAAGAATATGCCAATCAAAACCACATTAAGATTATCGGAGACATGCCAATTTATGTTTCTGCTGATAGTGTGGAAGTTTGGACCAAGCCACAGCTCTTCAAATTAGATAGCGAGCGCAAGCCGCTTTATGTGGCAGGTGTGCCAGCAGATAACTTCTCAGCAGATGGCCAGCTTTGGGGCAACCCACTCTACGATTGGGAGCAACATGAAAAGACTGGCTACAACTGGTGGATCTACCGCATTCACGAGAGTTTCAAACTCTATGATGTCTTGAGAATTGACCACTTCAAAGGCTTCTCAGATTACTGGCAGGTAGCTGGAGATGCTAAAGTTGCCAAGGTTGGTACTTGGGAGCCAGGTCCAGGCTACAATCTCTTCAAGGCGGTCAAAGAAACCCTTGGCGACTTGCCAATTATCGCAGAGGACCTAGGAAATATCGATGCTAAGGCTCGTAAGTTGCTTGCAGATTGTGGCTATCCAGGAATGAAGATTCTAGAATTTGGCTTCTTCGATGTGACAGGGAGAAGCATTGACATCCCACACCGTTGCGTACCAAACTCAGTCGCCTACACAGGCACACACGATAACGAGGTGGTCAATGGTTGGTATAACAATCTAGAGCCTGAACAACAGGAGTTTGTAGATGCCTATACCAACAGAAAGCCGATTGAACCAGTGACCCAAGCCATGCTTCGAACACTCTTTGCCACTGTCAGCGACACAGCTATTGCGACCATGCAAGATGTTCTTGACTTGGGCGAAGAAAGCCGCATGAACATGCCTTCAACTGTCGGAGGTAACTGGGAATGGCGAATGAAAGCTGAAGATTTAACCCAGGAACGCAAAGACTTCTTAGTCAAAATGACAACACTATATCAACGAGGAAATGAAAATCATGATTAACTTTACAACATTTGCAGAAACAAATACTTCGAAAAAATTAGCTGATTTAACAAACGAAGAAATCTATCTTCAATTGTTAAACTATGTAAAAGAAGCTGCAGCTACAAAACCAAAAAACACAGGTAAACGCAAGGTTTACTACATCTCAGCAGAGTTCCTTATCGGTAAACTCTTGTCAAACAACTTGATCAACTTGGGTGTCTACAAGGACATTCAGGCAGAATTGGCAGCAGCTGGCAAGTCTTTGGCCCAAGTTGAAGATGTGGAGCCAGAACCATCACTTGGTAACGGTGGTCTTGGTCGTTTGGCATCATGTTTTGTGGATTCTATGTCAACACTTGGTATCAACGGTGAGGGTGTTGGTCTCAACTACCACTGCGGTCTCTTCAAACAAGTCTTCAAGGACAACCAACAAGATGCAGAGCCAAACTTCTGGATTGAAAATGATTCTTGGTTGATTCCAACAACTATTAGCTATGATGTTCCATTCAAAAACTTCACTTTGAAATCAAAATTGGACCGTCTTGACATTCTTGGCTATAAAAAAGAAACCAAGAACTACCTTAACTTGTTTGACATTGAGTCTGTCAACTATGACTTGATTACAGATGGTATCTCATTTGACAAGACAGACATCAAAGAAAACTTGACCCTCTTCTTGTACCCAGATGATTCAGACAAGAATGGTGAATTGCTCCGTATCTACCAACAATACTTTATGGTATCAAACGCTGCTCAGCTTTTGATTGATGAAGCTATTGAACGTGGTTCAAACTTGCATGATTTGGCTGAATACGCGTATGTTCAAATCAATGATACTCACCCATCAATGGTGATTCCTGAGTTGATTCGTCTTTTGACTGAAAAACATGGTATTGAATTTGCGGAAGCAGTTGCCATCGTTAAGAATATGACTGGTTACACAAACCACACTATCTTGGCGGAAGCACTTGAAAAATGGCCACTTGAGTTCCTTGAAGAAGTGGTGCCACACTTGGTTGATATCATCAAAGAATTGGATGCCCTTATTCGTGCAGAAATCAAAGACCCAGCAGTCCAAATCATTGATGAATCAGGTCGTGTACACATGGCTCACATGGATATCCACTTCTCTAACTCAGTGAACGGTGTAGCTGCGCTCCATACAGAAATTCTTAAAAACTCTGAATTGAAAGCTTTCTACGAGCTTTACCCAGAAAAATTCAACAATAAAACAAACGGTATTACTTTCCGTCGTTGGTTGGAATTTGCGAACCAAGACCTTGCTGATTACATCAAAGAATTGATTGGTGATGAGTATTTGACAGATGCGACGAAACTTGAAAAATTGCTTGCATTTGCTGATGACAAGGAAGTTCATGCTAAGTTGGCTGAAATCAAATTCAATAATAAATTGGCTTTGAAACGTTACCTTAAAGACAACAAAGGTATCGAACTGGATGAAAATTCTATTATTGATACACAAATCAAACGTTTCCACGAGTACAAACGCCAACAAATGAATGCCTTGTATGTTATCCATAAATACCTTGAAATCAAGAATGGTAACCTTCCAAAACGTAAAATCACTGTTATCTTCGGTGGTAAAGCAGCCCCAGCTTATATTATCGCTCAAGACATCATTCATTTGATTCTTTGCTTGTCAGAGTTGATCAATAATGATCCAGAAGTAAATAAATACCTCAATGTTCATTTGGTTGAAAACTACAATGTAACTGTTGCTGAAAAACTCATCCCTGCGACAGATATTTCTGAGCAAATCTCATTGGCTTCTAAAGAAGCATCAGGTACTGGTAACATGAAATTCATGCTCAACGGTGCTTTGACACTTGGTACTATGGACGGTGCCAACGTTGAGATTGCAGAGTTGGTTGGCATGGACAATATTTACATATTTGGTAAGGACTCAGATACTATTATCGACTTGTACGACAAGGCTGGTTACGTATCTGCAGACTACTACAATGGCGATGCCAACATCAAACGTGCGGTAGACTTTATCGTCAGCGATGAAGTGCTTGCCCTCGGTAATGAAGAGCGTCTTGCACGCTTGCACCATGAATTGATTTCGAAAGACTGGTTCATGACCTTGATTGACTTGGCTGAATACATCGAAGTAAAAGAACAAGTCTTTGCAGATTACGAAGATCAAGATTCATGGAACAAGAAAGTTGTTCATAACATCGCTAAAGCTGGATTCTTCTCTTCAGACCGTACGATTGAACAGTACAACGAAGATATTTGGCACAGTAACTAATTTAAATTGGCAAAAAGGAAGGTTGATTGAACCACTCCAACAATTTATCAGATCAACCTATTCCTTGATATGAAAATCAAACTGCTTTGGACCTGACAGCTTTGATTTTCAAAACTACTTTTGAGCCCTCCTTATATTATATTAATGAAAAGAAAGAATGTTTCGAAAAAGAGACATTCTTTTTTTCGAGAAAGTACTGATTAGTTTTTAATAATTGCACAAAAAAAGGAGCTAGAATGCTAGTTCCTTTTACCGTTTTGCCATTGAGACAAAGCTTACTTTGTCTGGACGGTAGCTAATTGTTCCATATTGAAAGGCTTGACCGTTTGAGAGATAGGTAACGCTGGTAACCACGACCACCATCTCAAAGTCGGCTAGGTCCATTAATTGCTTTTCTTCTTCATTCGCAAAGCGGAAAGAAATTTCCCGTCGAGAATGAGAGATTGTTAACTTTAATTCTTTCTCTAAATAGCGATAGATAGAGCTTTCAGCAATTTCTTTACTGAGATAAGGGACGACTCTACGGTCAAAATAGGAAATTTCATATTCCAAACGCTCACCATCTATCGTTCTTACCCGACTCACTCTATAAAAATCTACTTTATCATCAACTTCAAAGGTAGACATTAAATCATCTTGCCCCTGAACAATATATAGTGAGGTAAGTTCTGTTTGAATCTGGTGTTTAGAACGTTTGTTCAATTCTCCAGCGGTCTTAATTTCAGAAAGATACTGTTCCTTCATTAACCCGTGTTCGATTACAATTGAAGATTTCCCTTGTTTTTTTTGAATGTAGCCATCCATTTCAAGAAGGGACAGAGCCTTTCGAATGGTGTCTTTAGAGTAAGAGTAGATCTCCATCAATTCATTCTCAGTTGGTAATGCTTGTCCTGTTGACCAGACTTGATCTTCTATCTTTTTCTTGATATCTTGATAAACTTTCTTATATTTACTCATTGTATTTCCATCTTTCTATTCATTAGTGTATCATAAAAGGCTTAGAAAAGGGAAATACAGCTGTATTTTTAATACCTTCATTAAGTTTTACGTAAAAGTTTAAAATATTACGGAAAAGCTATTGACTAATGCAAACGTTTACGCTATACTATGGATATAAAGAAAACGGTTACGTATTATTTAGGAAAGGAGAGTCATGAAATTACTGACAGTAAATGTCCATGCTTGGTTAGAAGAAAACCAGGATGAAAAACTAGATATTCTAGCTCAAACAATTGCCGAAAAGGCCTATGATGTCATTGCTCTTCAGGAGGTTAATCAGCTTATAGCTTCTAAATTCGTCACAAGAGAATTGAAGACGGATAATTATGGCTTGATTTTATTAGAAAAATTAAGAAATCTTGGGCAGTTTGATTATTCCTATCATTGGAGTCATTCTCACATTGGCTATGATCGTTATGAGGAAGGGATTGCCTTTTTGACAAAGCTTCCTGTCTATGAGGCTGATTCATTTTATTGCAGTCAAAATAAAAGTATTGATTCAATCTTATCTCGAAAAATTATGGGGTTGACAGTTTTCTATCAAGACCAGTTAATTGATATCTATTCGTGTCATATTAATTTACCAGGTAGTGAAGAAGAGGACCAGTTGGACAATATTCGAACAATTGTCGAACGTACGGGTCATCAGCGGTTTAAAATTCTGATGGGGGATTTTAATACTGATGCAATCTCAGACCGGGATGCCTACGATGCAATCAAGAATCTTGGGCTCCATGATACCTACGAGTTAGCGCTAGAAAAAGATAAAGGAATAACTGCTGAAAAAGCAATTGATGGTTGGGCAGGTCATAGCCAAGAGAAACGGTTAGACTATGTTTTTTTCAACCAAGAAAAAACAGTTTTATCTAGTAAGGTTATCTTTAATGGACATAACCGTCCTATCATTTCAGACCATTTTGGTGTGGAAGTTGAATTTAGTGTATAAATGGCGTAAGGCCGAAAAATAAAGGAGAAAAAATGAAAAAATTTCTTAGTTTCGAATTTTGGCAAAAATTCGGTAAGTGTTTGATGGTCGTGATTGCAGTTATGCCTGCAGCAGGTCTCATGGTTTCTATTGGGAACTCTATCCCATTGATTAGTCCAGAGTCAGAACTATTGATTCGTATTGGGAATATTATTGCCCAAATTGGTTGGGGTATTATTGGGAATTTGCACTTGCTTTTTGCTTTAGCAATCGGTGGTAGCTGGGCTAAAGAAAAAGCTGGCGGTGCATTCTCGGCAGGTCTAGCCTTCATATTGATTAACTTGATTACAGGTCACTTTTTCGGTGTGACTACGGATATGCTCGCTGATGCTGCTGCAACAGTAACAACTGTTTTTGGTACTGAAATTCCTGTTTCAGGTTACTTTGTAAACATCTTAGGACAACCAGCTCTTAATATGGGTGTTTTCGTTGGTATTATTGCTGGTTTTGTGGGTGCTACAGCATATAATAAATACTACAACTATCGTAAATTACCAGATGTATTAACATTCTTTAATGGAAAACGTTTTGTACCATTTGTTGTTATTTATCGTTCAATTTTGGTGGCACTCTGTTTAGCGATTTTCTGGCCAGTTGTTCAAACAGGAATCAACAGCTTCGGTAAATGGATTGCAAGTTCACAGGATACAGCACCAATCTTAGCACCATTCGTTTATGGTACCTTGGAACGTTTGCTTCTTCCATTTGGTCTTCACCATATGTTGACTATTCCGATGAACTATACATCACTTGGTGGTACTTATGACATCTTGACAGGTGCACAAGCGGGTACGCAAGTATTTGGACAAGATCCTCTTTGGTTGGCTTGGGTTACAGACTTGATTAATCTGAAAGATGCTGGCGATATGACTCAATACAATGATCTTCTTGCTAACATCACTCCAGCCCGTTTCAAAGTTGGTCAAATGATTGGTTCATCAGGGATTTTGATGGGATTGACTTACGCTATGTACCGTAATGTGGATGAAGATAAAAAACATAAGTACAAAGGTATGTTTATTTCTTCAGCACTTGCAGTATTCTTGACAGGTGTAACAGAACCAATTGAGTTTATGTTCATGTTTGCAGCAATGCCTCTCTATGTCGTTTATGCTTTTGTACAAGGTGCGGCTTTTGCCATGGCTGACGTTGTCAACTTGCGTATGCACTCATTTGGTAATATCGAATTCCTTACACGTACACCGATGGCGATTAAAGCCGGTATCGGTATGGATGTTATTAACTTCATCTGGGTAACAGCCCTCTTTGCGGTTGGTATGTACTTCATTGCTAACTTTATGATTAAGAAATTCAACCTAGCAACAGCTGGACGCAATGGCAACTATGATACAGAAACAACAGATGTGGTTTCAAATTCAAACGTAGATACTGCGGATGCTAGTTCACAAGTGGTACAAATCATCAACTTGCTTGGTGGCCGTGATAATATCGCTGATGTGGATGCTTGTATGACTCGTCTTCGTGTTAGTGTTAAAGATGTGGCACAAGTTGGAGATGAAAATGCTTGGAAACAGGCTGGTGCTATGGGCTTGATTATCAAAGACTCAGGTGTTCAAGCAGTCTATGGACCAAAAGCAGATGTTCTCAAATCAGACATTCAAGACTTGCTAGAATCAGGCGTAGCTATTCCTCGTACGGAAATTGTTGCGACAGAAGAAGTTGCTCCTGAGACTCAGTTCAAAGGTGTGACGGAGACAGTTTACTCTGTTGCTGAAGGGCAAGCCATTGCCATCACAGAAGTGAACGATCCAGTCTTCTCACAAAAAATGATGGGTGATGGGTATGCAGTTGAGCCTGTAAATGGCAATGTCTACGCACCAGTTTCTGGTATTGTAACTAGTGTCTTCCCAACCAAACACGCTGTCGGTATTTTGTCTGACAAGGGTGTAGAAGTCTTGGTGCACGTCGGCATAGATACGGTTGCCCTTAACGGTGCTCCATTCTCAGCTAAGGTAACAGATGGCCAACGCGTTGAAGCAGGAGACTTGCTCCTTGTTGCAGATCTTGAAGCTATTCGCTCAGCAGGACGTGAAACAACCATCGTCGTTGCCTTCACAAACACAGCTGAAATCAAATCTGTCAGCCTTGAAAATCTTGGACAGGTCAGTCAAGATGGCCAAGTTGCGACAGTTGAGTTGTAAGAAAAAACCAGCAGAATTTGAATCTGCTGGTTTTTTAGTCTTTTGTTATAGAACAAGAATAATTCTTAATTCATCTCTTTCAATAGTAAAATAAGTAAATTAATGATTTCTGAACGTCTTCTGTTTGGGAACTCATTAATAATCATTAAAAGTTCCTTTAGTTCAGATTCTTCAATAGTATATGATAAATCAAAAAAGTCTGCTAAGTCACAATCTAGGGCTGCAAGAACTTTTTCCAAAGTATCTATTTTAATATTAGGTTGTTGACGTTCTAGCTTGTATACATATTTTTGAGGTAAATCGGCAATATTTTCTAATTCTTCCTGTGTGATACCTTTTTGAATTCTTAATGTTCTAATTCTGTCGCTAATAAAGGCTTTGAGATTACTCTTTTTCATTTTTTCTCCCTTTATTACAATATTATCTGCTTATTTAGTGTTTTAGAACTACTTTAATTGCTATAAAATTGCAAAAGTAGTTGTAAAAAGATACAAAGTTATATATAATAGTTTTTAAAAGTTATATTAGGAGAATTTATATGTTAGTTTGGTCAGCGAAGACTGCAAAGAGATATCAACCCTATCATTATTTTAAAGTTATGACAACAGCACAAAGAGAATCATTGTGTCGAGCTTATAAAAAGTATGCAATTAAAGCATTTAAACTAGCACAGAAAAATGTTAGTTTTAAATTTGATGGAAGTCCAAAGATTTTTAGAGGACGCAATGTTTACCACGTTAATTTAGGAGATTTTTGGAATTCAGAAGATTTTAGAAATTTAGCTGTGAGCAAAAAAGTTGTTAGCTGGATAATCTTCAAAGACGATATGGAAGATATTTGCAAGAAAACGATTCCTTTATTAAGAGCAGCTGGTTACAAAGCTGAATTTGATGGCAGGTATGGTCTAAGTATGTGGAAGGTAAAGTAGTACTTATTAACACAGTTGTTATTTTCTTAAAAAGCAGGATACAAGGCTGAAATCAATGGTAATTATATCAGCGTATGGAAAGTATAAGGGAGACAAATGAAATGTACAATGGATATGAAAAGCTTAAGCAAGTTAGCGAGAGGGAAAGAGTAACTATTTTATATGAGTATCTGGTGCTAGGGGAATCTATGGATCAAATAGCCCAAAGATACTATAACAATAAGAATTGGATCATATCAACTGTATGTAAAGGATATTCTGAAAAAGGGGGTATTAATAGAGGAAGAGCAAAAGGTGCGACTATTGAAGATGTTCGTCAGTTTATTCGTACCTATCCATACGGTACGTATGACATTGGGATCACTTTTCTAGATTTTCTAGGTCATTCAGGATTTGATAGTCAAGTTGGATTTAATAATTTCAATGATAATGCAAGCTACTCACCACCTAGAGCGAATGCAGGAAAAGAAAGTGTTTTAGAATTATTGCTAGGAGGCTTATTTTTAGGTTTAATAGTTTGGTTTGTTATCGGTAAATGGATGGGACATCCTTTGATTGCCTTATTAATTATTGGTTTTATCATTTATGGATTAGTTAGTGAAATGAAGGGGAGGTAGATTTTGCTATGACTTTCAGTCTATTAAAAAATTTTTTGCAAACAAATATGGAAGAGCGTGTAGAGGTGCTTTATAGATACTTGGTACAAGGAGAGAGTAGTACTCAAATTGCAGAAAACTATTACATGAATAAAAATTATTCTTGGAAAATATCAGCTATTACACAAGGATATAGTGAAAAAGGAGGAGTTAACCGAGGGCGAGTATCGGTAACTAGAGATGAACTTGACGCCTTTGTATACTCGAATCCGGATGGGACGTATAAAAGTGGTTTAACAGTTGGTGATTTCTATTCATCATTAAGGATTGCTATGAAAGATGAAGTGTTATTTCTTTTCAATGAATTTGAGGATGATTATGTCAAAGAGGCAGTTTCTATATTTCATGATCGGCAATATGGAGAGGAAAACGCTTTTAAATGTGCTTTGTCCTTTTACAATAGTTATGGTATAAAATCTGTTTTAGGAATTTATCAAGATCAACTAATTATCTATTCAAATTCTCGTGCAGGAGATATTGATGTTGTTAATTTTGAGGACATATTAAATTTCTCACTATCACATGGTTTTGATCCAGAAATTTGGTTGTCTTCTAGAAGAGAATTGAAACGTAATGGAAGAAAAAAATTTAAGTTTGAATTTCGATTCCATACAAAGCAAAATATTGAAACGCTATTTTTTGAATTAGCTAGTTTATTAGAAAAATGGAGAAGAAAGAATAATAATGTCTCGTGATTTACGTTTCCCAAAACAATTCGGTGATTTTGCTGAAACACTTTCTATGTATGTGTTAGGTTTACAGAACTGGTCTGTTGCATTAATTGATCACGTTGGCGCGGATTTGATAGCGGTTTCTCGAGAAAATACCTCAATTCGTTTGGCGATTTCTGTAAAGGGGAGGAATTTCCCTGATAATGAAAGTAGATCATTTAGTTTTGATAAAAACAATATTGATAAGTTAAAAGCAACAGCGGAATTATTGGGAATGGAGCCTGCAATTTCATTCGTATTCGTTGATAAACAGGAAGAATGTCAAAAAATTCGTGTCATTATGGCAAAAATAAGTGATTTAGAAGAGTTGGCCCTTGATTCTCAGATACATTTTGTTAATTACAATAGAGAAAATGGTTTACAGATAAAATTTACTCACTCTCAAAGAATAAAACATTTGGAAAATATAAAACAAACGAAGAAAATGTATTATTCGGAGCTATCAATAAATGAATTGAATAGTTTTGATAAATTAGGATTATAAACGAGCGAGAGAATTCGACAGATATTCTGTGATTGATAGTTTATTCCTATTTATGAACAAGTAAGTATTATTTTTGTAATCAATAAAGAAAACATGGCCATCCGTTAAACTTGTGGTCATGTTTTAAAAATCTTCTCAATCCTTGCCATTTATGGTATAATAAAGCGATTTTATAAAATGTAGGAGGTTCCCCATGGGACGTAAATGGGCCAATATTGTAGCCAAGAAAACCGCAAAAGACGGTGCTAACTCAAAAGTTTACGCCAAATTTGGTGTTGAAATCTATGTAGCAGCGAAAAAGGGTGACCCAGATCCAGAAACAAACTCAGCGCTGAAATTTGTTATCGACCGTGCTAAGCAAGCGCAGGTTCCAAAACACATCATTGACAAGGCCATTGACAAGGCAAAAGGAAACACAGACGAAACCTTCGTGGAAGGTCGTTACGAAGGCTTTGGACCAAATGGTTCTATGATTATCGTTGATACTTTGACATCAAACGTAAACCGTACCGCAGCCAATGTTCGCTCTGCCTTTGGTAAAAACGGTGGAAACATGGGTGCATCTGGTTCCGTATCATTCATGTTTGATAAAAAAGGTGTGGTTGTCTTTGCTGGTGATGATGCGGATGCCATCTTCGAATTGCTCCTTGAAGCAGATGTCGAAGTCGATGATGTAGAAGCAGAAGACGGCACAATCACTGTCTATACAGCTCCAACTGATCTGCACAAGGCCATCGTGGCACTCAAAGAATCAGGAATCCAAGAGTTCAACGTTACTGAACTTGAAATGATCCCACAATCAGAAGTATCACTTGAAGGCGATGACCTCGCAACATTTGAAAAACTCTACGACGCCCTCGAAGACGACGAAGACGTCCAAAAAATCTACACGAATGTGGATGGGTTTTAATATAAAAAAAGTGCTAGTAGCACTTTTTTTATATTAAAAGGTTGGAAATAGAAATCGTCGGCAGACGATTCTCATTGTACGTGGGACGTCCTAGAAGGTTGGAAATGAGAACCAGCGGCAGCTGGTTTTCTTTATACTCAAAAGTCCGGGGGCAGTCATTTATATTAAAAGGTTGGAGATTGGAACTGCCAGTAGGCAGTTTTCTTTGTGAATTTGAGAAAAATTGATAGAATTAGGTATTTGATATAAAGATAGACTATAACAGGTCTTTAAAAATATCTATTTGAACGGTTATTGTTTTTCTGTTATCATAGAACGGTAGTAATATAAGGAGAAAGTATGTCAAATAACTTACTTGTTTTACAGTCAGATTTTGGATTGGTTGACGGCGCAGTATCTGCTATGATAGGAGTAGCACTTCAAGAATCAAGAGATCTTGTTGTTCACAATCTGACGCACGATATTACCCCCTACAATATTTTTGAGGGCTCATATCGTCTCTTCCAGACAGTGGAATACTGGCCGGAGGGAACAACTTTTGTTTCGGTTGTTGATCCAGGTGTGGGCTCCAAGAGAAAAAGCGTTGTTGCCCTAACTAATAAAAATCAGTATATTGTCACACCAGATAATGGAACCCTATCTTTTATTAAGAAACATGTTGGGATAAAAGCTGTTAGGGAAATCTCAGAAGTCGCTAATCGTCGTGCGAATACCGAGCATTCCTATACGTTCCATGGACGAGATGTTTACGCTTATACGGGGGCAAAGTTAGCTTCAGGTCATATTAGTTTTGAGGAAGTTGGTCCAGAACTTAGTGTAGATCATATTGTTGAGATTCCAACTGTTACCACAGAACTTGGAACGGATTTTGTCAAAGGCGCTATTGATATCCTGGATGTTCGATTTGGATCTCTTTGGACCTCGGTCACTCGTGAAGAGTTTTATACTCTTTTACCAGAATTTGGGGATCGATTCGAGGTAACGATTTACAACAACGATATGTTGGTCTATCAAAATCAAGTGACTTATGGAAAATCCTTTGCGGATGTGCGGATTGGTCAACCTTTGCTCTATATCAACTCACTTTATCGTGTTGGACTTGCAATTAATCAAGGATCGTTCGCCAAGGCTTATAATGTCGGTGTCGGTCAGAACTGGCATATTGAAATTAGACGTATTGTCAATTAATTACTTTATTTTACAAGGAGACTTATAATGAAAAATAATTCGATTAAAACTGTTGTTGCAACTGGTATTGGTGCTGCTCTTTTTGTTGTAATTGGCTTGGTAATCAATATTCCAACCTTTGTACCAAATACGAGCATCCAGCTTCAATATGCAGTTCAGGCTCTTCTGTCCGTTCTTTTTGGTCCTGTTGTTGGTTTCTTTGTTGGATTTATTGGTCATGCTCTTAAAGACTCTATTCAGTATGGTCCATGGTGGTCTTGGATTTTAGCTTCAGGTGTATTTGGGCTTGTTGTGGGTGTAGCAAAAAGTCGTCTTCGTATCCAAGAAGGAATTTTTGAAGGCAAAGACATCCTTGTGTTCAATGTCTTCCAGATTGTGGCAAACATTGTTTCTTGGGGTATCATTGCTCCAGTACTAGACATTGTTATTTATAGCGAACCTGCTAATAAAGTTTTTGTACAAGGCTTAGTTGCAGGCATTGCAAATAGTGTTACTGTTGCGATTGCAGGTACGATTTTATTGGCTGTGTATGCGAGAACACAAGTAAAATCTGGTAGCCTATCAAAAGACTAATAAAATAGGATGAGCTGTTACAAAACAGTTCATTTTTTTGATGTGAAATATCAATATAGTTTTTTGTTGTATCAAAACAGGTTTCAGTTCAGATTTTTGTAATATTGACTGGTACACGATATAATCTTAGAGAGTCATTTATTAGAAATGACAGAGTTTTATCATCTATTGCAAAGATTGAGAAGGAGAAATCATGTCAAAAGACATTCGTGTATTGCTTTATTATAAATATGTCCCAATTGAAAATGCGGAAGCCTATGCTGCTGAGCATCTAGCTTTCTGTAAGTCTATCGGACTCAAAGGACGTATCTTGATTGCCGATGAGGGAATCAACGGTACTGTCTCTGGTGATTATGAAACAACACAAAAATACATGGATTACGTTCATGCAAACCCATTGTTCAGCGATTTGTGGTTTAAGATTGACGAAGAAAATGAGCAAGCTTTCAAGAAAATGTTTGTTCGTTATAAAAAAGAAATTGTTCACCTTGGTTTGGAAGACAACGACTTTGACAACGATATTGATCCACTTGTAACAACAGGTGCCTACCTATCACCAAAAGAGTTCAAAGAAGCTCTCTTGGACGAAGATACAGTTGTTTTGGATACACGTAATGACTACGAGTACGACCTTGGGCATTTCCGTGGTGCGATTCGCCCAGATATCCGCAACTTCCGTGAATTGCCACAATGGGTCCGTGATAACAAAGAGAAATTCATGGACAAGCGTGTAGTTGTTTACTGTACTGGTGGTGTTCGCTGTGAAAAATTCTCAGGCTGGATGGTTCGTGAAGGTTACAAGGATGTCGGCCAGCTCCACGGTGGTATCGCAACCTATGGTAAAGACCCAGAAGTTCGTGGTGAATTGTGGGATGGTAAGATGTATGTCTTTGATGAGCGTATCGCGGTCGATGTTAACCATGTTAACCCAGTTGTCGTTGGTAAGGACTGGTTCGATGGCACACCATGTGAGCGCTATGTCAACTGTGGCAATCCATTCTGTAACCGTCGTATTTTGACATCGGAAGAGAATGAACACAAGTATGTTCGAGGCTGTTCAGCTGAATGTCGTGCTCATGAGCGTAACCGCTACATTGTTGAAAATGGTTTGACACGACAAGAATGGGCAGAACGATTGGAAGCAATCGGGGAGAGTTTGGCGCCTGTAAATGCTTAAAAAATAAATTGCATTGAGAAATCAGTGCAGTTTTTGTTATAAATGACATTTTTGATTGCGAAATATTGACAGAACATCTTCACAAAGGTGGAATCTAGTGATTCTTCCTTTTTTTCAAAGTCAATTTACGTTATAATGGTTCTATGAAAAAAATCATTGAATTTAAAGATTTTACATTTAAATATCAGGCACAGCAGGAGCCAACTTTAAAGGATATTCAACTATCCATTTATCAAGGGGAGAAAGTCTTAATCATTGGACCTTCTGGCTCCGGAAAGTCAACGTTAGGGCAGTGTCTCAATGGCATTATTCCCAACATTTATAAGGGAGAACACAGTGGGAGCCTGATTTTGGATGGTCAGGAGGCTTTTGATTTATCAGTTTATGATAAATCTTTACTAGTATCAACAGTTCTTCAAGATACAGATGGACAGTTTATTGGCTTGTCGGTTGCAGAAGATCTTGCCTTTGCCCTTGAAAATGATATGGAAAGTCAACTGATTATGTATCAAAAAATAGGGGATTGGGCAGAAAGACTGTCACTTACAGACTTATTAGCCCATCGGCCACAAGATTTATCTGGAGGTCAAAAGCAACGTGTCAGTTTAGCTGGAGTGTTAATAGATGAAAGCCCTATTTTATTGTTTGATGAACCACTTGCTAATTTGGATCCTAAATCAGGTCAGGATACGATTGATTTGATTGACCGACTGCATCGACAAGAAGGCACCACAACGATTATTATTGAACATCGTTTAGAAGATGTCTTGTACCGTCATGTTGATCGGGTGGTATTGATAAATGATGGTCAAATTTTATTTAACGGTAACCCAGATCAATTATTGAAGACTTCCTTGTTACAAGAAAATGGGATACGTGAACCTCTCTATATTTCTACCCTTCGAGCGTTGGGCTATCCAATTGAAGACGCAGAGCATCTTGCTTCAGTATGGGAGGTTGATATAGCATCCGTGACTGTTGGTCAACTACCAGCTTTGCATTTTGAAAGTGAGTCAGTGGAAGTATTATTAGAAGCAAACCATCTATATTTTTCCTATCCGGAGAAGCAGGTGTTAAAAGATATTAACCTTACCATCCATAAGGGTGAGCGGTTGGCAATTGTCGGAAAGAATGGTGCTGGCAAATCTACCTTAGCTAAGGCACTTTGTGGCTTTATTCGGCCAGAAGGAGAGCTTCTTTGGCATGGTCAATCTATTCAGGATGATTCTATTAAAGAGCGTGCGGAGCGTATTGGATATGTACTTCAAAATCCTAACCAGATGATTAGTCAAAATATGATTTTTGATGAGGTGGCACTTGGCCTCCGTTTGCGTGGAGTAGATGAGGAAGAAGTTGAACAGCGCGTTCTTAATATATTAGAAGTTTGTGGTTTATACCCATTCCGTAAATGGCCTATATCGGCACTTTCCTATGGTCAGAAAAAAAGGGTGACAATTGCTTCTATCTTGGTTCTCAATCCGGAAATTATTCTACTAGATGAGCCGACAGCCGGGCAGGATCAGCGACATTATCGAGAAATGATGGATTTTTTGGACCAATTAAATGCTAAAGGGCATACCATTGTCATGATTACCCATGATATGCAACTTATGCTGGATTATTCAGACAGAGCAGTTGTAGTGGTGGATGGGCAGATTATTGAAGATGCTAGTCCAGCAGAAATATTATCAGATGTTGCTGTGATAGAACAGGCCAGTTTGAAAGAAACCTCTATATTCCATTTGGCAGAACGTCTGAGAGTGAATCCTTTAGAGTTGACGATGTTTTATATGCAAGAAGAGAGGAGGAACTGATGAATCGCCAGTCATTAATTGGTTATCGTAATGGACAAGGTTTTATCTACAATCTTTCAGCGGTCAGTAAATTATTGTTCTTTCTAGCAGTTTCCGTCGTTGCGATGGTTACCTACGATACTCGTCTTATTTTATGCATTGCCTTGTTCTCCCTTAGCTTGTTTAAATTATCGGGCATTCGTTATCGGGATGTTTCCTTTGTTCTCTTGTTTACAACAGTATTCGCCTTGCTGAACGCGTTGATGGTGTATCTATTTGCCCCTACTTATGGTGTGACTTTATATGGAGCAGAGACCGTTTTGTGGTCGGGGATTGGGACTTATTCTATTACGAGCCAGCAACTATTTTATCTGCTCAATTTGTTATTGAAATATTTTTGTACAGTTCCTGTTGCCTTGATTTTTTTAATGACCACTCATCCCAGTCAGTTTGCATCAAGTTTGAATAAAATTGGGGTTTCATATAAAGTCGCTTATGCAGTAAGTCTGACTATGCGGTATATTCCAGATATCCAAGAAGAATTTTATACGATTCGGATGTCTCAAGAGGCACGGGGTCTAGAGTTGTCTAAAAAAGGGAGATTAGTGGATCGGATAAAAGGGAATTTATCACTTGTCATCCCATTGATTTTCAGTTCTTTGGAACGAATTGATACCATATCAACTGCCATGGAATTACGGCGCTTTGGAAAAAATAAAAAGAGAACCTGGTACACCTACCAGCCTCTGAAACAAATGGATTACATCGTATTAATTATCATTTTCCTCCTCATAGTCATTACCATTACCCTCTTTATTGTAAATCAGGGGAGATTTTATAATCCGTGGAAGTGAAATGATAAAGTTTATGAAATGATCAACCTTTATCGTTGACAGATGATGATTATCCTGTTAAAGTAGAGAATGTAAATAAGTTTAGAGTTTAAGTATCAGTTTCATCTTTTGTTTTTCCTCTTGATTCGTTTTACAAATAAATAAAAAGAGGTAACAAAAATGGTACAAGGTACAGTTAAATGGTTTAATGCAGAAAAAGGATTTGGTTTTATTTCACAAGAAAATGGACCAGATGTATTTGCACACTTTTCTGAAATTCAGTCTAATGGTTTCAAATCTTTGGAAGATGGTCAAAAAGTGACATTTGAAGTGGAGCAAGGCCAACGTGGTCTTCAAGCAACCAATATTACAAAAATTGGATAATAAAAGAGCGGGTTTCTTAGTGAAACTCGCTTTTCTTATGTTTAAAGGGGTCTTTTATTTGGCATACCAGCTTTGCGTGGAAACTTGTTTGGAGTTTCCTTTTTCTTTTCAACAATGGTCAATGTTCGTGGGTCACCGTTTGGAAGGGTGTAATCATGGTTTTCAATCACTTTTGCAAAAAGAAGATTCAGAGCGTTTTTGGCTTGAGTTAATTCATCTTCCGCACTGGAGGCTTTAAGCGCGATTAATTTTCCGTTTAGTTTAAGATATGGAATTGTCAGCTCGGACAAGATTTGCATACGAGCGACAGCGCGTGCGGTTACCAAATCAAATTGTGCTCGAAAATGCTTGTCGTGTGCATAGTCTTCCGCACGACCATGGTAAAAATGAACGCCTTCAAGTCCTAGTTCTTCTGAAAGAGCTTGTAAAAAGTTGATTCGTTTATTAAGAGAATCGATGATGGTAACCTCTATTTGAGGGTAGATAATTTTCATTGGTAGGCTAGGGAATCCAGCTCCAGCTCCAATATCCAAGAGCTGAACTGGCTCATTTTGAATATGACCTTGAAGGATTGGTGCGATAGAATCATAGAAGTGTTTTAGATAGACGTCACTTTCCTCTGTAATAGCTGTCAAGTTAATTTTCTCATTCCATTCCACCAACAGTTGAAAGTAGCGATGAAATTGTTGTTTTTGTTGGTCAGTTAATTGAATGCCTTGGTCTGCCAAGGTTTTATAAAATAATTCAGGTTTCATATTCCTATCTTATCACATTTTTGAGAAAAGAAAAACCCAGAAGAATCTGGGAATCTCTTATTGGTTTGTATTTTCAGTGTTACCATTATTTTGTTGTGTTGATGAGGTTTCGGTAGTCGCTGATGAACTTTCAGTTGAAGTTTCTGTTTGAGTTGAGCTAGTTTGAGTTGTTGATTCTGAAGTTGATGACTCAGTTGTTGTTTGGTTTGTAGTCGTTGTTGAAGCTGATGTCGAAGAATTACTAGATGATGATCTGCTTGATGAAGATGGTGTAAGACTATTGTAATAATTACTATAAGCATTTTGCAAAGAAGTGCTATTTCGTAAATAGTAATTTCCACCAAAATTAACGACTCCACTAGGAACTTCCCAATCTGTTGCAGTATAATCGGAATGCATAAAGGTCATCATGTTGTGATATACATCTGAGGCAATGCGCATGCTATTATCTAAAATAGGTGTCATTCGGTTTGTATATCCAGTCCATACAGCCATAGCGTATTGGCTAGAGTAGCCAACAAAGTTCTCATCGGGTACCACCATAACGTTGTAGGCTGCTTCTGGATTTGCAGCAATAATCTGTTCAGTTTCACTATCTGTGTAGTTCGATGTTCCTGTTTTACCAGCCATCGGAATTCCGCTAACTGAGGCATATAGACCATATCCAACTTCCATCACTGACTTCATCATATCAGTCATTAAGTATGCAGTCTCTTCGGACATTACACGAGTGCCACTTGGTGTAAATTCTTTTACGGTTCCATCGGTAAATACAATCTTATTCACATATTGTGGAGCGAAATAGGTGCCGCCGTTCGCAAATGCAGCATAGGCAGCAGCCATTTTTTCACTACTTGCACCGTATTCTTGACTAGTATCAGAAGTATTACTTGAAATGGCATTAGAATAATGGATTTCAGGGTAATTGATACCAACAGAGTTCAAAAATTTAAGAGAATTTTCTAGTCCGGTTGCTTCCAATGCTTTTACAGCTGTAACGTTACGTGAATATTTAATAGCAGCTTTAACGGTGAGACTACCAAAGTACTGCTTATCCCAGTTGTTGAGTGGTGTAGTAGTTCCAGGGTAGTTATATGGTTCGTCTACAATAATGTCAGCTGTAGAAGTATATACGCCATGTTCAAACGCAGGAGCATAATCTGTGATTGGTTTCATGGTTGATCCGAAATCTCGGTTTGTCTCGACTGCTTGGTTAGTACCAAACGAAACGTTTGTTGCTTGGTTTCTACCACCAAGTTGGGCAACGACTTTACCATTTGATACGTCAATCACAGTTGAGGCAACTTGTAGTAATTCATCCGGATAGTTGACATACATATCCGTATTATAAATATTCCATAGCTGCTGTTGTGCGGCAGGGTCGACATTGGTATAAATATCCATTCCTGTTGTGAGAAGATTATAACCAGTATTCTTTTCAACTTCTTCAATTACTTGTTTAAGATAGTTGTCCATATAAGCTGGATAAGCAGCGTCGCTTGATAATGGCTGGAGCCCGTCAGTTACAGGAGTTAGGATAGCTTGTTCATACTGTGTACTATCAATATACTTCTCGTCTAACATTTCAGAGAGAACCAAATCACGTCTTTTTTGAGCATCCTCAGGGTGAGAATATGGGTCATATTGGTTTGGTGCCTGAGGCATACCAGCTAATAGGGCAAGCTGAGCTAAACTGAGGTCTTTTAATTCTTTACCGTAAAAAGTTTCAGCAGCTGTTTTCATGCCATAAGTTCCGTTAGACATGTATACTTTATTCACATAATAGGTTAGAATTTCTTGTTTTGTCTTTGTTTTTTCTAATTGTAGAGCAAGCCAAGCTTCTTGAACCTTACGCTTGATATTTTGATCTTCTGCAGAAGTTGAAAAATAGGTTAATTTTATAAACTGTTGATCAAGCGTAGACCCCCCTTGAAGATTACCACCTGAGAGGTTATTTAATAAAGATCCAGCAATACGAATAACGTCAACACCCCTATGATTATAGAATCGTTGATCCTCTATGGCTACAATCGCATTAGCCAGATCAGTTGGGATTTCTTCAGTCTTAGCGTTTGACCGTTTTTCGGTTCCTAGATCGGCGATTAACTGACCGTTCTTGTCGTAAATTTTACTAGATACAGTTGCAGTTAATGCTTCCTCTGTTAACTTTGGAGCACTCATAATGTATGATCCAATTAAAATTGCGCCAGCAATACTTAGTAAAAGGGCTAAAGCGAGCAAAATATTTACAAATGTGAGTAAATATTTTTTAAAGCTTGTTGTTTTCAAAAGAGTCACCACCTAATAAATTTTTTTCAATCACTGAGAGATAGGGAAGGGACGGAAGTGTTCCCATCTTAATATCAAATCCATATTGTCGGATGTAGGTCAAAGGCATTGATTTACTTCCGTTGTCCAACTGATAGAAACGAATCAAATGAACGGCAGGCAATAGATAGGTTTCTTTCAATGATGAAAAGTGAAGAAGGACAAAGCATATACCACCTTGATCAACGACTTGTTTCATGTGTTTGATTTGGTGAGCATGGAAGTTTTTCATGGGCATTGCAGTTTTTTGACGCGTCTCTTTTGCTTCAAAATCTATGTAGTGTCCTTTAAAAACTCCGGAGTAGTCTGTCGTGGATGCTTGACGGAAATAAGCTTCTACAATCTTAGCTCGACTTCGTTTGGGGTAATCAACTTTGACAATTTGAACAGGTGTTGGCTTTTTGTGAATAACAGCTAAACCATGCGCTAGATAGTATTCATTACTATCATTAATAGCTGATTCAAAAGACATACCGCGGTTAGCAAAGTCAATCTGGTGTTGCGATTTTGAGCTAGTTCTAGTGATTTTTTTTCCGAGTTGATGGGGATAATTGACCATAGAACTCCTTCTTGATAAAATAAATATCAGCATATTATACCATAATTGAAGAAAAGAGTACAAGGAATGCACACTAATAGCCTACTGATAAGTGGATATAGGCACACAGATTTAGGAATTTTCAATGATAAGGATCCTCGAATACCCATCATTAAAACAGCGATAAAAAAGAGCATGACTCAGTATTTAGAGGATGGAGTAGAATGGTTCATCTTTACAGGAAACTTGGGATTTGAATTTTGGACGTTAGAAACACTTAGAGAGCTTCAATCGGAAGGATACACCTGTAAAATAGCTTGTATTTTCCTGTTTGAAAATCATGGAGAAAACTGGAATGATGCCAATCAATTAAAACTTTCACATTTTAAAACAGCCGATTTCGTAAAATATATTTATCCTTTCTATCAATCCCCAGCACAATTTCAATATTATAATCGTTTTTTGATTGATCATACAGATGGAATTTATTTATTTTATGATAGTGACAATGAAACTAACTTGAAATATCTTTATCATCAAGTCTTAAAAGAAGAAGGGTATACTGTTAGAAAACTGACCTTCGATGAGTTAAATGAGGTGGCTGAAAATTTTTCAGATTTTGAGTGATTTGACTTGCTTTTTCCATGTTTTTTTTAATATAATAGATTGAGTGACGTTTAATGGTAAGGGAGAGAGAGATGGCAAGCATAAAATTGACGACAAAAGAAATTTTTGAGCAAGATTTTAAAATTGGTTTTCGTGGATATGATCAAGATGAAGTAAATGACTTTCTTGATGATATTATGAAGGATTACGATGCTTACGAGGCAATTATCAAAGAGTTAAAAGGTGAGATTGCTCGCTTGAAAGCACAAGTAGCAAACAATTCACGAACTGTAGCTAGTCCGTCTGAGGGGACTACGGATGTTCTACGTACGGAACGTCCATCTTCAGCAACCAATTTTGATATTCTTCGCCGTCTGAATCGACTAGAGAAGGAAGTTTTTGGTAAGCAAATCGTACAAGATTGAGGAATGGGAACTGCAATTTTTGGATAATCGCGTGCTAGGAAACTATCATGAGGAAAGTCCATGCTAGCACTGGCTGTGATGCCAGTAGTGTTTGTGCTAGGCGAACAAATAAGCCTAGGGACGTTTTTTGACGTTACGGCGATTAAAATAGCTAAGTCTTTTGATATGCTAGAGTAGATCTGAAAGTGCCACAGTGACGAAGTTTTTATGGAAACGTAAAAAATGGAACGCGGTAAACCCCACAAGTTAGCAACCCAAATTTTGGTCGGGGCATGGGATGGATGGAAACGAACAGAAATCCTGACTGTTTAGACAGTAGACAGATGATTATCGAAGGTGGTAGTACCTAGTACCACTGGAACAAAACATGGCTTACAGAAAATTGCATAAATAGGTAGCTAGCTTTGCTAGCTTTTATTATAGAGGAAAAAATGAAAAAACAATTTGAATTGATTGCGACAGCCGCAGCAGGTTTGGAAGCTGTAGTTGGTCGTGAAATTCGTAACCTTGGCTATGAATGTCAAGTGGAAAATGGTCGTGTACGTTTCCAAGGAGATGTGAAGTCGATAATTGAAACCAATATTTGGCTACGTTCGGCGGATAGAATAAAAATAGTTGTTGGGC
Source organism: Streptococcus suis (assembly GCF_019794615.1). Lineage (GTDB taxonomy): Bacteria > Bacillota > Bacilli > Lactobacillales > Streptococcaceae > Streptococcus > Streptococcus suis_AI. The sequence continues at coordinate 38,297 of NZ_JAIMDU010000016.1, forward strand.
AATTTCCAGCTAAAACTTTTGAAGAATTATTTCAAGGCGTTTTTCATTTAGACTGGGAAAACTATTTACCGCTTGGCTGTAAATTTCCAATTTCAAAGGCAAAGTGTGTCAAATCTAAATTACATAATGAACCTAGTGTACAGGCAATCTCAAAGAAAGCCGTAGTAAAAAAATTGCAAAAACATTTCTCCCGTCCAGAAGGAGTGCCTCTACAGGAGGTCGGAGCAGAGTTTAAAATCGAAGTATCTATTTTGAAAGATGTAGCAACAGTCATGATTGATACAACAGGTTCTAGTTTATTCAAACGCGGGTACCGTGTTGAAAAAGGTGGGGCTCCTATTAAAGAAAATATGGCGGCTGCTATTTTACAATTATCGAACTGGTATCCAGATAAGCCTTTGATTGATCCGACCTGTGGTTCTGGAACATTTTGCATTGAAGCAGCTATGTTAGCGAAAAACATAGCACCGGGATTAAAGCGTTCATTTGCCTTTGAGGAATGGCCATGGATTGAGGAGCAATTGGTGGCTGCATTACGCAAAGATGCGCAAGCTTCTATCAAAACAGACTTGGTGTTAGATATTGCTGGTTCAGATATTGATGCTCGTATGATTGAAATCGCGAAAAAGAATGCATTTGCGGCAGGAGTTGAGCAAGATATCGTTTTCAAGCAAATGCGTGTGCAAGACTTGCGTACAGATAAAATTAATGGTGTCATTATTTCTAATCCACCATACGGAGAACGTTTGTTGGATGATGAAGCCATTGTTACCCTGTATCGTGAAATGGGGCAGACTTTTGAGCCACTCAAAACATGGTCTAAGTTTATTCTAACTAGTGATGAGTTGTTTGAAACCCGTTTTGGACAGCAAGCGGATAAGAAACGGAAATTGTATAATGGTACCTTAAAAGTTGACCTTTATCAATTTTTTGGTCAGCGTATTAAACGGGAAGTTCGATGAAATGTGAGGAGGTTACAGTGGACGAAAAAAATAATTTTAAAGATTCAGGACTAATTGAAGAAGAGGTTCTTGATTTTGAGACAGCAAAAGATTTGACGATTGGTCAAGCTGTAAAAAAACAAAAGGAAATTGAGTCTGGGGTCACAGAAGATGATAGCCTTTTGGATCGCTATATTAAGCAGCATAGAGATGAGATTGAGTCTCAGAAATTTGAAACAAAAGTGAGCCCTCTACCAGTATTTGAATCGATTGAGAATGAGGTGGCTGAAGCAGATGAGAGACTCACTTCTAAAGTGAACGATAATTCGATAGTTACTCCAGTAGTCACGAATGATTCTAGTGAAGAAGAAATTTCTGACCAAGAAGCGATTGCTCTAGATGAGACAATTGTTGCGGGAACGCCTGCACCGGTTGACACAGTAAGTACGAATGTTTCTCATCTTGAATTCGAGAATGATGATTGGGGACAAGCTGAGGAGGCAAAAAGAGATAGAAAGAAAATTTATTTTTGGTCAGCAGCTGGTTTATTATTTGTTGGTGTGTTAGGGACTGCTTTAGTTTGGATGAATTCCGCCAATCAATCATCATCGAATACGGATGCTACTTCTACAAGTACAAGTCAAACCTCGACCTCATCATCAACAGATGCAAATGTTACTGCTTTTGAGCAACTCTATGCTAGCTTCTTTACTGACAGTAGTTTGACAAAATTGAAGAATTCAGAATTTGGTAAGTTGACTGAGCTAAAAGCGTTACTAGATAAGCTAGATAAAAGCTCTGATAGCTATAAGAAAGCAAAAGAGCAATACGATGCATTTGAGAAGGCGATTACAGCTATCCAAGCGACCAATGCTCAATTCGATAAAGACGTTGTAGTAGATGGTGAAATTGATACAACAGCAACTGTAAAAGCAGGAGAGACACTCTCTGCAACAACAACAGGAATTAGTTCAGTAGATGCACTATTAGCTTCAGTTGTCAATTTTGGACGTTCACAGCAAGAAGTTGCTTCATCTACTGTAGGGACAGAAGCGAGTGGTGTGGCAAGTAGTGAAATGGCAGATACAAGCCAAAGTAACACTACTTCAGAAGGAACGACTGAAACTACAACCGGTACGACTTCAGTGGGAGGTTCAACAGAAGCTTCAACTGTTACAACTTCAGATTATGGGATTCCAATTCCAGCTGGAGTTACCTTGCAACGCGATCGTAGTCGAGTTCCGTACAATCAAGCGATGATTGATGATGCAAATAATGAGGCTTGGAATTTTACTCCGGGAACTTTAGAAAATATTGTAGCCATTTCACAACAACGAGGCTACATCACGGGCAATCAGTACATTTTGGAAAAAGTGAATATTATCAATGGTAATGGCTATTATAATATGTTTAAGCCAGACGGTACCTACCTGTTCTCGATTAACTGTAAAACAGGTTATTTTGTTGGGAATGCTTCCGGTAATTCTGATGCTTTAGATTACTAACGCTTTTGAAAATCAATATTATCTGTTGTCAAGCGCTAATTCACAGTTTTTGTATAAAAACTCTCAACGTAAGGACTGAAGTGGGAAATGGAACAAGTTGTAGTTGCTTCAGCCCGAGTCTAGTAACTAGTAAATGAGGTAAAAATTTGAAGATGCAAGTCTCCACGATTTGTAATTCAAACTCAAAGTCTGGCTACAATATCGGTTGATTTTCATTGAGTAAAATAATGAATAATACAAAAAGGTTTACAACCAGATTCGATGGAATAGGTTGTAAACCTTTTTGATTAGATGATGTTTCTCTCAAAGGCATCAGTAGAGATTCCTTGAGATAAAATTAATTTTGCCCATTCTTTTGCAGAGTGGAGACTGTGGTCTTTGTAGTTTCCGCATGACTCAATTGTTGTCCCTGGAACATCTTCCCAAGTAATTCCTTCAGCAATTTCCTCTAAACTTGATTTGATGACCTGAGCGATTTGAGTCGGGTCTTGTTTCCCCCACATAATCATATGGAACCCAGTTCGGCAACCGAATGGAGAACAGTCGATGAGCCCGTCAATACGTTGGCGAATCAACTTTGCCAAGAGATGTTCAATAGTATGCAAACCAGCGGTATCCATTGCGTTTTCATTCGGTTGAATCAGACGAATATCAAAGTTGGTAATGATATCTCCTTTTGGTCCAACTTCTTCGGAAATTAAGCGAATATATGGCGCTTTAACAATCGTATGGTCTAATTCAAAACTTTCAACAACAACATCTTTTTTCATCGTTTCCTCCATAAATAGTGATAAATTCATTATACCATATTTATGATTTTGGAATTGTGAAATCGTTTCAAATATGGTAAAATAGAAACAGATTTTGTGAAAATCGAATATTAAGTCTATGTTAGGATGCTGTTAGAAATCAATAAATCATTTCGTTTTGACAACTGATGAAAAGAAGCAAAATAATATAGCTGAAAGAGGTAGAATATGGAAATCATTACAGTTGTAGTGACTCTTGTTTCTGCTCTCATTGGTTTAGTAATTGGTTACTTTGCCATTTCTTTGAAGATGAAAACTGCAAAAGAGGCTGCAGAATTGACACTTTTGAACGCGGAACAAGAAGCAAGTAATGTTCGAGGCCGTGCCGAAGATCAAGCTGAAGCCATCTTACAAACTGCAGAACGTGATCGTAAAACTTTGAAAAAAGAATTGCTTTTAGAAGCAAAGGAAGAGGCACGCAAGTATCGTGAAGAAATTGCAGAAGAATTTAAATCAGAGCGTCATGAATTAAAACAAATTGAGTCTCGTTTAACTGAACGAGCGAGTAATTTGGATCGTAAAGACGACAATTTAACCAACAAAGAAAAGACTTTGGAGAAAAAAGAACAGAGTCTGACTGATAAATCTAAGCACATAGATGAGCGTGAGCAAGAAGTTGCAAAGTTAGAGGAGCAAAAAGCACTAGAGTTAGAACGGGTAGCTGCCTTAAGCCAAGATGAGGCGAAGGAGATTATCTTAGCAGATACGCGTGATAAGTTATCTCATGAAATTGCTACGCGTATTAAAGAAGCAGAGCGTGAAGTAAAAGAGCGTTCTGATAAGATGGCGAAAGACCTATTAGCTCAAGCTATGCAGCGTATTTCTGGTGAATATGTTGCGGAACAGACGATTACATCTGTCCATTTGCCAGATGATGCAATGAAAGGACGTATCATTGGTCGAGAAGGTCGAAATATTCGTACATTTGAAAGTCTAACAGGGATTGATGTGATTATCGACGATACTCCGGAAGTGGTTGTTCTTTCAGGATTTGATCCAATACGTCGGGAAATCGCTCGAATGACAATGGAGACATTGTTGCAAGATGGTCGTATTCATCCGGCTCGGATTGAAGAATTAGTAGAAAAACACCGTATTGAAATGGACAATCGCATCCGTGAATATGGGGAAGCGGCTGCTTATGAAGTAGGTGCTCCAAATCTACATCCAGATTTGATAAAAATCATGGGTCGACTTCATTTCCGTACGTCTTACGGTCAAAATGTTCTTCGACATTCAATCGAAGTTGCAAAATTGGCAGGCGTGCTTGCAGCTGAATTAGGTGAAAATGTGAATTTGGCTCGCCGGGCTGGATTCTTACATGATGTTGGAAAAGCGATTGATCGAGAAGTTGATGGAAGCCATGTCGAAATCGGAACAGAATTAGCTAAAAAATACAAGGAACATCCCGTTGTTGTTAACGCAATTGCAAGTCACCACGGTGATGTTGAAGCGACAAGTACGATTGCAGTTATTGTCGCTGCGGCTGACGCTTTGAGCGCAGCCCGTCCGGGTTCACGTCGCGAATCAATGGAGGCTTACATTAAACGACTTCAAGATTTGGAAGAAATCGCAAATAGTTTTGATGGGATCAAACAATCTTATGCCATTCAAGCTGGTCGTGAGATTCGTATTATTGTGCATCCAAATAAGGTTAGTGATGATAAGATCACCATTTTGGCGCACGATATCCGTGAGAAAATTGAAAACAATTTGGATTATCCTGGAAATATAAAGATAACAGTCATTCGTGAAACGCGAGCAACAGATATTGCAAAATAAAATTTGAAAATGAATGTAAAAGAGTCTGGGTGAGATACCATCAGTATTGGATAAGTTCCGATAATTGAAGGTGAATCAAATAGGCTCTTTTCTAATTTTTATGACTACATTGAAAATGAATGTCGAAAATGTATGATTCACATTTAAAAGCAGTTGAAATTAGGACTAAATTTTGTTACACTAGAATGAAAGATTTAAAAGGAGATGTCATGCAAGAGCGAGGGTTACTCATTGTCTTTTCTGGACCATCGGGTGTTGGAAAAGGGACTGTTCGAAAGGAAATTTTTGAAAGCTCCGATAATAAGTTTGAATATTCTGTTTCCATGACGACACGTCCTCAACGACCTGGAGAGGTGGATGGCGTTGATTATTTCTTCCGTAGCCGAGAAGAATTTGAAGATTTAATTCGTCAAGGCCAAATGTTAGAATACGCTGAGTATGTCGGTAATTATTATGGTACACCTTTAACATACGTCAATGAAACTCTTGATAAGGGAATAGATGTCTTTTTAGAAATTGAAGTTCAAGGTGCCCTCCAAGTGAAGAAAAAGGTTCCAGATGGGGTGTTCATTTTCTTGACGCCACCTGATTTAGAGGAATTACAAGATCGCTTGATTGGTCGGGGAACGGATAGTGAAGAGATAATCCGTCAACGAATTGAGCGTGCAAAAGAAGAAATCGCCTTGATGCGCGAGTATGATTATGCAGTTGTCAATGACGAAGTACCATTGGCGGCTGAACGTGTCAAGCGGATTATTGAAGCAGAACATTTTCGTGTAGATCGAGTAATTGGTCGCTATGATGAAATGATTCGCGAGCAAATAGCAGAACGATAATAGAAAGAGAAGAGAATCGCATTATGATGTTAAAACCGTCTATTGATACCTTGTTAGACAAGGTGCCATCTAAGTATTCTTTGGTTATTCTTGAGGCTAAACGGGCCCATGAATTGGAAGCGGGAGCGAAAGCAACCCAGGAGTTTACCTCAGTTAAATCTACCCTTCGTGCCTTGGAAGAGATTGAATCTGGTAATGTTGTCATTCACCCAGACCCAGAAGCAAAACGTGAGGCGGTCCGTCGTCGTGCTGAAGAAGCAAAACGAATTGCTGAAGAAGAAGAGCGTAAAATCAAAGAGCAAATTGCTAAAGAAAAAGAAGAAGGCGAAAAGATTTAGAAACAAGACTCGGTTGGGAATGCCATCCGGGTTTCTTTTCACTTTCAGATTGATAGACATGTTGATAGAAAGGAGGTAGGTCATTTAGTTTATCTTTTAATATTTGCTCCAACTAATAGTTGGAGTTTATTCATAAAGTGAACCTTGTTCGCATTAGTCGTGGTATTAGAAGGTAAAATAAATGGAGATGGTATGTTAGCACAGATTATTGTAGACGTCCCTTTGATGCAGACAGATCAAGCTTATTCCTATCGAGTTCCAGCTGAGTTGGAAGAGGGGCTCAAGGTTGGCGTGCGTGTCCATGTACCCTTTGGTAAGGGAAATCGGCTGATTCAAGGGATTGTGGTTGACTTGATTGATGAAGATAACGAAAATAGCTTACAAGACTTAAAAGAGCTTGCCGAGGTTTTGGACTATAGTCCTGTTCTCAATCAAGAGCAATTTTGGTTGGCGGACCAGATGAGGAAGTCGGTCTTCTCCTATAAAATTACCCTCTTAAAATCCATGTTGCCCAGCTTGCTCAATTCAACCTATGACAAATTGCTTCGTCCAGGGCTTGGTTTGGAAATGGCAGATCAGCTTAGTCTGTTTGGTGATAAGGAACAGATTCGTTTTTCTGACTTGGACGTGACAGAGCAAGGAAAAATCATGCGTCTGGCCCAGTCAGGAAAAATCTTGGTAGACTATGTAGCCAAGGATAAGAAACAAATTAAGAAAGAAAAATGGTATCGAGTTTGTCTAGAGAGATTACGAGAAGCAGACATTAGCAATCGGGCCAAAAAACGCCAGCAATTAAGGGAATTTCTTCTGGAACACTCGGAAGACCAGCTCCTTTCAAATCTAAAATCGGACTATTCAGCTGATACGCTCCGCTATTTCCAAGAAAAGGGCTATATAGAAATCTGGGAAGAGGAAGTGTCGCGGACTCAGGGAGTTTTTGATAAGGTGGAAAAAACGCAGGCCTTGGATTTGAATCCAGAGCAGGCGATTGCGGTTCGGGAGATTGTGGCCTCTATCGGTCAGGAAAGTCAGACCTTTTTGCTTCAAGGAGTGACTGGCTCTGGGAAGACGGAAGTATATCTCCAGGTTATTGATAGGGTTTTAAAAATGGGGAAAACGGCTATTATGCTGGTACCTGAAATTTCCTTGACCCCTCAGATGACCAACCGTTTTATTTCTCGTTTTGGTCAGCAGGTTGCTATTTTGCATTCGGGCTTGTCTGATGGAGAGAAGTATGACGAGTGGAGAAAGATTGAGACGGGGAATGCCCAAGTGGTTGTTGGGGCACGTTCGGCTATTTTTGCACCATTGACAAACTTGGGCGTTATCATCATTGATGAGGAGCATGAGGCGACCTACAAGCAGGACAGTAATCCACGCTACCATGCGCGTGATGTGGCAAAGTTACGGGCTGATTATAATCGAGCCACCTTGGTTTTGGGTTCTGCTACGCCAAGCCTTGAAACACGGGCTCGAGCTAGTCGAGGAGTTTATGGAAGGCTGACTCTTAACCAGAGGGCCAATCCCTTGGCTCGTATTCCAGAAGTGGAAGTTGTGGATTTTCGAGATTACATTGGTCAGCAGGAGTCCAGTACCTTTACCCCTGTTTTGATTGATAAGATGAAAGAAAAGCTGGCTCGTAAGGAACAGGTCGTTCTTATGTTGAACCGTCGAGGTTATTCTTCTTTTGTTATGTGCCGTGATTGCGGTAGCGTTGACCAGTGTCCCAACTGTGATATTTCTCTAACGCTCCACATGGACACAAAGACGATGAATTGCCACTACTGCGGTTTTCAAAAGGGGATTCCTCAGACCTGTCCAAACTGCCAAAGTCGTTCCATTCGTTATTATGGGACCGGTACGCAAAAGGCCTACGATGAATTGCAGGAGCTCTTGCCAGAAGCTAGAATTTTGCGTATGGATGTGGATACTACCAAGAAAAAAGGTGCTCATGAGGAATTGCTCGAACGGTTTGGTCGAGGAGAAGCGGATATTCTTCTGGGAACCCAGATGATTGCCAAAGGCTTGGATTTTCCAAATGTGACGCTGGTTGGGGTGCTCAATGCTGATACGGCCCTCAATTTGCCTGATTTTCGGTCTTCTGAGCGGACCTTCCAGTTGCTAACTCAGGTAGCTGGTCGGGCCGGTCGGGCTGACAAGGAAGGGGAGGTCCTGATTCAGACATACAACCCCAATCATTATGCCATTTCTTTTGCCAAAGAGCAGGATTATGAAGGTTTCTATCGTTATGAGATGGGCATTCGGAAAAATCTTGGCTATCCACCTTACTATTTTACGGTTGGCTTAACCTTGTCTCACAAGTCAGAAGAATTTGTCGTGAAAAAAGCCTATGAAACTGTAGCCTTTCTCCGTCAACACTTAACGGATACAATTCAAATCTTGGGACCAACGCCCAAGCCTATTGCCAGAACCCATAATCTTTACCACTACCAGATTATCTTGAAATACCGGCATGAAGACCGTTTGGAAGAAGTCTTGAACCAGATTTTGGATTGGACACAGGAGAGAGAAAATCAAGATTTGCGGTTGATTATTGACAATGAACCGCAGAATATGATGTGAGGTCACGATTGACCTTGCATTTTTTTATTCCAAATTTATTTTCATAGTGCGTTATTAATTTAAATAAACCTTGAATTAAGGAAAAAATAAGTATAAATGGTATAATTAGGAGATAGTATAATCAAAAATTAGTACGAATGAAAGGGAGATGAGAAAGGAAGCATGACAAAGTTGATTTTTATGGGAACACCAGTGTTTTCGGCTACTGTCTTAAAGGGATTATTAGCGGATAATAATTATGAAATACTTGCTGTTGTAACCCAGCCAGACCGAGCTGTTGGACGAAAAAAAGTCATTCAAATGACACCTGTGAAAGAAGTAGCCTTGGAATACAATTTACCAGTCTATCAACCAGAGAAGCTATCTGGAAGCCAAGAAATGGATGAGCTGATGAATTTAGGAGCAGATGGGATTGTGACGGCAGCTTTTGGGCAATTCCTACCGACCAAATTGTTGAATTCTGTTAGCTTTGCAGTCAACGTTCACGCTTCTCTTCTTCCTAAATACCGTGGTGGTGCCCCTATCCATTACGCCTTGATTAACGGTGATGAACATGTCGGCGTAACCATCATGGAAATGGTCAAGGAAATGGATGCCGGTGACATGATTTCCAGCGATAGTATTGCTATTGAAGAAAGCGACAATGTCGGCACCTTGTTTGAAAAGTTGGCTGTTGTTGGTCGGGATTTATTATTACAAACCTTACCAGGCTATATTGCTGGTGACTTGAAACCAGTCGCTCAAAATCCAGATCAGGCAACCTTCTCACCAAATATTCAGCCAGAGGAAGAGGTTCTGGATTGGAATAAGACAGCTCGTCAACTATTTAATCAGATTAGAGGTATGTACCCATGGCCTATTGCCCACACCTATTGGCAAGGGGAACGGTTTAAAATTCAAGAAGCTGTAGAAGCAGAAGGTGAAGGACCAGTCGGTCGGGTTATTGCTCGAAGTAGGAAAGAGTTGATTATTGCGACAGGTCAGGGCGCCCTTTCTCTGAAAACCGTCCAGCCAGCTGGTAAGCCAAAAATGACCATTGCAGACTTTTTAAATGGTGCAGGTCGAGATATTGCAGTAGGAGATCAATTTGGTGATCAATAAACATGAAACAGCAAGAAGTCTAGCCTTGTCCGTATTGGAACAAGTCTTTGATCAAGGGGCCTACTCGAACATCGCTCTCAATAAGGCTCTAGAATCTTCTCGTTTATCAGTACAGGACAAGGGATTGGCGACCGAGTTGGTTTATGGGACGGTTTCTCGTAAAATGACCCTAGAGTGGTATTTGGCACATTTTATTGAGGATAGAGAAAAATTAGATACATGGGTTTACTATCTACTCATGTTGAGTCTGTATCAGCTACTCTATTTGGATAAACTGCCTATTCACGCAGTTGTCAATGAGGCTGTACAAATCGCAAAAAGAGGCCGAGGTGCAGACAAGTTTGTTAATGCAGTTCTTCGTAAAATCAGTCAAACTTCGTTGCCAAGTCCATCTGATATCAAGCGAAAAAATAAACGGTTATCTATTCAATATTCTGTACCTGTTTGGCTGGTCCAAACCTTCATTACGGAATACGGTGAGGACCGCGCAGAGAAGATTTTTCAAAGTCTGCACACTCGAAACAAAGCTAGTGTGCGCGTGACAGATAGTAAACAAGTAAATCGTTTAGCAAGAGAATTAGGTGCGGATGTTTCAAAATTATCGCCTGTTGGTCTGGTAAAATCTCATGGACACTTTGCAGGGACAGATTATTTTAAAGACGGGCTTTTAACGATTCAAGATGAAACCAGTCAATTGGTAGCTCCGACTTTGGATATTCAAGGAGATGAAATCATCTTGGATGCCTGTGCGGCTCCGGGTGGAAAAACCTGTCATATAGCGAGTTATCTTACAACTGGTAAAGTTACTGCCTTGGACCTTTATGATCATAAGTTGGCGTTAATTGAAGAAAATGCTCATCGATTGGGATTGGCTGAGAAAATAGAGACTATGCGATTAGATGCAAGTCAAGTTCATGAAACATTTGGTCCCGATAGCTTTGATAAAATATTGGTGGATGCCCCTTGTTCCGGAATAGGGCTTATCCGTCGTAAGCCAGATATTCGTTACAATAAAGCAGTAATGGATTTTGATTCATTGAAAAGTATTCAATTGCAAATATTAGACAGTGTTTGCCAAACCCTGAAAATAGGTGGTATAATAACCTATAGTACTTGTACGATTATTGCTAAAGAAAACCTAGAGGTTGTTCGAGAGTTTTTAGCCGATCATCCGAATTTTGAGCAGGTAAGGTTAGAACATTATCTAACTGATATTATGGTGGATGGCTGTTTGTTAATTACACCAGAACTATTTGAAACTGATGGATTTTTCATTAGTCAATTTAGACGAAAATCCTAGAATAAGAGGAGGAAGTTGCTTCGCAACGGTAGAATAAATATGGAAATTGCATTATTAACAGATGTTGGACTCAAACGTTCAAATAACCAAGATTATGTGAACCGCTATACCAATAGAGCTGGTATTGATTTAATCGTATTAGCAGATGGGATGGGGGGTCACCGTGCGGGACATGTGGCTAGTGAAATGACAGCAACTGATCTTGGAATTGCTTGGGTTGACACTCAATTATCAACGTTGAATGATGTTCGGGAATGGATGGTTGAGGTCATTGATCAAGAAAATAAAAAAATCCATGAATTGGGACAGACGGAAGAATATAAAGGGATGGGGACAACTTTAGAGGCAGTTGTCATTATTGAGAATCAAATGATTTATGCCCATGTTGGTGATTCTCGCGTTGGATTGATTCATGATGGGGAGTATTCTCGTCTCACAAATGATCATTCCTTGGTTGGTGCTTTGGTAAGAGCAGGTCAACTAACTGAAGAAGAGGCACAGCGCCATCCACAAAAGAATATTGTTACTCAATCTATTGGGCAAGCAGATCCGATTGAGCCAGATATTGCCTTGAAGACTCTTGAGGTGGGAGATTTTGTTATCATAAATAGTGATGGGTTGACAAACATGGTATCGGTTGATGATATTCGCGATATCGTACTGAGTGATGTCTCCCTCGAAAGTAAGGCTGAAACATTGATTCGTTTTGCAAATAACGCTGGTGGTTTAGATAATATTACAGTTGCACTTCTGCATATAACGGAGGAGGCGCACTAATGATTCAAATCGGTAAAATATTTGCCGGTCGGTATCGAATTATACGGCAAATTGGTCGTGGAGGGATGGCGGATGTCTACCTTGCTAGAGATTTGATTTTGGATGGGGAAGAAGTTGCTGTGAAGGTACTTCGAACCAACTATCAAACGGATCAAATTGCTGTTCAGCGTTTTCAAAGAGAAGCGCGAGCTATGGCAGATTTGGATCATCCAAATATTGTTCGTATTTCAGATATTGGTGAAGAAGACGGACAGCAATATTTGGCGATGGAATATGTTGATGGTCTTGATTTAAAGCGCTACATAAAAGAAAATGCACCGCTGGCTAATGATGTTGCTGTGCGTATAATGGGGCAGATACTCTTGGCGATGCGAATGGCGCATACTCGCGGTATTGTACATAGAGATTTAAAACCTCAAAACGTACTGTTAACAAAAGACGGTGTAGCAAAGGTTACAGACTTCGGTATTGCTGTTGCGTTTGCGGAAACTAGTCTTACGCAAACCAATTCAATGCTTGGATCTGTTCACTATCTTTCCCCTGAACAAGCTCGTGGGGGAAAAGCAACGATTCAAAGTGATATCTATGCAATGGGGATTATTCTCTTTGAAATGTTAACTGGGAGAATTCCATATGATGGTGATAGCGCAGTAACAATTGCTTTGCAACATTTCCAAAAACCTCTACCCTCTGTAAGGGAAGAAAATGCAAATGTACCACAAGCTTTAGAAAATATTGTCTTAAAAGCAACTGCAAAGAAGCTTACTGAACGGTATAAATCTGTTGCAGAAATGTATGCAGATCTAGCATCTTCACTTTCCGTGGATAGAAGGAATGAACAACGAGTAATTTTAGAAGGTAATCGAGTCGATACAAAGACATTGCCAAAACTTTCTCAAGCAAACGTTGATACGAAAGTCCAAGAAGAGCATATAAAATCTGAAACTAAAACAGACTTGAAACCTATTTCTAAATCTACCTCTAAACAAGCATTTAAACCGAGAAGAGGGGTTCGGACACGCTATAAAGTTTTGATTGGGGTAATAGTATTAACGATTGCTGCATTAGCTTTCCTAATCTATAACACACCTGCTACTGTCCAAGTTCCTAATGTGGTTGGAGAAACGTTGGATGTTGCAAAAGAGAAAATAGAAGTTTCTGGATTAGTTGTTGGAAATATCACTGAAGAGGCATCGACTGAAGTAAAAGAAGGTTCTGTGATAAGAACTACTCCTGAAGCAACTGCCTCACGAAGAGTGGGTAGTAAGGTAGATATTGTTGTTGCAAGCGTAGCAATGGTTACTGTGCCAGATGTTAGTGGCAATGATGCAGATACAGCACAAGCAGAATTAGAAGTACTTGGTTTTAAAGTGACTCAAAAAGAAGAGTATAGCGATTCAGTTGATGATGGCTACGTTATTAAGACAGATCCTGTGGCAAATAGTTCAAAAGAAAAAGGAAGCACTGTAACAATCATTGTTTCGAAAGGGACTCAACCACAATCTGTACCAGATGTAACTGGGAAATCACAAGATACAGCTAAACAACTTCTTGAAGCTGCAGGATTTATTGTTGGAACAATTTCAGAAGAATACAGCATGAGTGTTAGTCAAGGGAATGTTATTAGAACAGATCCTCTACCGAAAGTAGAATTGGAAAAAGGATCAGTTATAAATATGACGGTCTCAAAGGGTAAGGAAATTGTTATGCCAGATCTTGTTTCCGCAGGATATACATACTCTGAAGCTCGAAATCAGCTACAATCTTTAGGTGTAACTACAATTGAGAAACAAGAAGATCGTAGTTATACAACTTCTACGAGCGATATTGTGATTGGACAATATCCTGAGGCTGGAACTGTTATTGATGGAGCTGTTACTTTATACGTTTCAGTTGCAACGTCAAGTACTGGTTCCAGTACCAGTGCAAGTTCCTCTTCTACTTCTTCCGATACAACAGAAAGCTCAAGTAGTACAACGACTAGTACTAATGAATAAATGCAAGGTAAGTCGAGTCAATTTGACTTGCCTTTTTTTATTCAACAAAATAATAGTTGGCGCTTACGAAATTCGTAAGCGCCCAATAACAAAGTATATTGAAAAAGGCTCCAAAGTCCTGTCGACTCTGGAACCTTTTTCTATTTACATGCTCTTTTAATTTTTTCCTTCCATGGCAAAT